>NZ_CP109901.1:602204-903306 GCF_033095805.1 Serratia sp. UGAL515B_01 | reverse complement strand
TATGAGGTCACCTTTACCGTCACCCAGCCGGACGGCAGCGACAGCACCGTCACGGTGAAAACCGATGCCAACGGGATGGCTACCCTGCCGGTCACCAGTGACCAGGCGGGCACCGTCACCGTCACCACCTCCGTCGGCGGCAAGGACGTCAGCGTCGAGCTGGGCTTCACCGCCGACAGCAGCACCGCCACCGTGGCCGACAACAGCCTCACCGCCGGTAACGCCGGCAGCACCGTCGCCGACGGCAAAACCAGTAACCCGGTCACCCTGCCGGTGGTGGACGCCAACGGCAACCCGGTCCCGGACTATGAGGTCACCTTTACCGTCACCCAGCCGGACGGCAGCGACAGCACCGTCACCGTCAAAACCGATGCCAATGGCGTTGCCACCCTGCCGGTCACCAGCGAGCAGGCGGGCACCGTCACGGTCACCACCTCCGTCGGCGGCAAGGACGTCAGCGTCGAGCTGGGCTTCACCGCCGACAGCAGCACCGCCACCGTGGCCGACAACAGCCTCACCGCCGGTAACCCGGGCAGTACCGTCGCCGACGGCAAAGCCAGCAATCCGGTCACCCTGCCGGTGGTGGACGCCAACGGCAACCCGGTCCCGGACTATGAGGTCACCTTTACCGTCACCCAGCCGGACGGCAGCGACAGCACCGTCACGGTGAAAACCGATGCCAACGGGATGGCTACCCTGCCGGTCACCAGTGACCAGGCGGGCACCGTCACCGTCACCACCTCCGTCGGCGGCAAGGACGTCAGCGTCGAGCTGGGCTTCACCGCCGACAGCAGCACCGCCACCGTGGCCGACAACAGCCTCACCGCCGGTAACGCCGGCAGCACCGTCGCCGAC
Source organism: Serratia sp. UGAL515B_01 (assembly GCF_033095805.1). Taxonomy (NCBI): domain Bacteria; kingdom Pseudomonadati; phylum Pseudomonadota; class Gammaproteobacteria; order Enterobacterales; family Yersiniaceae; genus Serratia; species Serratia sp. UGAL515B_01. The sequence goes on along the minus strand of NZ_CP109901.1, from coordinate 902,451 downwards.
GGCAAAACCAGTAACCCGGTCACCCTGCCGGTGGTGGACGCCAACGGCAACCCGGTCCCGGACTATGAGGTCACCTTTACCGTCACCCAGCCGGACGGCAGCGACAGCACCGTCACGGTGAAAACCGATGCCAACGGGATGGCTACCCTGCCGGTCACCAGTGACCAGGCGGGCACCGTGACCGTCACCACCTCCGTGGGGGGCAAGGATGTCAGCGTTGGCCTCGACTTTATTGCCGACAGCAGCAGCGCGACGATTGCCGATAACAGCCTCACCGCCGGCAATGCCGGCAGCACCGTCGCCGACGGCAAGGCCAGTAACCCGGTCACCCTGCCGGTGGTCGATGCGAACGGTAACCCGGTGCCGGACTATGAAGTCACCTTTACCGTCACCCAGCCGGACGGCACGCAAGAGAACGTCACGGTGAAAACCGATGCCAATGGCGTTGCCACCCTGCCGGTCACCAGCGAGCAGGCGGGCACCGTCACGGTCACCACCAGCGTCGGCGGCAAAGACGTCAGCGTCGGTCTCGACTTTATTGCCGACAGCAGCAGCGCGACGATTGCCGATAACAGCCTGACCACCGGCAATGCCGGCAGCACCGTCGCCGACGGTAAAGCCAGCAACCCGGTCACGCTGCCGGTGGTGGACGCCAACGGCAACCCGATCCCGGACTATGAGGTCACCTTTACCGTCACCCAGCCGGACGGCAGCGACAGCACCGTCACGGTGAAAACCGATGCCAACGGGATGGCTACCCTGCCGGTCACCAGTGACCAGGCGGGCACCGTCTCGGTCACCACCTCCGTGGGCGGCAAAGACGTCAGCGTCGAGCTGGGCTTCACCGCCGACAGCAGCACCGCCACCGTGGCCGACAACAGCCTGACCGCCGGCAACCCGGGCAGTACCGTCGCCGACGGCAAGGCCAGTAACCCGGTCACCCTGCCGGTGGTGGACGCCAACGGTAACCCGGTGCCGAACTATGAGGTCACCTTTACCGTGACGAAACCGGACGGCACGCAAGAGAACGTCACGGTGAAAACCGATACTAACGGCGTTGCCACCCGCCTGGTCACCAGTGACCAGGCGGGCACCGTCACCGTCACCACCTCCGTCGGCGGCAAGGACGTCAGCGTCGAGCTGGGCTTCACCGCCGACAGCAGCACCGCCACCGTGGCCGACAACAGCCTCACCGCCGGTAACGCCGGCAGCACCGTGGCCGATGGCAAAGCCAGCAACCCGGTCACCCTGCCGGTGGTCGATGCGAACGGCAACCCGGTGCCGGACTATGAGGTCACCTTTACCGTCACCCAGCCGGACGGCAGCGACAGCACCGTCACCGTCAAAACCGATGCCAACGGGATGGCTACCCTGCCGGTCACCAGTGACCAGGCGGGCACCGTCACCGTCACCACCTCCGTCGGCGGCAAGGACGTCAGCGTCGAGCTGGGCTTCACCGCCGACAGCAGCACCGCCACCGTGGCCGACAACAGCCTCACCGCCGGTAACCCGGGCAGTACCGTGGCCGACGGCAAGGCCAGCAATCCGGTCACCCTGCCGGTGGTCGATGCGAACGGTAACCCGGTGCCGGACTATGAGGTCACCTTTACCGTCACCCAGCCGGACGGCAGCGACAGCACCGTCACGGTGAAAACCGATGCCAACGGGATGGCTACCCTGCCGGTCACCAGTGACCAGGCGGGCACCGTCACCGTCACCACCTCCGTCGGCGGCAAGGACGTCAGCGTCGAGCTGGGCTTCACCGCCGACAGCAGCAGCGCGACGATTGCCGATAACAGCCTGACCACCGGCAATGCCGGCAGCACCGTCGCCGACGGTAAAGCCAGCAACCCGGTCACCCTGCCGGTGGTGGACGCCAACGGCAACCCGGTCCCGGACTATGAGGTCACCTTTACCGTCACCCAGCCGGACGGCACGCAAGAGAACGTCACGGTGAAAACCGATGCCAACGGGATGGCTACCCTGCCGGTCACCAGTGACCAGGCGGGCACCGTCACCGTCACCACCTCCGTCGGCGGCAAAGACGTCAGCGTCGAGCTGGGCTTCACCGCCGACAGCAGCACCGCCACCGTGGCCGACAACAGCCTCACCGCCGGTAACCCGGGCAGTACCGTCGCCGACGGCAAGGCCAGCAATCCGGTCACCCTGCCGGTGGTGGACGCCAACGGCAACCCGGTCCCGAACTATGAGGTCACCTTTACCGTCACCCAGCCGGACGGCACGCAAGAGAACGTCACGGTGAAAACCGATACCGGCGGGATAGCCACCCTGCCGGTCACCAGTGACCAGGCCGGCACCGTGACCGTCACCACCTCCGTGGGCGGCAAGGACGTCAGCGTCGAGCTGGGCTTCATAGCCGACAGCAGCACCCCTACGGTTACCGACAGTGCAATGACAGTCAGTAACACTGGCTACACCCTAGCAGATAGCAAGAGCAGCAATAACGTTACATTGCTGGTCACTGATGCCAACGGCAACCCGCTGCCGAACTATGAGGTCACCTTTACCACCACGAGTGTGGCTGGGGTCCCGAGCAACAACGCACTTAAAACCGACGTCAATGGGCAAGCTACCTTAGCGATTACCAGTGGCAGTGCAGGTACAGTTACTGTCTCAGCCAAGGTTGGAGAGAGAAATACCAGCGTAAAAGTCAGCTTCGTGAGTTTTGAACTTTCTCCTGCTAATAAGAAAATTGCAGAGAAAAGCTCTTACCAACTGTCGCTGTATCTCATAGATGGCAAAGGTAACAACACATTGATTAAAAACGGTATAACCTGGTCATCCGCTAATACAGGTATTGCAACTGTGAACTCGGCAGGCATAATTTCAGCGGTGGCTTCCGGCTCAGCCAATATTAAAGCTACGGGGACCTATGAAGGCATGAAGTTTGATGTCAACACCAGTTTAGAAGTTTTACCCTTAGTCTACTCAAAGGCCTATGGTGCAGCGAGAACGGGGGACCAGCAAGGTACTTTGATTATTCAGGCACCCGACTATTTCATTCCTATGACATGTGGTTGGCTTGTCGCCAATATGGGAGGAGTTGGGGGAAATGGTCCAACGAAAATCGATGTTGATAATACCGATATGTTAGCGAAGATCAAAATATTCAGTGGGTATAGTAGTGGTTGGGGTGGAATAGTTATAGGCCGACTGGTGTTTGTTTATAAGGATGGTACTAGCGTGACCTGCGGTAGTAATCCACAAGGTGATATACCTACATTAACTGAAGAGGAGTTTGTCATAAAAGATGGTTATACCATACAAGGCTATGAGGTATATGGTTCTAAAGTCATCCATCAAGTTAAATTTATTACGGCATACTCTGGGTAGTTAAGGCTGTCTCAACAAATGTCTATTTCGAAGAGACAGCTAACGAAACTATCTATACCCAAAATAATTCGAGTTGCAGGAAGGCGGCAACGCAACGAATCCCCAGGCGCTTACTCAAGTAAGTGACTGGGGTGAGTGAGGAAAGCCAACGCACATGCAACTTGAAGTATGACGAGTATACTACCCATTCCCTCCTGACAATCAAAGAGAGGTGGATACAGAACAAAAGAGAGTCTAAGAATCTTGCCCCAAACAGGGAGCATTCCTTAAAAAGTATAAAAAGGCTCAAGGTACATTTTAACGCATCAAGGCAGTAATTTTCTGACCGGTCACTGGTCAGTAAGCGATAATGTTCAACATATCAGGTGGCTAATGTTCCACAAACGAGTCTCTAATTAGGAAATTTTTCTCCCGAAACTGTCATACATCGAGACATTGTTCAATTAACCAATACCGGTTCTATACGATATTGTGTTGGGAATAATTGCTGTAACTGTTTGATCTTTGGCAAGTCATTGATCACGATATAGGGCTGGTTGGGATTGTTGGTCAAATAGTTCTGATGATAGTCTTCCGCAGGATAGAAATGCCTGTTTACCTCAACGCTGGTCACCAGGGGCTTAGAAAAGCTTTTACTGGCGTCCAACTGCGCTATATATGCCTTAGCAACCCGTTGCTGTGACTCGTTGAGTGGGAAAATAGCTGAACGGTACTGTGTACCACTGTCTGGCCCTTGACGATTAAGTTCGGTCGGGTTATGGGCAACAGAAAAAAAGATCTGCAACAATTGACCATAGGATATCTGCTGTGGATCAAAGGTCACCTGTACAGACTCCGCATGGCCCGTACTCCCATCACTCACCTCTTGGTAGCTCGCCGTTTGCTGCATTCCGCCGGTATAACCCGACACTGCATTGGTCACACCCTTAACATGCTGGAAAACACCTTGGACGCCCCAAAAACAGCCACCGGCAAATATTGCTGTTTCAGTAGGAGACGTTGTAGGTGATTCGTCTTCTACTGGTGCAGGGATCACTACCGCTGTTTCCGCATTATTTAGCGGCCAGGCAAAAGTGTTAAAACACGTTACTGCAGCAACCATAATGGCTCCCAACAAACCGTATGAACGTAACCGAACTGCCAGATTATTCACCTTTTTCACCATATACCTCACTTAATTGTTCAAGCAGACTGTGGCGTAAAGACCATCGCTAGGCCATTCATGCAGTAACGTAGACCGGTCGGCGCAGGACCATCATCAAAAACATGTCCTAAATGACCACCGCAACGAGAGCAATGCACTTCTTCACGAACCATGCCAAATGAGCTGTCCGTTCTTGTCGCTACAGCCTTTTCTATAGGTTGCCAGAAACTTGGCCACCCAGTGTGGCTGTCAAATTTGGTGTTGGAATAGAAAAGTGGCTGGTCGCAACCCGCGCAGGAAAATACCCCCTGACGGTGCTCATCGTTAAGAGGACTGCTATAGGGGGCTTCTGTCCCTTCTTCACGCAAAATAGCGTATTGCCTGGCAGAAAGGCGTTGGCGCCATTGCTCGGCGGTATAGTTGATAGCAAATTGCTCTGCTCTTACAGAACGGGAGAAGAGTGCTGAAAGTAAACCCACGGCATAAATGGCCGTAACCGCCCCACAGCCAAGGATGAAATACCGTCTGTTGATCATTATCGTCACCTCAGATAAAAAACCGATAACGATAACTTACAGAGAAAAACCTGACCAAATCCTCACGGCTAGTTAACAAATTTGTGATAACTTGCAGCCAATTTGGAGCCGTAGATGAGGGCTAGCAGCGGTAGTTTAAGGTACACACGCTGAAACCTTATATTTTATAGGGCTTCATTCACTAACCATTAACTGCGCCTACAATGCCTTAACCCCCCGTTGCTCTTCAAAATGCTGGTGTTTTGGTTACCTCAATCCTTCGAATGGGTTGATTGCATCAACCCGTCTGATTCATCTCGTTCACCTACCAACATCTTGAAGAAACTTGGGTTCATGTATTTTCAAAAACCGGGTTATCTGGCTTTATCATCAAGTACTGGCATAAATATGAATTTAATCGTGTGGAGATAGCCAGCTCTCGACCCTGCGACATCATAGCCTTGCAAGATATACCCTTCTGGTACAGAAACATCATACTCTTTCGGTGAAGGGTCTCCCCTATCTGCCCCTCCACCAACCGTCATAGTTCGACCATCACGAAAATGGAAAACCAGTTTTGAAACCACATCAACACCCTGTTCTTTATTCCAGGATTCGTTGGTATGGCTGATTTTCACTGACACCTTATCAACGCTATTGAGGTTAGGTATAGTAATTGCGCCCCCCCCGGAACCACCAATCTGACGCTCAGTAGTTCCAATGGCATCCACATAAGCACCTCCAGATGCATACAGTGAATAACTTGGCGGCTCTACGATAAATTTATCAGCGATATCTCCCGACCTCTTGTTACCATACTCATCTGATGTTCTTGGGGATTTTACCTGAAGCTCAGCGGTTTCCTTATAATCAAACCCCTTGTATGTACCTTTAGCCTCAATAGAGACATTACCTTCCTCTTTACCTGTTGCAATAGCCGCAGTGTCAACTGTCGCTATCGCCGTTGCACTGCTTGTCCAGGTTGTACCTGATGCTACAGTTTCAACCGCCTTGGTATCAGAAGCTGTAGCCACAACGGAAAACTGATGTTTACCCCCAATGACAACCCTCACAACTGATGGCGCAATTGCAAAGTTATAATTAAACAAGGTCAAATTCTGCTCTCTCAGATCAATCTGATCGCTCCCTTGCATTATGGTCACCATCGCAGTACCTGTCGTTGTACCGCTTAACCTTGCCGTGTAGCTCCCTGGTTCACCTTCAGTAAAGTCCGTCACGCTTGTATCAGATACACCGCTTACTACTGCTTTCAAAGCATTGCCTATGCCGCTCACTGCGTTAGCATTTTTATCTTTAAGCGCCAAGCTGAGCACGGCCTGATCTTGCCCATTCGCCATGATTCGAACTTGTGAAATTGTGAATGTTGAATCCTTTGGGGACACAGCATCAGCGACAAAGCTCACTTTTTTATCTGCTGCCACTGGTGTGAGTTGATTGTCCGTCATCGCACTCAAAGTGACATCATTCCACGCTTTGATGTTACCTATACCTGTTTGTAGCTGCCCCTGTGCATCTGTTTTATGATTACTGGTGGTAATACTTACCGATTTATCGGTAGATACCCTAACATCGACATCAGGTACTGGATTGCCGTTAGCGTCAACGACCTTCACGGTATACATGAAACTGATCGTTCCATTCGCTGGTTGAGTAACATCAGTGCCGTTTAGAGTCACAGTGCTCACTACGGCGGTACTGGCATCTGCCTTAAAGTGGGTCTCCACCGTCTGCTTGCCGTCGCCCAAGGTGGCCGTCACTTTGATAATACCTGCTAACGTGCTGCTCAGCGTTGCTGTAGCCTTGCCGTCCTCCCCGGTGATCACGCTCTTGGCAATCGTCGCACCTTGCTCTGTAGCCAACATCACCGTTTGGCCGTTCAGCGCGTTACCCTGTGCGTCCGTAACCATCAGTTGGATAGTATTGGTGGCTTTACCGTTGGCCAATACGTTGTCCTGCGTGACCAGCAGAGCAGCGACCTTGGCCGTACTGCTATCCGCTATGAAGTGCGTATCCGTCGTCTGCTGACTCTCACCTAAGGTGGCCGTCACCTTGATCACACCAGCTACCGTGCTGCTCAGCGTTGCTGTAGCCTTGCCGTCCTCCGCAGTGATCACGCTTTTGGCAATCGTTGCCCCTTGCTCTGTAGTCAGCGTCACCGTCTGGCCGTTCAGCGCGTTACCCCGTGCGTCCGTGACCATCAGTTGGACGCTATTGGTGGCTTTGCCGTTGGCCAATGCGTTGTCCTGCGTGACCGCCAAAGTGGCAACCTTCGCCGTGCTACTGTCTGCCCTGAAATGCGCTTCCACCGTCTGCTGGCTATCGCCCAGCGTCGCCGTCACCTTGACAGTACCTGCCACCGTGCTGCTCAACGTCGTTGTGGCCGTTCCGTTTTCGCCAGTAATCACGTTTTTGGCGATTGTCGCCCCTTGATCTGCCGACAGGGTCACTGTTTGTCCGTTCAGCGCGTTACCTTGTGCATCTGTGACTGTCAGTTGGAGACGATTGGTGGCTTTGCCGTTAGCCAACGCGTTGTCCTGGGTGACGACTATCGCTGTGACCTTCGCCGTACTGCTGTCCGCTCTAAAATGCGCCTCTACTATTTGCTGACTGGTACCCAACGTCGCCGTTACCTTGACAGTGCCTGCCATCGTGCTGCTCAACGTCGTTGTAGCTTTACCGTCTTCACCAGTGCTGACGCTTTTATCTATCATCGCCCCCTGATCGGCCGCCAAGGCGACAGTTTGCCCATGCAGTGCGTTCCCTTGCGCGTCCGTGACCATGAGTTGAAGACGATTGGTGGCTTTGCCGTTAGCCAATCCGTTGTCCTGCGTGACCATCAAAGCAGCCACCTTCGCCGTACTGACATCAGCCTTAAAGTGTGCTTCCACCATCTGCTGGCTAGCACCCAACGTCGCCGTCACCTTGATCACACCTGCTGCCGTACTGCTCAGCGTCGCAGAAGCCTTGCCGTCCTCATCCGTAGTGACGCTCTTAACGAGCGTTGCATCACGATCTGCCGCCAGTGTCACTGCCTGCCCACTCAACATATTTCCCAGTGCGTCCGTGACCGTGATTTCGATACGATTGGTGGTCTTGCCGTCGGCCAATGCGTTGTCCTGTATGACCGCCAAAGCTGCGACCTTCGCCGTACTGACATCGGCCTTAAAGTGCGCTTCCACCGTCTGCTGGCTGGCACCCAACGTCGCCGTCACCTTGATCACGCCAGCCATTGTGCTGCTTAGCGTCGCTGTGGCCGTTCCATTCTCGCCAGTAGTCACACTTTTGACGACAGTTGCCCCACCATCTGCCACCAGCTCTACCTGTTGACCATTCAGCGCGTTACCCTGCACGTCTGTAACCGTGAGTTGGAGACGATTAGTAGCCTTACCGTTGGCCAGTGCGTTGTCCTGCGTGATCGTCAAAGCAGCCACCTTCGCCGTGCTGGCATCGGCCTTAAAGTGCGCTTCCACCGTTTGCTGGCTGGCACCCAACACCGCCGTCACCTTGACAGTGCCTGCCATCGTGCTGCTCAGCGTCGCTGTAGCCTTGCCATCCTCGTCAGTAGTCACGTTTTGGACAATCGCTGCCCCGTGATCTGCTGCCAGTGTCACTGTCTGCCCACTCAACACATTTCCCTGTGCGTCCGTAACCGTCAGTTGGAGATGATTGGTGGCTTTGCCGTTGGCCAATGCGTTGTCCTGCGTGATCGCCAAAGCTGCGACCTTCGCTGTGCTGACATCGGCCTTAAAGTGCGCTTCCACCGTTTGCTGGCTGCTGCCCAACGTTGCAGTTACCTTGATCACACCTGCTACCGTACTGTTCAACGTCGTTGTGGCTTTGCCGTCTTCGCCAGTGGTGACACTCTTATCTATCACCGCTACCTGATCGGTCGCCAGGATCACCGTTTGCCCGTTCAGTGCGTTCCCTTGCGCGTCGGTAACTGTAAGTTGGATACGGTCAGTTGCTTTGCCGTTAGCCAATGCGTTGTCCTGGATGATAGCCAACGTGGCCACCTTGGCTGTCCTAGCGTCAGCTCGGAAGTGCACTTCCGCCGACTTCTGGCTGCCACCCAGTATTGCAGTCACCATGCTGGCACCAGCTTTGGTACTGGTAAGCATCACCATAGCCATTCCGTTCTGATCTGTAGTGGCACTCTTGGCAACCGTTGCACCCTGATCTGCCATCAGCGTTACAGTCTGCCCACTCAACACGTTACCATTGGCATCCTTAACCATGAGCCGTACACGATCCATCGCCGTGCCGTTGGCCAACGCGTTGTCTTGCATCACCTTTAATTCAGTCAACGTCGCCGTGCTGCTATCGGCGATAAAAATAGAGGATATCTCTTTTGTCGTCACACCATTGAGCGAAGCTGTCAGCAAGTTGTCTCCCGCAACCGTACTGAAAAGCGAGGTTTGTGCAACTCCGTCAGGCCCGGTAATTACTTTTGTTTGTGTCAGTTGTGCGTCACCTTTTGTCACTGCAAAGGTCACTGTTTGACCCGCCACTAGGTTTCCCAGTGCATCAGTCACAACGACTTTCACGAGATTACTACCTTTACCGTCAGCCTTTGCACCACTATCTGCCGTAAAATACTCATTTCTGATTGTCGCTGTTTTACTATCCGCAGTGAGTGTCACATTAGGGACATTATTACTGGCCTTCTCTGCACCGTGCACTGCTGCCACAGCCACCTTGCCTGCCACAGAGCCTGTCAGCATTGCCGTATAATTACCTGCAGAGACTTCAGTAAAACCCGTCACCTTGGTGCCAGTCACCCCAGTTACCGCTGCACTTAAGGCATCGGCCTGCCCTCTGACTGCATTACCATTTTCGTCCTTCAGTGTCAGGGTCAGTATGGACATACTCTTATCGTCAGCTACGATGCCTTCCGGCAAAGCACTAAACGTCGATTTACCAGGACTCACCGCCCCAGCAATGAAGTTGACCTTCCTGTCTGCCGCAACAGGGGCACCTTCATTACCCGTCATTGCACTCAATGTGATATCACTTGCTGCAGTGGTACTTTGCATCGTCACAGTAGCCTGGCCATTGTTATCCGTCACCGACTTCACTGTGACGTTGACCTCTTTCTTATCTGCAACGGCTGTAATAGGCATATCAGACACGGGGTTACCGCCGCCATCAATCACCTTAACAAGATAAGTAAAGCTACTCTTACCGTCCGCAACTTTGCTGTTTTCACTATCACTCAGGACTACTGAACCTATAGTTGCCGCAGTGAAACTGACCTGCTTGTCTGCCATCACCTGCGAAGCCTGGTTTCCAGTCCTTGCACTCAGCAAAATGCCATCCACCGCTTTTGTACTACTGAGCAACTGTACCTTTACTCTGCCCTCGCCATCAGTGACGCCGATTACAGGCGACAATGTCACATCACCACGGTTTTTACTCCAAGTTACCGTTTCATTAGCGACCGGGTTGTCATTCGCATCCCGCACAACTGCACTAAAAGTGAAGGCATTTTTCCCATTAGCAACTTTATTGGTCACTTTGTCATCCAGCCAGATCTCCCGAACAGTGGCTGTCGCGCTATCACCTGCAAAGGATAGCGGCACCTTCCTGAAATTCCCGTTAGCCATCGTTGCGGTAATATTGCCTTTACCCGCTATACGGCTACGTAGCTGTACCACAGCCTTGCCGTCAGTTTTCGTCGTAACCATCAACTGGCGGGGATCGGATGGGACACTGTTATCCACAGAATTTAGCTGTGTCCCAGGTTCACCTTTTATGTCAGTCAGCCCATCAACACTAAACGTGATTGTCTGGCCAGCAAGAGGCTTATTATCTACATCTTTCACAATGGCAGTAACTGCATAGGCTGCCGTATTATTTGCGGGTTGCTGGTGGTCATTGGGTGCAAGGGTCAAGCTACCCACTACATTGTCAGATGGCACAAGGCCTAGCATCATGACAGCCTTGTTAGATTGGTTACCGTTGTTATCCGTCGCTACTGCGCTGATCTGATACTCCTGTGGTATTTCATCGTGTTGCGCGAGCGAATAGTTGGAAACTGCTCTCCTCGTGAACACATAGGCGGGAAGTGTTATCTGCAATTGCGTCGGTGATAAGATACGATATTGCCCGCCATCTCTCGTAAACTCTGGTGAAACAGACCAATCTACGCTTTTCAGGCCATGCTTAGCCCGAGAAACGTTCAGCGAAATAATGGTGGTTTCCAACGCCTGTACGTTCTGCCTTGCTGGTAGCTGGATATGCAATAAATCTTGCTTACGGTACTGCATGACAATGTTGTAGTTACGATCAACAAGATCATATTTATTCCCTGCCAAACTACGCATGAGATCAACAGAATCTGGGCTTATCTGGCGATACCACGGCACCCCAAGGCGATAATTGATATCCAGCCCTAGGTGAGTGTTATTTGAGTTACCGACAGAGCGGGAAGCTGAAAGAGTCATTAACGGAAAAGGTGTATAGTTAAGCCCCGCCGTCAATACCATGGGATTTTCTTTCAACGAGTTAGGGCTGGCATTATCAGAGACTGAAATTCCTTTCCCCAAATATTGCTCATACTTTAGGCTGCCACCTAAGTTCGGCCAGGTAGGTACATACCCTTCAGCTCTGATATCAAAACCGTTTGCAGGACGTTCATCATAATCCTCCATAGCCTGGAGCACAGACTGATGCCAATTCGTTAACCTGATATAGCCATTAACTGCCAATTTCAGATAGTTACGCCAAGCTTCTCCCCCAACACCTAACCGACGGTTCTTTCCTGTATAGTCATAGTCATAGAAGGTGTTTACTCCTAACAACCAATCATTGAGATACTGACGGTAGCCCAGCCCCAAATTAGCCGTATTACGATCTTGACTGTGGCGAGTACCAATCTGGGAGAAAAGAATATTTTGAACAGAGTCATGAAGAGGAATAAGTATGTCACCAGAAATTTTTTTATCCGTACCGAAAGAGACTTTTGCGTTACCAAACTGGTTCAACCAATCATTCACCTGCTGATTAATTAGCCCCTCCCCAATACTTCTTGCGTAATTAATTGTAGCCTCTGCCTTATTTTCACTGGATAGCAAAGATCCAACCTGCATGGCACCAGAAGCAAGGCTATTTGTTGGTTCATCATTATTGTTATTGCTGATAGCAAACTTACCCAATTGAGTATTCTGTTTCGGCTCAACTGTTGGTGAACCACTATCAGACATCGGATAAGGCAGGTCAGGAAGCCTATCGGAATCAGCAAATGAAGGAACGCTGTTTCCCGATTTATCTGTTTTTTCTGAAGTTGGCAAGGGGGAAGTTGTATACCCACCACTCTTTTCGGCAGGCGGAAACGAGGGCATCTGTTCATTTTTTTTAGCATCTGATGTTGGTGCTGCCGGTAATGATGGACTTAGAGGGTTATCCCCAAAAATCAGTGTATCCAACCCACTAATCGTACTCTGCATTTCGGGGGGAACATCTGCTCTAACAGCTGCTGGCACCATGCTCAATACCGGCGTTATAAGCTGTGCAAAAATAAGCAACCATGAAGTAACTTTCCTGAGTCCGCACACAGAGGTCATCATTTACTATTCCATTAGTTAATATTGGCAATATCTCTATTGCCCATCAATATGCAGGAGATGACACATCCAGGCCTAATTCATATAATTGAGCCTGCATACTCTAAGCAAATGCTTATTTTCGTTTCCCTGCAACATAAAATTACTTTGACTATATTGGCTATATCAATAGCTAAAATCATCCACACGTTGATACTAAATAAACCATCTCACACCCCCTACAATACGCTAAACAGTATTCATCTAAACATGAATACTGTTTAAAACTTCATCGTTTTATATTCCACCAAGTTCTTTTATTTTTTGTTTGATGATCTGGTAACTGGCAAAATTCACCTTATTACACAGGGCATCAAGTTTCATATCCAATTTCATGGTGTATACAGATTTTGCATCATCCCCCATGATATTTTTGTTCACATTAAGGAATTTATAGCCAGTGCCAACTTTAATATAGTCAAGAGAAAACTTCTGATATTGGGTACTATCTGCCTGCCGGAGAAAATTAAAATTATCAACACACTCATTATTGCTCGAAGCAATAGCATCCATTGACATCGAAGAATTTTTCTCTTGGGTGTACTTTTCAGCCTGGACCTGCTGTTCTTGACTTACTCCGATCTTATCAGCCTTTTTATACCCACTGCTGGATGAGCAGGCTGTCAGTAACAGAATTGACGCAACCGGAATCAACTTTAAAATCATAAAAACCTCATTCAATTGAACACATAATATTCAGCGGATAACAGCATATTGCCTAACCATCTGCGCTTAATAGCATTTCACTTTACGCTTCAGGCTGGTGGGATTGATATGAAACGCCGACACAGTGTGGCTCCTCCCTTGTGATTTTTATCAAGCTCATGTACTTAACGCTCGACTAACCCTACATCACTCCCATCTGAAGAACGTGCATCTATTTGGGCACAGCTATTTAGCATTCCTTCCCATCATGACAATCCGCTCTTTATGAGCACTATCCGTGCACCGCGCATAATAAATCCGTAAGCATAACGAAGGGAAATCCTCCGGCTACTGTAGACCCGTATATCCATTATCCTTCATACTTCAGCAATATTGATTGCCTTCGAGTGAAGGATGATTTGAACAATGCTTGCTCACCTACAACATGTAGCCTCTGCAATGAGATTCATAATTCCGATGAGCTTAAACTCATGATGCTTCAAGTTGCTTGGGTGTTGACTGCCTTCGTTTAACCGCGTCACTTACCTGAGTAAGCTCCTGGGAGTTCGCTCAGTTGCCGCCTAAAAGCAACTCGAATTATTTTGGATATAGACAAAATTATAAGTTTGTTACACTCATGTAACTCAAGTTGTTCCGAATATTTGGTAATACTTTTCATCGGCATGAAAGAATGTCATTCCAGAACATCTGTGAAAGCCTGATAACTATTCAGTTAGTCTTCATTATTCTCCTTATAAAAAAGATACTACTTATTACAACATCCTTTGGGGTAAAAAGTAAAAATTAAGAGTTATCGGTCTTAAAAAGGAGAATAGCGCAGAACAAATCAACTTATCAATAAAAAACGCTCTAAAAATCAGTATTGATAGCAATCAACTATCAATAAAAGATATTTCCTCAAGAATCCGTGGTTTTAATTTAAATCTTGAGGGTTAAATAAAAAATAACTCAGGATACTTAGCGGCACTTACATAGAAAATAACAACATTTATTTATTTGTTTTATGATTACATTATTTAAAATTAGAATTATATTTAATTTTTGGATCATCAATTCATAAAGTAAATTATGACTAAAAAGGTTATTGAACAGTCAATTTGAATTATTAACATAAATTGAAATTTTAGACGATCCCCTCAGTAGTAACATTTGAGGGGACCATGCAGTATTTAGTTACTCATCCTCAAGATAGGTATATCCATATAGTCCGGCTTCAAACTCTTCCACAAACTGTGCTTGCAATTCAGTATCCAAATCGGTTTCTTTTACCTGATCGCGGAACTTGGCCAACAGCGCAGTGGGGTCAAGCTGAACATATTCCAACATATCAGCAACCGTATCACCTTCATCAGACAACTCGGTTTCTACCGTACCGTCAGGGAACACAAACACATCAACCGATGCGGTATCACCAAACAGGTTATGCATATTGCCCAGAATTTCCTGATAGGCACCAACCATGAAGAAACCCAGTGCAGGTGGATTTTCTGGATCGTATGGCGGCATTGGCATCGTTGTTGCTACACCATCACCATCGACATAATGATCGATGGTGCCATCGGAATCACAGGTGATATCCAACAATACAGCGCGTCCCTCTGGTGGTTTGTCCAAGCCTTCCAATGGCAATACTGGAAACAACTGATCGATCCCCCAAGCGTCGGGCATCGACTGGAACAACGAGAAGTTGACGTAAAATTTGTCTGCCATTCGCTCTTGCAGTTCATCAATAATCGGCCGGTGTGCGCGATTGCTCGGATCAAGTTGCTGTTGGATCTTATTGCAAATGTTCAGATATAGCTGTTCCGCATAGGCGCGTTTGGTCAAGTCCAGCATGCCATGCGCATATTGGGTGTGCACATCATGCAGATCCATCTGACTATCATGTAGCCATTCACGCAATGAGCGTCGATTTTCTGGCTCGTTCATTTCTTGCCAGGTTTCCCACATACTTTCCAGTGCACGTGGAGCATTTTCAACCGGAGGAACAGGATCACAAAACTCGTTGCGTTCAACACCAATAACGTTAGACACCAGCACAGTATGATGGGCGGTTACAGCGCGACCAGACTCGGTAATGACCGTGGGATGTGGTAAGCCGTGTTCATTACAAGCATCCCCAATTCCCCAAATAACGTTGTTGGCGTATTCGTTCAGACCATAGTTTACCGAGCAATCAGATTGTGAACGGGTACCCTCGTAATCAACCCCCAGGCCACCACCTACGTCGAAACATTGAATGTTAACGCCAAGCTTGTGCAGTTCCACATAAAAACGCGCAGACTCACGTACGCCAGTGGCAATGTCGCGAATGTTGGCCAATTGAGAACCGAGATGGAAATGGAGCAATTGCAAACTATCCAAACGCCCTGCTTCACGAAGCGTTTCTACCAGTTTTAGTACCTGAACAGCCGCCAGACCGAATTTAGATTTCTCGCCCCCGCTCGCCTGCCATTTACCGGACCCCTGAGAAGCCAGACGCGCGCGCACACCTAAGCGTGGTATCACATTCAGGCGTTCAGCTTCTTCAAGTACCGGCTTGATTTCCGACATTTTCTCGATCACCAGGTACACTTTGTGCCCTAACTTTTCACCGATCAATGCCAGACGAATATATTCACGGTCTTTGTACCCATTACAAACGATCACTGAACGAGTCATACCGGCATGAGCCAATACAGCCATTAGTTCCGCTTTAGAACCGGCTTCCAAGCCTAACGGCTCACCGGAATTGACCAGCGACTCAATCACACGACGGTGCTGATTGACCTTGATCGGATAAACCAAAAAGTAGCCACCTTCGTAACCAAATGACTCGCGTGCGCGTTTAAATGCAGCGTTAATGGAACGCAAACGATGTTGCAGGATCTGCGGAAAACAGAATAAGGCGGGCAGGCGTAAGCCCTCTTTTTGGCGCTCTTTCACCAGTTCGGCGAGGTCGACACGCGCATGCGGAACGTCTGGATCAGGGCACACGCTGATGTGGCCGAGTTCGTTAACGTCATAATAATTGTTGCCCCAGTAGGCGACGTTATAAGTACGCAGCATCTTGCTGGTATCACGAGCATTCATGGCAACCTCCTGTTTGGAGCGTAAAGATAAATTTTTTACCCGCTACTGACGAGCGATGAATCGGCATATCGGCAAACATTATTCTCTTCACCTGATACATTAACGGTATAGTCAGTCACTACTTCAGCTAAAAACCAGCACAGTAAGCCTAAAAAATAATTATAATAGTGATTTATTCTAATTACCTTAATTGGCAATCGATTTTTATATGTTGTAGAGCAGCCTGCCCAAACCTCATGAGTCGGATCAAAACACGTCCTACAGAAAAGCTATAGACAACGATTTTCTGTTATTTAGACGGCCGATAATCAGCCAGAGGATACTGAATAGCCCTCAGATGTTGTGCAACATCGGATAGACGTAGTTAAGACCAGACGGGAAATAAAAGGAAAATGCGCGCCGGAACGGCACTGCTGTTGAGGGGCAACAACCGGTAGACAATGGATCATTAATCCAACCACCTCCATGCTCGTCGTTTCTCATGAACGACCGAGTCTCAATATAGTGTAAGAGCAAAAATTGCCAATTAAAGTGGCATTGTCGGTTTTTACAAAAAGTGACAATTTCCTGCCATACGCTGCACACGAAATGAGCCATGCGGGCAGTTTATACCGGAGCACCGGGCAAAATGCAAAATGAAAATCCGCTTGAAACTGTTTCAAACGATAAAAATGGTGGCACAAGCCTTGAGTAAAAGAGTGGGGAAGCAAAATATTGCTAGCAATCCGGCTAAAAGCTGACCTAAAATAGACGTCCAGATGTTAATCCGTCTATATCGGTTAACTGTTAAACTGCTTAACGGCTTTGCCTGAGGGGCGTTACAGGATCCACTTCACCATCAGAGGAAGGCCTTTCCCGCTGATGCCCGGATCTCTAGTGCTGTGCAGTCATTTCTAACCCGTCTTATGCAAGGTAAAGAACACTATGGCTAAACACCTTTTCACGTCAGAATCTGTCTCTGAAGGACATCCTGATAAAATTGCAGACCAAATCTCCGATGCCGTTCTTGACGCCATTTTAGAACAGGATCCAAAAGCACGTGTGGCTTGTGAGACCTACGTGAAAACCGGTATGGTCCTGGTTGGCGGTGAAATCACCACCAGCGCTTGGGTTGATATTGAAGAGATCACCCGTCAGACCGTTCGCGAGATTGGTTATGTCCATTCTGATATGGGTTTTGATGCCAATTCCTGTGCAGTATTGAGCGCTATAGGTAAACAATCCCCAGATATCAACCAAGGTGTAGACCGTAGCGATCCACTTGAACAAGGTGCTGGCGATCAAGGGCTGATGTTTGGTTATGCCACCAACGAAACTGAAGTTTTGATGCCTGCACCAATCACTTACGCACACCGTCTGGTTCAGCGCCAGTCTGAAGTCCGTAAAAACGGCACGCTGTCGTGGCTACGTCCTGATGCCAAAAGCCAGGTCACTTTCCAGTATGATGATGGCAAAATCATTGGTATTGATGCAGTGGTTCTTTCCACACAACACTCTGACGATATCGCTCTAAAGGATCTGCAAGAGGCGGTGATGGAAGAGATCATCAAGCCGGTTCTCCCTGCGGAGTGGTTGACAGCAAGTACTAAATACCACATCAACCCAACCGGGCGCTTTGTTATTGGTGGCCCAATGGGAGACTGTGGTCTAACGGGTCGTAAAATCATCGTCGATACCTACGGTGGTATGGCCCGTCATGGTGGCGGCGCATTTTCCGGTAAAGATCCGTCAAAGGTTGACCGTTCTGCTGCCTACGCTGCGCGTTACGTGGCAAAAAATATCGTTGCTGCTGGCTTGGCCGATCGTTGCGAAATCCAAGTGTCCTATGCTATCGGTGTGGCTGAACCCACCTCTATCATGGTAGAAACTTTTGGTACTGAGAAAGTCTCTACTGAGCAGTTGACCATGCTGGTGCGCGAATTCTTCGATTTACGCCCATATGGCCTGATCAAGATGATGGATCTGCTACAGCCTATTTACCGTGAAACAGCTGCTTATGGACACTTTGGTCGAGAAAACTTCCCTTGGGAGGCGACCGACAAAGCAGCTCTGTTGCGTGAGGCCGCTGGGCTGAAGTAACGCGTTATTTCGTAAGTAAAAACGGCGAGCCAATGGTTCGCCGTTTTTATTGCTGAGTGCTGTGCCAGTAACCTGTTAGCGGCACGCATGTGCAGTGAAGGGAAATCACCCAATGTCGGGAAGCAGCTCAGGCACTTTGTTTACGCAATAGATAAATAAAGTAAGGTGCTCCAATGAAGGTTGCCAATAGTCCAGCCGGGATCTGATAAGGGAACATCACCATTCGGCCACACCAGTCCGCAAAAACCATCAGAATTCCACCTATCACTGCAGCCGCTGTGATTTGGGGCAATACATGGCGAAAACCAAGCATTCGCGCTATATGTGGTGCCATCAGGCCAATAAAACTGAGTGGGCCAACCGTCAACGTTGCCATCGCCGTCAGCATTGCTGCCAACAGCAGAATGGTCAATCGCACTGGCGTTAATGCAATTCCCGCCGAACGTGCGCTGGCTCCACCTAGAGGCAAGATAGTCAACCAACGTTGGCATAGTGGTGCTAATGCAATTAGCACCACAGCAACAGTTGCAGTGCGCACAGCCTGTGAAGATTCTACCGAGTAAGTTGAACCAGAAATCCATACCAGTAGCCCCCCCATGCGCGGGTCACCGCTGGCAAGCAGGACAAACATCGTGGTGGTGAAAGCGGTACCAAGCGCGATACCTGCCAACAACATGCGTTCCGTGGAAAACCCACCTCTACCGGCCACAGCCACAATTAACATAAGTGTTGCAGCAGCGCCCAAACTGCCCGCTGGCAGTAACCAATTAATGGCATCACCTGGCACAATAAACAGCATCACTACAATGCCAAACGCAGCGCCAGAACTGACTCCCAGTACCTCCGGGCTAGACATAGGGTTACCCGTCAATTTCTGGATCAGAGTCCCTGCAACCGCCAACATCATACCTGCAGACAATGCAGAAACGACCCGTGGCCAGCGCCAAGGCAATAAAGCCTCCAACTCACCGCCTAGGCTCCAGTGCCACCCACTGGCATTTCTTCCAAACATCAGTGCAACGGTTATCACGCTAATAAACAGCAAGCTACCTAGCGCGATCCATCCACGGTGGTGTCTTGTAATGGCAGTTAAACAAGGCTGATATCTCAAAATGCGCGGTTTTTTTTCACCAGGTACCATTGATGGAGGAAACGCACTGTCACGCAAGCGTGGCAACAGCCACAGCAACAAGGGAGCACCAATCAGTGCCGTTGCAGCGCCCGTCGGGATTTCGCGCCATACCTGCGTCAGCCAAAGGATTATCTGATCGGTCAACCACAACAGTAATGCCCCTAAAAACGGAGCCAGCATCATCCGCTGTACCAAACGTCTGGCTCCCATCATTTTAGCCATTAACGGTGCAAACAGGCCGATAAAACCGATCACACCCACTGCATTGACCAACATTGCGCTGATTATTATCGCCAGCGCCAATGCAGCAAAGCGCGAGAAAGCCAGACCAAGCCCCAAATTACGAGCTACTCCGTCATCAAGCCCTAACAGAGTCAGAGGACGCAGCAATAGTAATGTTAGTACGGCGGCAATCAGCAAGCTTGGCAGGATAAGTTTTACTGTTCCCCAGTCCTGCTGATTCAGCGAACCGCTACTCCACAGGAACACCCCCTGAAGTTGTTCATAATTGAACAATGCCAGCAGGCTATTAACCGCGCCGCAATACAATCCCATTACCAGCCCAGCGAGGATCAGCGTGACAGGAGACATTTGTTTCCCCCTGGCAACACCAAATACCACGCCTCCTACCGCTATCGCTCCCACCATAGCCGCCAGTTGTCGGGTTAATTCTCCCCCTGGCAGTGACCATAAGGTCACGATAGTCAGCCCAAGTTGGGCACCAGCAGAAACACCTAACGTGGCAGGTTCGGCCAATGGATTACGGAGTACCTGCTGGAACAGCACTCCCACCAGCCCTAATCCTGCACCAACCAGCAATGACAATGACAAGCGTGGTAACAGGCTGTAGTGGAATAACATTTGTTCCACACTATCTCTATCCGGCTGCCATATTGCCTGTAACCACTGAGCACCAGGCAGTTGGTGTAACAGATTGAGTAGTGTTAAACCGCATGCCACCATCAATAGCACAATAATCTGCGTTATCGTTAGGATACGCCCGCGCATGCTCATGGCTTAGCCTCCTGCGCTTGCGCCAGTAAATGGCAAAAGCGCATAGCCGATAATGTCGCCCCGTAAAACCACACCGCTGGCATCTGCCGCAATTGCCCCTGGCGAACAAAGGGTAATGCCTGCCAAAGAGGCGTAGTACTGACCTTATCCATCATCGTTTGATTGCCATGATCAAGATAAATCGCACGTGCGTTTTTTACGGTCATCAGGCGTTCAATACCAACCACCGAAGTCCCCCAGAAATTGGTTTCCTCCTGCCAGGCATTTTCGATATCCAACCTTTCCATTACTGCCTGAAACAGGCTGTTCTGACCAATGACCAATGCGTGACGGGTATCCAACAGAGAAAACAGCAACAACGGTTGTTGTCTGTAACTCTGCAAACGGCTACGAGCATCCACTAGGAAAGTATCAAACAGTTGTAAATGTTGTATCGCTCGGGCTTCAAGCCCTATCCGCGTTGCCAACTGTTGTAAAGAGTTTTTAGCCACATCAAGCGGTTCCCTCCCCCCATCATTGAAAGCAAATTCCATCGTTGGGGCAATAGGTTGCAGTTTTTGTGGTGCCGGGCCGTATCCCTTGGAAAGCAGAAGCAACGAGGGGTTAAGCTGTTGTAACAATTCCAGATTTGGCTCTGTACGCTGCCCAACATCTATCACCGATTTCGGCAACCGTGGGTGTTGCACCCATTGGTTGTAGTTATGGATATCCGCCACGGCAAGCGGCATCACACCGAGAGCAACAAGCAGTTCGACAGGCAGCCATTCCAGAGCAACGATACGGGTAATATCCAGACGTTCTGTGGCGCGCGTCGGCAAGGAAAACAGCAGCGGTGATAATGCCATTGCTGCTAACAAACGACGGCGTAAGGGATCATGATAGAAATCAGAAAGTGAAGACATTAATAGACAAAGCTCACTGGTGCACCACCCTTCGGATGCGACAGTATCCCCATCGGAATACCATAGATCTGCTCCAACACGCTTTCCTGCATAAGTTCAAGCGGTGAGCCTTGCGCGATCGTAGTTCCCCCTCGCAGGGCAATCAGGTAATCGCAAAAGCGGGCAGCCATATTAATATCGTGCAATACGGCAATCACCGTCAGCCCACGCTCATGACTTAGGCGTTGAACCAGAGCCAAAACATCAACCTGATGCGCAATGTCCAATGCAGAAGTCGGCTCATCCAATAATAGGCAGCGGCTATCCTGTGCAACCATCATTGCCAGCCAGGCACGCTGACGTTCACCACCCGAGAGGCTATCTACCAAGCGGTTAGCGAAGGGTTTCAATCCTACCAATCCAATCGCTTCTTCGACATGTTCACGATCGGTCGTTTTGAAACGCCCCAATGCGCCATGCCACGGATAGCGGCCAACGGCTACCAGTTCACGTACTGTCATCCCCTCCGCCGCTGGCAATTGTTGAGGTAAATATGCCACCTGTCGTGCAAAAGCTTTACTCTGCCATTGATCCAACTTTTGCCCATTAAGCATTGCCTGGCCAGCGGTAGCACGTTGATGACGAGCAAGAATTTTCAACAGTGTGGATTTTCCCGAACCATTATGGCCGAGCAAACCACACATTTTGCCCTGGGGGAAAGTCAGCGTGAGGGGTTGTAACAGCTCACGACCACCAACAGCAAAGCTCATTTGTTCAAGTCGGAACGTGGCATCGTGATTAAGGTGTTTATCCTGCATAGACCCTGCTTATCAGGAGCAGCACATAGCCGCCCCTTTAGTCGATTAGAAGCGGAAAGTTGCGGTAGCAACAACTTGGCGTTCTTGCCCCCAGTAACAGGCATGGTCACGATAGCAACTTGATACATAGGTTTTATCAAACAAGTTATTCACGTTAATCCCAACTGATGAGCCTGGTAGGCCAAAACGGGCTAGGTCATATTTCACGGTTGCATCAACCAATGTGTAGTCGGGCACGTTGAACGTAGTGTTATCGGCGTTAAAGCTGGAACTGGAGCCGACATAACGCACACCAGAACCGAAGGTCAGACCACTAAGTACTGTCTCATGGAAGGTGTAGTCCGCCCACAAAGAGGCCAAATGCTTCGGCACTTCTACCGGCCGCTTACCCTGAAAATGGGTATCCTGCGTATACTCCGCATCCGTATAGGTATAAGAAGCGGTAAGGTTTACGTTCGCATTAAGTGCCGCTTTGGCTTCTAACTCAAGACCGCGCGAACGGATCTCACCACTCTGGACACTAAACCGGCTATTGTCAGGGTCGCTGGTCAGATTGTTGTCCTTGGTCAATTGATATAACGCAGCAGTCAGAACCATCGGGCGATCTTTCGATACATACTTCACCCCGGTTTCATACTGCCTGCCAATAGACGGTTTAAAAGTACTACCACTGGCTGTTGTGCCAAGATTAGGCTCAAAGGATTCACTGTAGCTGAAATAAGGCGTTATGCCGTTATCAAACAGATAGTTCAAACCGCCACGCCAAGTGAATTGGCCGTCAGTCTGCTCATCGGTAGCATTCTTATTACGATTGTAGGCCGAGGTTTTAGCCCGGTCATAACGGCCTCCCAGGGTCAATAACCATTGATTCCATTGCCCTTGTTCCTGTGCATACAGTCCTGTCTGCTCCTGACGGTTAAGATAATCATAGGGAAAGGTAATGGTATAACTATCATTGCCATATTGCGGATTAGTGAGGCTGAGGCTGTCAGCAGAACCAAACCCAGCGTTGATGTCATTACGCATGCGCATGTAATCGACACCAAACAGCAGAGTATGGTCTATCGTACCCGTTTCCAGTTTGGCCTGTGCCTGAGTATCAACGGTGAAACTATTAAGATGTTCTTTTGACTGAACATAGGCCCGATTCAACGTCGTTGGCATTGCTGGTGAAACACCGTTACCGTAGATACTCTTAAAGTCGGTTTCCAACTGCATATAGCGCAGATTCTGTCGTACTGTCCAAGTATCATTAAAAGCGTGATCAAAACTGTAGCCAAGCATACGTTGCTTGCGTGCCATGTAATTACTGGCTTCACCGTCATTGAAACGGGTTGATAACTTGCTGCCATCGGGTAAAGGGATCAGTGTCCCCTGCTTCGGCAACCAGCCGTAGAATCCGGCATAAGGGTCGTTCTGGAAATTGGTCAGCAAAGTGAAATTGGTCTTGTCATCAGGATGCCAAGTGAAAGAAGGAGCTATGGCATAGCGTTTTTCTTTCACCATGTCCTGCTGAACGTTGCTATCTTTCGCTAGCCCAGTCAGACGATAGGAAAAAATACCGTTATCATCCAGTGCATTACTGAAATCAAAACCCGTCTGGAACAGGTTATCGGTTCCCATTTTAAACTGGATTTCTCTCAGGAGTTCCGTCGTTGGCCGTTTGCTCACCATGGTGATTACGCCGCCAGGATTACTTTTGCCATACAGAACGGAGGATGGTCCGCGCAATAACTCCACTCGTTCGAGGAAGTAAGGATCAATGGAGGCCTCAGAGTAATTGTCTCCCTGAAGCTTGAGGCCATCTAAGTACTGATTGGTATTCACCGTGGTAAAACCACGGATCGCAATCGCATCGTAAGTATTAGAGCTACCACGGCTGGCAAAAACACCAGGGGTATAACTCAAAATGTTTTTCACCGAAGTAGCATTACGCATCTCTATCTCTTCTTTGGTGATCACAGAAACAGACTGAGGGTTCTTTTGTATCGGCGTATCGGTTTTGGTTCCTGTCGCACTATGCTTCGCCACAATGGTACCCACAGGGCCCCAGGCATTTTCTTGCTGGGCGCCACTGGCCCCACCGACCACCGTAATAGTATCTGCATCAGTGGCTAACGAGGTTTGAGCCGCAACCGCTGGCAACGTTAGCGTAGCTGCAATTGTGGCGACTAATACGCTAACGGGGAAAAAGTCTGGTTTAGCCGGTGATGAGTAGTGACGCTTGGTCGACATATCTGATTTCTCTGGTGTAAGTTGATTACGAATGCAAATGATAATGGTTTTTATAAGCAGAGAATTTTATGCGTAAGCAAAGGAAAACTGCAAGAGGATTTCTGTTGTAAAATAACGATAAAAATAAGAGGGATAACGGCATTAACAGAAATGAAATAAAAAATCAGAATGACAAAAAAGCCTGCAACAGAAAGCCGCAGGCTAAATAACAGAGTAACGTTAATTGGCCATCATGCTTAACATGGCAACCGTTCTTTACTGACCAAACATATCCTTAATCCAGCCTGCAACACCATCGTCATCTTTCTGCTCACCTTGCGATTGCTGTTGGGTTTGTTGCAGCCCAGATGCCTGGCATAAACGCTGCGGGTTTTCGGTCCAAACCGGGATAGTACGCGCTCCGCTGCCGCTACAGATAAAGTTACCGTCGGTATCAATTGCCATCTGGCTGATCCCTTCTGGCTGTTGCAACGTCAAAATCAACGGCGTTTGGTTTTCCAGATAACGACGGTACAAGGTCAGTGCACCGCTGGCTCCTGTGAGTTTGGATGGGGCATTGTTGTCACGCCCTACCCAGGCGATCGCCACTTCCTTACCGTCGATACCGGCAAACCAGCTGTCGCGTAAGTCATTAGTGGTACCGGTTTTAGCTGCCAGATTGTAATTGGAGAACTTGGCCGTCAGTGATCGGGAAGTCCCGCGAGCCACGCCCTGCTGCATCGCATACATTGTCAGATAAGCCGCTTGTGCCGGTACCACTCGCTCCGCTTGTGGGAAGCTCTGATACAATACGGAACCATCTTCCGCAATCACCGAGCGCACGGCAGACAGCGGCGCACGGTTGCCTCCGCTGGCAATAGTTTGGTATTCCTGCGCGACTTCCATCGGTGTCAGACCGATCGCCCCTAATAGCATCGAAGGCAAAGGGGTGATCGCTGTTTTGGGAATGCCCAAAAGTTGCAATGTGGCACTGATATGATCCAGTCCCACAGACATACCCAAGTTTACCGTCGGCACGTTGAGCGAATTGGCCAAAGCATCAACCAGCATCACTCGGCCACGGAACTGACGATCATAGTTATTAGGCTGCCAAGAGCTACCATTGGGTAATTTGATCGACAAAGGCTGGTCGGACAACCAAGTATTGAGGCGATATTTATCCGGTTCAGACAATGCGGTTAAGTAAGTTGGCGGTTTAGCCAATGACCCCACCAAACGGCGCGCCTGCATTGCGCGGTTAAAACCAGCAAACTGCGAATTAGCTCCGCCAACCATAGCACGCACCTCACCGGTAAAACGATCGACAATCACCATCGCCGCTTCCAGATCGTTAAGATGGCGTGCCGCACGCAGTGCGGGAATACCCTCTTCTACCGCCTTCTCGGCTGCATCCTGTGAAACAGGATCAAAGGTTGTGAAGATTTTTACACCTGAAAGATCGTTAATTTTATCACCCAGTTTGTTCTGCAACTCCTGACGTACCAGTTGCATAAACGCTGGCTGCGGTGAAATCACACCACCTTTTGGCTGCACACCCAATGGACGCGCACTCAGCATGTTATAAAGCTCTGCATCGATCACCCCCTGGTTCTGCAATAGCTTGAGTACCAGGTTACGGCGTTCTAGCGTGAGTTTCGGATTACGCCAGGGGTTATACAAAGATGCCCCTTTTACCATACCCACTAGCAACGCCTGCTGATCCAGACTCAGTTCATCGACCGGGCGGCCAAAGTAATACAAACTGGCTAACGGAAAACCACGGATTTCGTCACTACCGCTTTGACCGAGATACACTTCATTCAGATACAGTTCCAGAATGCGGTCTTTGCTATAGCGATAATCCATCAACAGCGCCATATAAGCTTCGTTAAGTTTCCGCCACAGTGAACGTTCATTGGTCAGGAACAGGTTTTTTACCAATTGTTGAGTCAAGGTACTGCCGCCCTGCACCGCGCGTCCGGCGGTCAGGTTAGCCAACACCGCTCGAGCAATAGAGTAAGGGCTGACGCCTTCATGCTCATAAAAATGACGATCTTCGGTAGCGAGCAGCGTCTCCACGAGCAGGTCTGAAAAACCCGTACGCGGCACAAAC
This sequence comes from Serratia sp. UGAL515B_01, assembly GCF_033095805.1. Taxonomy (NCBI): domain Bacteria; kingdom Pseudomonadati; phylum Pseudomonadota; class Gammaproteobacteria; order Enterobacterales; family Yersiniaceae; genus Serratia; species Serratia sp. UGAL515B_01. The sequence continues at coordinate 875,827 of NZ_CP109901.1, read as the reverse complement.
AGGCGCTGTTCGCCATTTGGCGATTGCAGCATAGTGATCAAGCGCGGATCAAGGCGGAAGAAACCAAAGTTGCGCTGGTTTTCCATGTTGACGATTTTAGTCAACCTATTGTTCTGGAAATCAAGCCGGGCATGGATCTGCCCTTCTTTGCCATCAGGGAAGTCGAACGGACGACGCAGCATCTCAATACTGTTATCTTGCACGGTGAACTCACCTGGACGCGTCATGCGGCTGACCTGACGATATTGCATTCCCTCTAGCAGGCTGATCATCTCCTTTTTGCTGTATGGCATACCCGGCTCTAGATTCACCATGCGGCCATAGACCGCGGCTGGCAATTCCCAGACCTTGCCGTCAATACGGCTGCGGATCTGAGAGTCCAAATAAACGCCGTAAACTGCCAGCAATACAGCAATAACCAGAAATAGTTTGATCAGCAAACCAAGCCAACGGCGTTTTTTAGGTGGCGAATTCGCTTTTACCTTACGCGGCATGCGCTCTTCCTCGTCATCGTGTTCATCTTCTTTCTCATCCCGATAATCGTCTTGTTCATCATCACCGTAGTCATCATCATGGCGACGGCGTAACATCTTGCGTGATGCATTACGTTTTGGTTGTTTCCCTTTACGCCCAATCGGCTCGCGGTCATCACCAGCCATTGCTGTTGCTCTCCACGCTAGTGGCCCTCTCAGCCATTTTTTGTCGCTTAATCTGTTCCCATACCGTGAGGTTGAACAGAAGAAACATCTGAATTCAGCAAATTCTCACCTGCCATGCTACTAACAGGTATTTGATTATTGGTGTTTTTTTGTTCGTCTGGTAGGGGCGGAACTGGCCGGATCGTCTGGCCATACATGTTTGGGATAGCGCCCTTTCATCTCTTTTTGTACTTCGCGATACGCCCCCTGCCAAAAGGCAGCCAGATCGCTGGTTATCTGCAACGGCCTGTATGCGGGTGAGAGTAACTCAAGCACCACAGCAATGCGACCCTCAGCCAACATTGGGCTGAATTTTTCACCGAACATTTCTTGTAAACGCACAGCCAGTGCGGGCGGTTTATCTACGTCATAGCGTATGGGTAGGTGACTCCCGGTCGGCACGGTGTAATGCGTAGGTAACGCTTTATCCAGCCGCTGTTTTTGCTGCCAATCCAGCAGGGAAACCAACGCTTGGGCGATATTCACCTGTTTCAATCCCCGAAGATCGCACACCCCCTGCAGCGATGGCAGAAGCCATTTTTCTAATGTTTCAAGCAACGACTCATCATCTACCCGCGGCCATGCTTCTTCCGGCAGCCAGCGTTGAGCACAGTGCAACCGCAGCCGTAACTGTTCCGCTGTATTATCCCAGTTCAACACCGTCAAACCTTCAGCCCGTACCCAGTTTATCAGTGCCTGCTGTAGCTCTTCTTCGGCCGGTTTGGCCTGCAGTTGAGCACGCAATATCAAGCGGCCAATCTGCTGGCGTTTCCAGGCACGTAACGTGCCCTTTTCCTCATCCCACTCTACGGCTGTCTGACTGCTGACAATCTCTGGCAAGCGAGCAACCAGTTCCTCAACGTCGACGGGCAAAGCCAACAGGATACGTGCGTCTGGACTGTTATGCCCTTGCAATAAACTGGGGATAATCAACCAAGGCGCTCTGGAGAGCGCTTCGTCCTGACTCATCGCTGCCCCTAGGCCGTTAGCCAAAAGATAACGGCCATCTTGGCTACGCCGCTGGGCAATGCGATCGGTAAAAGCCTGTGCCAGCAGCGGAGCAGCCAGATCGACGTCAATCTGGCTGCTTTTCTGAGTTAACCGTCTGCTTAGCTGAAGTGCACGCCGCTGCCAATGAGATTGGGGACGACTCAACCAATAGCTGATATCCATTTGTCCACCGCGCGGTGGTTCTTCCAGCAACGCTGCTAACAATGCTGCCGTGGCTACCCCTTCTCCGCCCATCTGGGCACCGGCGTAAAGCATAGATGCCAGCCTGGGTTCACAACCCAATTCGGCCATCAGGCGGCCTTTGGCAGTTAACTTCTCTGCTTCGTCAATGGCTGCCAGGGCATGCAATACGCGGCGAGCAGCTGCTAATGCCGCCGTCGGTGGCCGATCAATCCAGGTCAGTTGACCAACATCGACACAGCCCCATTGCAGCAATTCAAGCCAAAAGCTGGTCAAATCGCTTTGCAGAATTTCCGGTTCGGCATGTTCGACAGCTCGCTCTGCCTGCTCTTTGGCAAACAGATGCCAGCAGATGCCGGGTTCAATACGCCCAGCACGCCCGGCTCGCTGGATCATTGAGGCCTGACTGATACGCTGGGTGACCAGCCGGGTCAAACCGGAACGCACATCATACCGGGCAACACGTTCCAGACCACTGTCGACGACTAGGCGAATACCTTCAATGGTCAGGCTGGTTTCTGCGATGTTGGTTGCTAACACAACCTTGCGCCGCCCGGCAACCGCCGGTTGGATTGCTTTTTGTTGCTGTGCCAACGGCAATGCTCCATACAATGGGCAGAGATCGACATCGGCAGCAATATCCCCTGTGAGCCGCTCGAGCACACGGTTGATTTCGGCTACCCCTGGAAGGAAAAGCAGTAACGACCCAGGCTGTTCAGACAACAGACGCTTTACCGAAGATGCCACGCCATCTTCCAACCTTTGATGACTTGCCAAGGGTTGGTATTGACGCGCCACCGGATAGCTGCGCCCTTCAGATACCACCACCGGTGCTTGTGGCAACAGTTGTGACAAACGCGCATTGTCCAGCGTTGCCGACATGATCAACAATTTCAGATCGTCCCGCAGTCCCTGTTGCACATCAAGCAACAGAGCAAGTGCCAGATCGGCCTGTAAACTACGCTCGTGAAATTCATCAAGAATGATCAGGGAAACACCTCGCAGCTCTGCATCCTGCTGCAACATACGGGTAAGGATACCCTCAGTGACCACTTCTAAACGTGTATGGGGCCCGCTTTGACTCTCGGCACGCATACGATAACCTACGGTCTGACCTGGCTCTTCTCCCAATTGCTGTGCCAAACGATAAGCCACGTTTTTTGCCGCCAATCGCCTGGGTTCCAGCATAATAATACGCCCCGGCAAACCGGCTTTTGCCAAGATCTGCAGCGGTAACCAGGTGGATTTTCCCGCACCGGTTGGGGCATGCAGTAACACCTGCGGTGCAGATTGCAGTGCGGCGAGCAGTTCATCAAGAACCGCGCTGACGGGCAGTGAGGACACAAAACTCTCCATGGGGTAGTTAATGGACGGCGCACATTGTAGCATTACACCCAGCGTTTCATTCATTTACCGGAAATCCATGCCTCATTTTCGCCGCCTGTTTTTTGCCCTCTCGCTACCAGATGCCTTGCAGCAACAAGTGAGCCGCTGGCGTGCCCTTTCTTTTCATCCCGATGATGGCCGCCCGGTAGTTGCCGCCAATCTACATCTCACGCTGGCATTTCTTGGCGAAGTCAGTGCGCAAAAAGAACAGGCGCTGAAAATGCAGGCAGGGCGCATTGCCCAAACCGGTTTTGACATGAGCCTCGACGATCTCGGCCATTGGCCTGGTGCGGGTGTGGTATGGCTGGGCACCAAACGCGCACCGCGCGCATTATTACAACTGGCGCAACTGCTGCGTTCACAGGCTGCACGCAGTGGTTGTTATCAAAGCCCACTCCCTTTTCACCCCCATATTACCCTATTGCGTGCAGCCACCAAGCACGTCGCGATCCCTCCGGCCACACCAAATTGGCGGTTCAACGCCAGTCATTTCTCTTTATATCAGTCAGTATTTGAGCATGGCCGCACCCGCTATCATGAACTTGAACGCTGGCAGCTTTGCCAACAGGATAATCGATGATTTTCACTCCACCGCTGAAGCCAGCACGGCTTATCAAACGTTACAAACGTTTTCTGGCCGATGTGATCACACCAGCAGGCGAAACCTTTACGTTGCATTGTGCCAACACCGGTGCGATGACAGGCTGTGCCACGCCGGGAGATACCGTCTGGTATTCCACTTCAGACAATCCCAAGCGCAAATATGCCCACAGTTGGGAACTCACTCATACTCAGCAAGGCGACTGGATTTGTGTGAATACCCTGAGGGCTAACGCCTTGGTTCGCGAGGCAGTTGAGCGTAATTTAATCAATGAATTATCTGGTTACAGTAAAATAACTGGCGAAGTAAAATATGGCAGCGAGAATAGCCGTATCGACTTGTTATTACAGGCGGAAAATAGGGTTAACTGCTATATTGAGGTGAAGTCAGTCACACTATTGCAACAACAACGTGGTTACTTTCCTGATGCGGTGACGTTGAGGGGACAAAAGCATCTGCGTGAACTGTTAAGCGTGGTTGAACAAGGTCAGCGGGCGGTATTGTTTTTCGCCGTTTTACACAGCGGTATTCATCAAGTCACCCCCGCGTACCATATTGATCGGCGTTATGCGGCATTACTGGCACAGGTTAGGCTGTTAGGAGTGGAAGTTTTTTGTTACGGGGCGGAATTATCGCCCGATGGTGTTTATCTATCTGATAAGTTGCCTTTTTTTATTGACTAGCCTTTGCAGGAAAAAATGAATCGACAACTGAATATTACGTAGTCGGTTATACCTTCCTTCGCAGGTACAGCCAAGCAGGCAACAGGAATAATTGCCATCACCCTTCCCTTCTGTTATTTATAGCGGCCTGTTTTTCCCCCATATTGGGGATTCGACATACCTTGTTGCATTCAGCATGAGGGGCAACGGTCACAGAGCAGACCTTTGGCAACGGTAAGCTTAGGTAGCCAGAGTGGGCAATGCGGCCGATGTCTCGGCAGTTTGTTGAATGATGGGTATAGTGCGTGTGTATGTAGGAGAAGCAATATGCAAGAAGGGCAAACCCGTAAAACCTCGTCCTTGAGCATTCTCGCCATCGCTGGGGTGGAGCCGTATCAAGAGAAGCCGGGCGAAGAGTACATGAATAACGCCCAGTTGTCGCATTTCAGGCGCATTCTTGAAGCATGGCGCAACCAACTCAGGGACGAAGTAAACCGTACAGTTTCACATATGCAAGAAGAGGCAGCAAACTTTCCTGATCCAGCAGACCGTGCTACTCAGGAAGAAGAGTTTAGCCTTGAATTGCGTAACCGTGATCGTGAACGCAAACTGATCAAAAAGATCGAGAAAACGCTGAAGAAAGTAGAAGACGATGATTTCGGCTACTGCGAATCTTGTGGCGTTGAGATCGGCATTCGTCGCCTTGAGGCACGCCCAACTGCCGATTTGTGCATCGACTGCAAGACGTTGGCCGAAATCCGCGAAAAGCAGATGGCCGGCTAAGCAGTGAGTTGTTACCCCCTGCGGCACGTGTGCAAAACGCGTGCCGCACAGAGTAAAACCTCTGGCATGCCACAAAGTCACTATGTGGGGCGCTTCGCCCCGTCACCTTCCGGGGATCTTCATTTTGGTTCGCTGATTGCCGCTCTTGGGAGCTATCTCCAGGCTCGGGCACAAGGTGGGCAATGGCTGGTTCGCATTGAAGATATCGATCCCCCGCGTGAAGTTGCAGGAGCCGCTGCCCGTATCTTATCTACGTTAGAGCATTATGGTCTCTACTGGGACGATGAGGTTCTCTATCAATCACAACGCCACGATGCCTACCGCGCTACACTGGATTGGCTGCAACAACAGGACAGGAGCTATTACTGCTGTTGTACCCGTAGCCGTATCCAGCAGATAGGTGGTACATACGATGGCCATTGCCGCAATCTTCAGCTTGAATCACAAGGGGCTGCGATGCGTTTGCGACAATCAAATCCCGTCTACGTCTTTCACGATCGGTTACAGGGCGAACTGCAAGCAGATCGGGCTCTGGCACAGGAAGATTTCATTATCCGCCGCCGTGACGGCCTGTTTGCCTATAACCTGGCGGTCGTCATCGACGATGATTTTCAAGGCGTTACCGAAATAGTACGGGGTGCCGATCTAATCGAACCCACGGTGCGCCAGATTGCACTGTACCGGCAATTACAAGCTCGCGTTCCTGAATATGTCCATTTACCGCTGGCGTTGGGTTGTAATGGGCTTAAACTATCGAAGCAAAATCATGCTCCTGCACTTCCCTTGAGCGATCCGCGTCCGGTACTAATTGAGGCACTGGCATTTTTGCACCAGCCGCTACCAGAATGCTGGCAAGATCTTGATTTGTCATTGTTATTAAGCTGGGCAGTGAAACATTGGCGGTTGGAGAATGTCCCGCGTCAACAGGCTATTCACTGCGTCAAAACACAACAGCATTCTCAAAGGGATTATGGTGAGCTATGATTAGCCGCTATTTTTTTGTTATCACTATTTTTATCCGTCAATATCGAGGTGTGCCATTTTTACCCGAGTAGCCAATTTCTGCCGTAAGGTACTAACCCGCGATGACAAGCTAAACCGCGATGAAGCGCCGGCGAGCGATAAAAAAGCAGATCGCGGAGAAATTACGCCCGCAGAAAAATCAGCCACAGTGCCACTGCATCTAGCAGAAAACAGTAGAGAGGCGCCTGCGCATCGTCCTGTTACGCGTCAGCACTTACCGGCGCTGGCGGCAGAGGGAACACACTCAATGGATGTGATCCCTCGCGAGCAGCATACGATCTCACGCAAAGATATCAGCGAAAACGCCTTGAAGGTTCTGTATCGCCTGAATAAATCCGGCTATGAAGCCTATCTTGTTGGCGGTGGCGTTCGAGATCTGTTACTCGGCAAAAAACCCAAGGATTTTGACATTACGACCAACGCCACGCCTGAACAGGTACGCAAACTGTTCCGCAACTGCCGTCTGGTTGGTCGTCGTTTCAGACTAGCTCATGTCATGTTCGGGCCAGAAATTATTGAGGTTGCTACTTTTCGTGGTCATCATGAGCAGAGTGAAGAATCAGACAAGAATTCATCTCAGCAGACCCAAAATGGCATGCTATTGCGTGATAACATCTTTGGTTCAATTGAAGAGGATGCTCAGCGCCGTGATTTCACCATCAATAGCCTGTATTACGCCGTAGCAGACTTTACCTTGCGGGATTACGTGGGCGGCCTACGCGACCTGCAACAGGGTGTGATCCGTCTGATTGGCGATCCAGAAACTCGTTATCGTGAAGACCCGGTGCGTATGCTCCGCGCCGTTCGCTTCGCCGCCAAGCTGGATATGAGCCTCAGCGAAGAAACTGCCGAACCCATCCCTCGGTTGGCTTCACTGCTGCGGGAAATCCCGCCAGCACGTCTGTTTGAAGAATCGCTGAAATTGCTGCAGACAGGCTACGGCTATAAAACCTACCTCAAGCTATGTGAATATCAACTATTCCAGCCACTGTTCCCGCTAATTGCGCGCAATTTCACACCGCAGCAAGATACGCCAATGGAGCGTATTCTGGTACAGGTACTGAAAAATACCGATCATCGTCTGCAAAACAATATGCGCGTAAACCCAGCGTTCCTGTTTGCGGCCATGCTGTGGTATCCGCTGCTTGAGCATGCACAAAAGCTGGCACAAGAGAGTGGGTTGGCTTATTACGATGCCTTTGCGCTGGCGATGAACGACGTCCTTGACGAAGAATGCCGTTCACTGGCTATCCCAAAACGGATCACTACGCTGGTACGTGACATCTGGCAATTGCAGTTACGTTTGTCTCGTCGCCAGGGAAAACGTGCGCACAAGCTGATGGAACATCCTAAATTCCGTGCAGCGTTCGATCTGCTGGTGCTACGCGCAGAAGTGGAAAATAACCCTGAAATGCTGCGTTTGGCAGAATGGTGGGATGAATTCCAAGATGCAACACCAGCGCAACAGAAAAACATGCTGAGTACGTTGGGTGAAGATGCGGCACCACGCCGTTCGCGTCAGCGCCGTCCCCGCCGCAGGACGCCGAATAAAGAAGGGTCATAATGGTCCGCGTTTATATCGCGCTGGGAAGCAATCTGGCGCATCCATTACAGCAGGTGAAAGCCGCATTAGGCGCGTTAGAAGATATTCCGCAAAGCTCCCTGATCATCTGTTCACCATTTTACCGTACTAAACCGCTTGGGCCGCAAAACCAGCCGGATTATCTCAACGCCGTAGTGGCACTGGATACCCAGTTGACAGCTGAGCAATTGCTTGATCACACCCAAGCTATAGAACGTCGCCAGGGGCGGTTACGCAAAGATGAGCGTTGGGGTCCCCGCACGCTGGATCTGGATATCATGCTCTACGGCAACGAGTTCATTAATACTGACAGGCTGATCGTGCCTCATTATGGCCTGAAAGAACGTGAGTTCATGCTCTACCCACTGGCAGATATTGCTGCCGGGTTGGTTCTGCCAGATGGTGCCCTCCTCACTGAGTGCTTGAAGCGCGTACCCAAAAATGGCATGGAACTTTGGCATCACAGCACATAAAACTCAGCTCTGGCGCTTAAAATATTACCGTAGCGATAAACCCTCCTTCAGGCCGGTTAGCAAAGCTCACTTGTAACCCATGTAAGCTAGCAATAAGTTGCACAATTGAAAGCCCCAGCCCACTCCCCGTCTGCTCCTGTCCCGGTGGGCGATAAAAACGCTCACCCAATCTGGCAAGGTGCTCATCCGTTACGCCGGGGCCATCGTCCTCTATCTTGAGTTGTCTGGCAGTCAGTGTGACCGTTACTGAACCACCAGCGGGAGTATAGCGCACTGCATTATCTAACAGATTGCGTACCAGCAACGATAACAGTAGCCGTTGCCCCAATAGTTGCGAAGGTTCTCCTTGCTGCTCATAACGTAGCGTAATGCCGGCAGCGTGAGCAATGTGGTCCTGTTCTTCGAATGTCGCCGTAACCAGTTGGCGCCAATCGACAGACTCAAGATCGTCTAAGTCGGAAAACGAATCCAGACGAGACAGAGTGAGCAGTTGGTCAACCAATCGTGTGGCACGATCGATACCCACCGTCAGATTTTTCACCGCATGCTCACGCATTTGCGTGTCGTCACCTGCGAGCTGCACCACTTCGGTTTGCACCCGCAATGCCGTCAGTGGGCTGCGCAACTCATGGGCAGCATCTGAAGTGAAGCGTCGCTCGCGCAGCAACATGATATTGATACGTGCGAACAGCGTATTGAGCGCATCGACAAGTGGACGAACTTCTGTTGGTACTTGCTGAACATCCAACAGCGAAGCATCGTCTGGAGCCCGATGTCGTAACCCTGTAGCCACTTCGCGTAACGGCCTGAGTTCACGGCCCACCATCAAGGCCATCAACAACATCAGGATCGGTAACGTCACCAGCCACGGAACCAATTGCCCTGTGACCATATCCAACGCCATATCCTGACGATATTCCCACTCTTGACCAACAACAATACGGTAGCGATCATCTGGGCTGTTCAGCCAAAGTAACCGCCAACTATCGCTATCGCCTTTCAGTTTACTATCGATAAAACCTTCTGATTTACCGTCAAACAGAAAGTCTGTACCGTTTTCTCCGTCGTTGAGCAACATTTTGCCCTCACGAGAAAAAACAGCAAACGCCAGCGCGTCCTCCTCCTGTTCGCCTCGCTTGCCATGATGCAGAATTGTTTTGTTTTTCGGCAGACTTTGCTCATTCTGGGCAGTGAGACGACCTCCCAGGTTAGTAGTTGCTAACCGCTTGGCAAACAGCATCTGTTGTGTATCAAAGACTTCGTTGATGCTGTGGCGTGTAATCATCCAAGCCACCGCACTGGCAGCACACCAGGTGAATATCGCCAACATGCTGAAGATAAATATCAGACGTAATCGCAAGCTTAGAAACTTCACGGTACATCTCCCAACGTGTAACCTATGCCATGAACGGTACGAATAAAGCCTTTCCCTAACTTCCGGCGCAAATGATGGATATGAACCTCAACTGCGTTGCTGCTCACTTCATCGTCCCAGTTATACAGTTTTTCCTGGATCAGTTCCCGTGCCAATACTCTTCCTTTGTTGAGCAGAAACAGCTCCAATACCGCCAGCTCGCGCGGTGTCAACGTGACAGACTCGCCATTACAGGTCACATTGCGGGACGCTGTATCAAACACAACATTACCGTGGTTCCATTGAGGTGCCAATTGACCGTGACGACGGCGGACCAATGCCTGTAAACGCACAGCAACTTCGGTAAGCGCGAAAGGTTTGCACAGATAGTCATCCGCTCCATTTTGTAACCCGTTAATACGCTGTTCCAACGCATCACGCGCAGTGAGAATCAACACTGGCACATCATGTCCTGACTGACGCCACAGACGTAAGAGATCAAGCCCATCCATTCCCGGCAGGCTGAGATCGAGGATCACCGCGTCATAAGGGGCACTTTCCAACGCGTTCTTGCCGAGCAGACCATCGGTGAACCAATCAATAGTAAAACCCAGTTTGGTTAAACCGGCCTTGATGCCATCACCAATCAACTTGTCATCTTCGATCAACAAAATTCTCATAAACTCTCCCTTTAGCATTTGCAGCTATTACATCATAAGGTTCTTAAGAACATCTTACCGATCATGATCGATGCTACCCACCCCGTAAGGGTTACAGTAGAATGACAACACTTTGCCCCAGTACCGCAGCCACAGTGCAGCTATTTTCAGGAGAAGTTATGATGAAACCTACCACCTTGAGCCATTTGCGCCAATGGAAGCAGGAACAGCGCAAGTTTGCTACCATAACGGCTTACGACGCCAGCTTCGCACAGCTGTTTGAAGAACAAGGTATTAAGGTGTTGCTGGTTGGCGACTCGTTAGGTATGACCTTGCAAGGTCATGACTCAACGCTCCCTGTTACCGTTGCCGACGTTGCCTACCATACCCGTGCAGTACGCCGTGGTGCACCCGCTAGCCTGCTGCTGGCCGATTTACCCTTCATGAGTTATGCCACACCAGAACAAGCATTTACCAGTGCAGCGGAGCTGATGCGTGCCGGGGCAAATATGGTCAAACTGGAGGGTGGCAGTTGGCTATACGAAACGGTGAAAATGCTCACGGAACGTGCCGTTCCTGTCTGTGGCCATCTTGGTCTTACTCCGCAATCTGTGAACGTCTTTGGTGGTTACAAAGTACAAGGGCGTGACGAATTGGCAGCCAAACAGCTACTGGAAGATGCAAAAAACCTGGAATTGGCAGGGATACAACTGCTGGTACTGGAATGCGTGCCGACTGAACTGGCACAGAAGGTCACCGAGGCTTTATCGATCCCGGTCATCGGTATTGGCGCTGGCAAAGCCACCGATGGTCAGATCCTGGTGATGCATGACGCTTTAGGAATAACCGGCGGGCATACCCCTAAATTTGTTAAAAATTTTCTGGCGCAGAGTGGTGATATCCGCAGTGCCATTCGCCAGTATATTCAGGAAGTAGAGCAAGGCATCTACCCCGATGAAGAACACTCGTTCAATTGAGTGAGCAACTGAAAATAAGGCTGCACGCTGACGGTTACACCTCAAGGAGTTAAAGAATGGTAATTATCGAAACCCTGCTACTGCTGCGCCAGCAAATCCGCCGCTGGCGGCAAGAGGGTAAACGCATCGCTCTGGTGCCGACCATGGGCAATCTGCATGAAGGCCATATGATGCTGGTTGAAGAAGCACGCGCCCGTGCAGATATTGTGGTTGTGAGTATTTTCGTTAACCCGATGCAATTCGAACGCCCGGACGATCTGGCGCGTTACCCACGCACTCTGCAGGAAGACTGTGAAAAACTGGATCGTCGTAACGTTGATTTGATCTTTGCCCCAGCACCTGCGGAAATTTATCCTCAAGGTCTTGATGAACAAACTAGCGTCGATGTTCCGGGGATCTCCACCATGTTGGAAGGAGCCAGTCGACCAGGGCATTTTCGTGGCGTTTCCACTATCGTCAGCAAATTGTTTAATCTAGTGCAACCCGATCTGGCATGCTTCGGTGAAAAGGACTACCAACAGTTAGCATTGATCCGAAAAATGGTCGCGGATATGGGCTACGATATCGATATCATTGGGGTGCCCACCGTACGAGCTAAAGATGGCTTAGCACTCAGTTCACGTAATGGTTATCTCACCGCTAAAGAACGTAAGATCGCTCCACAATTGAGCAAGATCATGAACGAGTTGGCAGAACAACTCGGCAACGGTGAACACCACGTTGAAGAACTGTTGACTCAAGCAGTCGATAAACTGCTTGCCGTAGGTTTCACACCGGATGAACTGTTTATTCGCGATGCGGATACTTTGCAACCTTTAAGTTTGGAGAGCCGCCGAGCAGTAGTGCTGATGGCTGCCTGGCTGGGCAAAGCCCGACTGATCGACAATCAGCAGGTCGATCTAATCTAAACAATTCCAGTAGCATCTAGGCTGTAAGACCGGGACCGAACCGTCGGGAATAGATTTGAACAACGCTTGCACGAAGGGTGGACTCAGGGAAGAGATTCATAATCTACCAGAAGCATAGCCTGCTATGTGACTGATGCTGTTGGTCGTAGCCAACATCTAAGCAACTTGAACATGATGAGTACAAGCTATTTGTTTTAGATTCATTGCCGTTTTCACCAGGTTGGCAGTAGACTGATCGCAGTTTGGTAGCGTTATGCTCTTAAATTTAAATCTGTGGTTTAAAGTAAACGGTGCCAAGAAGCAGGAAATATATACAAACTCAGCCGCCTGCAAAGGCAGATAATCAGTTAGGTAACACTATGATACGTACTATGTTGCAAGGCAAACTGCATCGAGTGAAAGTGACTCAGGCTGACCTGCACTATGAGGGTTCCTGCGCCATTGACCAGGATTTTCTGGACGCCGCTGGGATCTTGGAATATGAAGCAATCGATATTTACAACGTTGATAACGGCCAGCGTTTTTCCACCTATGCTATCGCTGCTGAACGTGGTTCACGCATTATTTCAGTCAATGGGGCTGCCGCCCGCTGCGCGTGCGTTGGCGATAAGCTGATTATCTGTTCATACGTGCAGATGAGCGATGCAGACGCCCGCAAACACCGCCCGAAAGTCGCTTACTTTGAAGACGAAAACCACCTGCAGCGTAAAGCGAAAGCCGTTCCAGTTCAGGTTGCCTGACAGTAAAACGGGCACCTTCAGTGCCCGTTTTATCTTTAATGAGCCGTCACGGCTCCCGGCTTATTAGAGATGCGCTCAGCCATGGTAGGAATCGAATCGGTACGCAGGATATATAATCGTTTCAAGGTATACGGATTATCCCCTGGTTTCACTTTACCCTGAACCGTGGTCACCGCCATGTGGAATCCAGCATCTTTTGCCGCCTGGATAGCATTTTGGTTATAACCTCCAAACGGGTAGGAAAGATACAACACATGCGGGTTAAACTGTTCCAATGCCCTTCTTGAACGCTCAAAATCAAACTCAATATTGTGCAAAGAACGGCTCAGCAAAATCGGCTTGCGGTTAACGCCGGTGCGATGCAAAAAATGAGTGTGTGATTGAATATCAAAAACATCCTGGATTTCTCTCAGCTCAGAAATACTCACAAACTGAAGCGAGTCCGGGTTCCATTTTTGCGGATAGCGTTTAACCCTAGAAGAAATAACAAACGCTGTGGCACGGAAACCATACTCTTTTAAAACCGGATAAGCGTAGCGATAAACCGATTTTAGTCCATCGTCGAAGGTGAGCACTACAGCTTTTGCTGGCAAGTTAATCCGATTCTTCAGATAAGCTTCCAGTTGGTACAGGGAAATGGTGTCATAGCCCGCACGTTTGAGGTAAGTCATCTGATTGCTGAATGCCACGTCAGAAGTGGTGGTTGACGTGTTTCGGAAACGCTTGTTCTCTTCGTTTTTCAGCAAATGATGATAGGTAAGCACCGGAATACCGTTATCAATCTCACAGTCCCGTTCGCTGACAAACCCCAAACGTTCACCGATATTCACTTCATACCAAGTGTTGTTTAGTCTGTCTTTCCGTTTGCCGATAATCGGGTAACGTAGATTCTCTTCCAGCACACCAAAGATTTCACTATTGCTGTCAGGCGCAGTGTAAACGTTGGTTGACCGCTGAGTGATCAGGTTTTGGTTAGTAACCTGCCTTTTCAATTCCCCCAGTCTGTAATTTATTTTTCGGGATTCTCCGACGTTACGCACGTCAGATTTATTTATAAAGCCAGTCCCGTGACCAAACTTGAACTCATAGTATTCTGCCTCTGCCGGGAAGATTTGGAGCACTTGCCCCTTCTTCACCTGGCCGACAGGGATAACATGCTCGCCGATCAACGAATAGATTTCACTATTACGCTGTGCCTCCATGTACTCGGCTTTAACAGTACTTTTTTTCGGCAGCAAATTTGCTAACGCCGAGTGGACCGATAACGACATAAAAATGCCAAATAATACTGCCACTGTTTTGTGTTGAGGCTGCATGGTTTGTTCTACTTCGGAATGTGTAATTAGAAATAAAAAAGCGGAGAGCTAGCATAACACGATTTAAATCATTGAGAGAAAGAGGTTACACTCACAACTCTATTGATTTAATTGATACATGAGCCAAATCAATAAATCCTCTTCCACTGAGTGGGGACAGCCTAAATAGGTGCACATAATAGTGCAACAGGTGTCAGTGATGCAGATTAGCCGACCATTGAGCGCAGGGATGCGCGATACCAGCCCCCTGGGAGGGGTTTACAACGTGTCGGCGTTCCTCATCATTCCCACCTGCCAGAAGCGTGATGTGTCGCGGTATTGAGAACACCTGTTTAGAAGCCTGTGAGCCTCATCCTTGAGGCAGCATAAACACTGTTCAAATCACTTAACAACCATTTGTCTGTGCGTGCAGCCCCTTCCCCCGAAGTAACCGTAGATAATCAGGAACGTAAACCGCGACCACGTTCAATCAAGTACCAGGCCAACCAATAAAACACAACAATGAACGCTATCAGTACCGCCATAGTGAATACCAACGGCACATCAGCAATTCCCAGGAAACCGAAGCGAAAACCACTAATCATGTAAACAATAGGGTTGAGCTTAGATACTGCCTGCCAGAATGGGGGTAACAGCGTTAACGAGTAAAACACACCGCCCAAGTAAGTCAGCGGCGTCAATACAAACGTCGGGACTAAGCTGATATCGTCAAAAGTAGTGGCAAAAACAGCGTTGATCAGCCCCCCCAACGAGAAGAGTATCGCCGTCAGCAGCAACGTTAATGCAATTACCCACCAGGCATGTACCTGCAGCGGAACAAAGAACAGTGAAATGACTGTAACCAACATCCCTACGCAAATACCGCGCGCAACTCCACCACCAACATAACCGGCAATAACAACATGGGTTGGCACCGGGGCCACCAACAGCTCTTCAATGTTGCGCTGGAACTTGGCACTGAAGAACGACGCCGCTACGTTTGCATAAGAATTAGTGATCACGGCCATCATGATCAGGCCAGGGACGATAAACTGCATGTAATCAAAGCCATGCATTTCACCAATACGTGAACCAATCAGGTTACCGAAAATGATGAAATACAGCGTCATGGTGATCACTGGTGGAACCAAAGTCTGGATCCAGATGCGTGCAAAACGGTTAATCTCTTTTGCCCAGATGCTCTTCAAGGCGACCCAATACAAATGCGTCATTCTTGTTCTCCATTGCCATTCACCAGATTGACGAACAACTCTTCCAACCGGTTTGCCTTGTTACGCATGCTCAATACCTGGATCCCTTGGGCACTCAGTTGCGTGAACAGACCATTAAGCCCTTGTTCACGCATAACTTCCACTTCCAGGGTAGAAGTATCAGTCAAACGGCTATGGTAACCATCAAGTTTTGGCAACGGACTTTTCGTTGCTAGATCCAGAATGAAGGTTTCCGACTTAAGCTTCGCCAGCAATCCCTTCATTGAAGTATTTTCTACCAGTTCACCATGTTGAATGATGCCTATATTGCGGCATAGCATTTCTGCTTCTTCCAGATAGTGCGTGGTCAGAATGATGGTAGTGCCCTGAGCATTTAACTCTTTGAGGAATCCCCACATCGAACGGCGCAGCTCGATATCTACCCCGGCTGTAGGTTCATCAAGGATCAGCAACTTGGGTTGATGCATCAGAGCACGGGCAATCATCAGGCGGCGTTTCATCCCACCAGAGAGCATACGCGCCCGCTCATTACGTTTCTCCCAGAGATCGAGCTGAGAAAGATATTGCTCCGCACGCACCTGTGCCTCGCGACGTTCAACACCATAATAGCCTGCTTGATTGACGACTATCTGCATCACGGTTTCAAACGGATTAAAGTTGAACTCCTGCGGCACAAGCCCAAGCTGGCGTTTGGCATTAACAATATCCTTGTCGATATCATAACCAAACACCCGTACGTTACCAGAGGTCTTGTTGACCAGAGAACTGATAATACCGATGGTGGTTGATTTACCCGCACCATTTGGCCCTAGCAAGGCATAAAAATCCCCCGCTTCAACGTTCAGATTGATCCCACGCAATGCCTTCACACCACCGGCATAGGTTTTGGTCAACTGCGCAATTTCCAGTGCATAATTCATAAATGACTGAGTACCTTGTGAAGATGTGTATGCTGCTGTGCTGGATAATGAGAAAAGTTTATCATCAGCAGTTTCCTTACGGCGTCGGATCAGTACGCAAAAATTTGTCTCATTGTTCTGATTTCCAAATTGCGACGCTTGCCATATATTACATTAACGCAATTCGTTCATTACAGGCCAATAACTTCCATGAAAGAAATCGAAAGGCTCATCGCCAACAATCAGAACTGGTCCGCCACTATTAAACAGGAAGATCCCGGCTTTTTTGAACGTTTGTCCCAGGCACAAAAGCCAAGATTCTTATGGATTGGTTGCTCCGATAGCCGCGTTCCGGCCGAGCGTTTGACGGGCCTGGAGCCGGGCGAACTGTTCGTACACCGCAACGTGGCAAATCTGGTGATCCATACCGATCTGAATTGTCTATCCGTGGTGCAATATGCTGTCGACGTGCTCGAGGTTGAACATATTATCATCTGCGGCCACCTAGGGTGTGGTGGTGTGGAAGCTGCTGTAGAAAACCCGGAACTTGGGCTGATAAACAACTGGCTGCTGCACATTCGCGATCTATGGTATAAGCACAGTTCACTACTCGGGGAGTTGGAACCTGAGCAACGCCTGGATGTGTTATGTGAAATCAACGTCATTGAACAGGTTTACAATCTGGGGCACTCCACCATTATGCAATCTGCCTGGAAGCGTGGCCAGAAAGTGATGGTCCATGGTTGGGTTTACGGCATCCAGGATGGCAGGTTGCGCGATCTAGAAGTCACCGCCACCAGCCGCGAAAGCCTGGAGATGGGCTACCGCAAAGCCATGGCCACACTACAGCAGGAAAAGGAATGATCTGCTGACCGCTGCTTATTGAGCCGATTAAATTTCACGCTTGAACCTGCGCTAAAGTGACCGCAGCTAGCGCTCACGTTCCATTTAGCACAGCCTCACTGCCTTTCGGGGTCCAACAAAATTGCCCCCCGAAAGCATCATTCGTCCAGCAACACCACTTGGCCAATGTAGGGCAAATGGCGATAACGCTGAGCATAATCGATACCATAGCCCACGATGAACTTGTCCGGGATCGTGAACCCGACATATTCAACCGGCACATCCACTTCACGGCGTTCGGGTTTGTCCAACAGCGTACAGATCGCCAGGGATTTAGGGCCACGTAATGCCAAGATTTCGCGTACCTTGTTCAAGGTGTTACCAGAATCGATGATATCTTCAACGATCAAAACATCTTTACCACGGATATCTTCATCCAGGTCTTTAAGGATTTTTACGTCACGAGTGCTGGACATACCGCTACCGTAACTGGATGCGGTCATAAAATCGACTTCGTGCGAGACTTCGATGGTACGGCACAGATCCGCCATAAACATGAAAGAACCACGTAACAGCCCGACCAGCACCATATCACTGCCGCTATCGCGGTAATCTTCAGTGATTTGGTGGCCAAGCTCAGCAATGCGGGTCTTAACTTCCTGCTCAGAAATCATTACTTCTACGATATGTTTCATAATTTATATATCTATATGATTTGTAAAAATTAAATACCACACCAAATGATGTGAACCATCTAAAGTTGATACACCGATTGATATACGGATTAACGCACAAATACGAATGCACCAGAACAGGCAAGAACAAGGAAGAGGATTGTACTCGCATCAAGAGCTGATTTCATCTTGCTCTAAAAATGTACAACTCCAAGTTCCGCAGGGGACAATCCCTCACTTTGCGGATGTTGATATTGCCCTTTACGTATCATGTGGAGCAATTCGATGCCAGCCAGGAGCGCCTGTGCCCGCCGGAACAATTTGAATCCCAGCATCAGGCGTATCCGACGTTTGATATTTCGATAATCCTGCTCAATCAGGTTATTCAGATACCTGTTCTGCCTGATAGTCATTGTGTCTTCTTCTGCTTTGTCGGCGTTGAGTGCGTTCAACGCTGCCGTGTTAGCACCACTTTTATCAATGGTCACTATCTCAGGTTCATGGTGGTGTCGAATGGCTTTGCGAAAGAAGCGTAATGCCGCTGCAATGACGCCCATAGGAGTTTTGGCTGGCGCAGTACTTGTTGTCGATGGCCTGAATGGCGTATCCAGAGAAATCATCAATCATTCATCGGTTGGCGAATCATCGGAAGGGATTTTCGCTGATGGAGCCATAGAAACCGCTAAGTTTCTGGGATTCAGTCCAGAATCTGGCTTAGCCGTTTATAATGCGACAACCTTAACGGCCTGTGTCTACAGTATTCTAGGGCTTGCAAGAAAACCAGGAGCTTGGAGACTTTTCCGTTGGATGCCGAAAGATTACTACCGTCAGGTGGATACGATGAGTCGCCCCAAACTGACGATGAAGATCGTTGGCTATGGATTAAAGGGTAAAGTTATTTTCGACCTTATTACGACGAATAATGCAACCCGTTAACTGCGGTTTTGTTTCCAAAATCGCCAGGACTTGTAACAGAGCACTGGCGGTTGGGCAAACATCATGATCGCTACGCCAAAAACGATTGCAACCCCACCGGGGGTGATCTTTATGGCTGAACTGAATAAAACCAGAAGCGACGCGAGTGCATCGCCACCAGCGAGGTGTATTGCTCAAAATCAAGACTGATAAATATTTAATCGGTGACGGTAAAGCCCAACATCATCCCCGTATCCTCATGTTCCAGCAGGTGGCAGTGAGCCATGTAAGGGTGCTCCGCACTTGCCAAGTGATCGAAACGAACCAAAACCTCACTGCGCCAGCCGTCAACCAGCACCGTATCTTTCCATCCTGCACGATGCGCTGCCGGTGGCTTGCCATTTTCTGAGAGAATGCGGAACTGGGTGCCGTGGATGTGGAACGGATGCAGCATCATGTCGCCTTCCCCTGATATGGTCCATTTCTCATATTTACCACGTTTGCTCTCAAACGCTGGCTGAGTCATATCGAAAGCTTTGCCGTTGATCATGTTGGCGTGGCTAAAATCAAATGACGGTTCCCCATGATCCATGCCTGCCATCTTACTGTGGTCCATCGTCGTCATGCTGTTGCTTGCGTCAACTTTACCGTGACCCATACTCATGCCCGCCATTGCCTGATGACCATAACGCTCCATCAATCCCTGCATGCCAAGCGTATCAAGTTTAGGGTCCATCATCAGTTGTAGCCAGCGCTCCTGAAGCCCGGCTAGTGAAGGTAACACCGGTAACTTCACCAGGCTGTCGGGCATTGATTTTACCCCCTGTGCCAGCGAAGGCTGAATGCGCAATACCGGCAACGGCCGATCGAAAGGTGTCAACGTCATCCCCATCTGCTTTACCGGCAAGGTGACAAGATCGAACGGTTTGCCATCTGAGGCATCAACTAAAACCTCAAAGCGTTCACCCATCAGTATCGGTAATTCAGTCAGCTTTACCGGCTCAGCAAGGAAACCGCCGTCACTGGCAATCACATACAGGGGACGGTTGTCACTGGCAGCCAAATTCAGCATCCGTGCGTTGCAGCCATTAAGCAAACGCAGACGCAACCAGCCACGTGGAGCAATGTGTTGTGGGTAGACTGCCCCATTGGTAAACATCCGATCACCAAACCAGCCGACGGCTGCGCTCACTACGTCTAGCTGGTATTCAATCTGCCCGTCTTCACCCAAACGTTTATCTTGCAGGATCACGGGAAAATCGTCGTTACCCCAGGTTTTAGGTAGCGGCAATTGAGTACTTTCCTCATCTTCCAGCAGCACTAATCCCCCTAACCCCATCATCACCTGGTGCCCCGTTTTGCCGTGTGTATGAGGATGGAACCAACAAGTGGCGGCAGGTTGATCGAGGGTTAAACTCACCATTCGGGTCGTTCCTGGCTGAATCAAGGCATGTGGACCACCATCAACATCACCGGGGATAGCCAAACCATGCCAATGCAGCGTACTGGCTTGAGGTAAATGATTACTGACCTCTACCGTCACCGATTTACCACGCTGTAAGCGCACTGCGGGGCCAAGTAAAGCACCGTTAATCCCCCAAGTACGGGTGGCTATGTTGGGAAACCAGTTCATCTCCCCTGTTTGCAACGCCAGTGCAATCTTACCTTGCGCATTGGGTTCTAAAATAGGTGGGATAGGTAAAGTAGGTTTCTCAACTGCCCAGACATTTTGGTTCCATAAGGGGAAAGCACTGGCTGCTCCCAGCACTGCGGTTAATTTAATAAAATCGCGGCGTAACATTGCTGACTCCCTCTCAGTGAGCGATAGTTTAATATAAGCAGCCTAATCCCTTACCTAAGGGGAAGGTCAAGCATTAACCCACACATAATAAAATTTGGTGTATTTACAAACAAATGTGGTAACGTCTGCAGATATTTAACGGGTCTATTTTATGATGAAAAAAACAACGTTGTTAATGCTACTGCTGACTATGCTGGGTTTTTCCAATACCAGCCTAGCCCTAAACGATTTAGAAGCGGAAGAGCTGGCCGATCTGACCGCAGTTTTTGTTTATCTAAAAAATGAGTGTGGCTACAAAGATTTGCCTAATGCGCAAATCAAACGCGCCATCGTATATTTCGCCCAACAGAACCGCTGGGATCTGAGTAACTATAATAACTTCAACATGAAGGCTCTGGGTGAAGACAGTTATCGCGATCTCAGCGGCATTGCAATTCCTACCTCCAATAAATGCAAATATTTGGCGCGTGACTCCCTAAACCTGCTTGCCTACGCTAATTGAGATCGCCAGTGTCGTTTCACATTCAATCAATTAGCAGCGCCTACTCTCCTACTTTTTTTCGTTGACTCTCTCACTGTAAAATCAGCAGAGTCAGCCGCTTTCGTCGAGGCCTTGTGCGAATAATACTGTCACTTCCGGCAGACAGGGCTTACGACGTTTCGCCATTTCTCATTGGCTGTTATACGGAGTAACACGCATATGACGCAGAAAGACATTTGGTATGAAACACTGCATAGCCATTTTGGCCAGTACTTCTCTGTTGAAAATGTCCTTTATCGCGAAAAGACAGAGCATCAGGATCTAATGATCTTCGAGAATCCGGTATTGGGCCGTGTGATGGCACTTGACGGTGTAGTACAAACCACCGAGCGCGATGAGTTTATATACCATGAAATGATGACCCACGTTCCTTTGTTGGCACACGGAAAAGCCAAAAAGGTACTGATCATTGGTGGCGGCGACGGTGGTATGCTCCGAGAAGTGAGCCAGCATAAGGGGGTTGAGCAAATCACCATGGTGGAAATCGATGCGGGTGTAGTGACGTTTTGCCGGCAGTATCTTCCCAACCACAATGCCGGTTCTTATGACGATCCACGTTTCGCACTGATCATCGATGATGGCGTCAACTTCGTTAATCAGACCAATGAAAAATTTGATGTGATTATTTCCGATTGTACCGACCCGATTGGCCCTGGCGAAAGCCTATTTACTTCAGCTTTCTATGAAGGTTGCGCACACTGTCTCAATGAAGGGGGCATCTTTGTGGCACAGAACGGCGTCTGTTTCCTGCAACAGGATGAAGCCGTCAACAGCCATACCAGACTAAGCCCATACTTTAATGACGTCAGCTTCTATCAGGCAGCGGTTCCAACCTACTACGGTGGCATTATGACGTTTGCTTGGGCAAGCCAGAATCCAGGGTTACGCCAGCTTGATATCACTACTTTGCAACAACGTTTCAATCAAAGTGACTTAATCTGCCGCTACTACAACCCGGCAATTCACACTGGCAGTTTTGCACTGCCTCAGTATTTACTCGACGCTCTATACTCGAAATAATTCGAATGACGCGATGGCTCAGCCAACACGTATGTAATTTGAAGTATGAACGTTTCACGCGAAGCGAGACAAAGGAGGTGAATCTAATTGCATAAGCTCAAACTGCACGGCTTCAATAACCTGACCAAAAGCCTGAGTTTTTGTATTTACGATATTTGTTACGCCAAAACCGCAGACGATCGCGACGGCTATATCGCCTACATTGACGAACAATACAATGCCAACCGCCTGACCGAGATCCTCAGTGAAACCTGTGCGATCATTGGCGCTAATATTCTTAATATTGCACGCCAGGACTACGATCCGCAGGGGGCAAGCGTCACCATTCTGGTGAGTGAAGAGCCTGTAGATCCTCAATATGTGGATACCTCGGAACACCCTGGCCCACTCCCCAAGACAGTAGTTGCACATCTGGATAAAAGCCACATCTGCGTGCATACCTACCCGGAAAGCCACCCAGGAGGCGGCCTATGTACCTTCAGGGCAGATATTGAAGTATCTACCTGTGGGGTGATTTCACCGCTGAAGGCGTTAAACTATCTGATCCATCAACTGGAATCAGACATCGTCACCATGGATTATCGCGTACGCGGTTTTACCCGCGACGTGAACGGGGTGAAGCATTACATCGATCATGAGATCAATTCGATTCAGAACTTTATGTCTGAGGATATGAAGGCGCTATATCACATGGTGGATGTAAACGTATACCAAGAGAATATTTTCCACACCAAGATGCTACTGAAGGACTTTGATCTGAAGCATTACCTGTTCAATGCCAAGCCAGAAGAACTCACTGCGGCAGAACGGCAAAGGATCACCGACCTATTGTGGAAAGAGATGCAGGAAATCTACTACGGGCGAAATATTCCACATCTGTAATATTACCTACTGGGCAACTTAAGTTGCCCAGTTCTAGGCAGAAGCAGATCACTGGGTAAATTTGCAAGTTGTTGTGACACGCAGCCTAAATAGGTGTTCTTAATACCGCGACACATTACGCTTCTGGCAGGTGGGAATGATGAGGAACACCGACACGCCGTTACTCCCTCACTGGGGGTTCGTATCGCGTATCCCTGCGCTCAACGGTAGGCTAACCCGCATCACTCACACCTGTTGCACTATAAGCTATTTAGTAGTTAAGCATAAAAGAACGATAAGCCTTCAGCACCGCGAGGAAGTCTTCTACTCCACAGAAAGAGAGACTTTCCTCGTCGTAATAATTCATCCCCTCTTCCATTTCGTCACCCTCAAACGACAGTTGATTAGCCCGAATCATCACTTCTTCACCATCCATCAGCAAGGTGTATTCGTGACCTTCCAGTTGCCACTGGCGTTCGCTGCCTTTGACCTCTGCGGCTCCTGCCTCAACACGATCCAGCAAATTAAAATCACATTTAAGTTCTTCGTTGATCCAATGGCCAATCGCCTCATGCCCCATCGAAAATTTGACCACCACTTGTCCGGTGACGTCACGCAAAAATTCGTAATCCATCGCATGCCCTCCTGAGCCGTTTTTATTAGTTTAAGCCTTAATTCACGACTATCTCAGTGAAAGCTCGCAAAGTTAGTCATTATATCCGAGCAAACCGAAGTCATTTGAATGACAACCCGTTAACTCTGCAATATAGCGCTCAGCTTCCCTGCTTGAATACAATACAAAAAAGGGAGCCCATAGGCTCCCGTAGTAATGACAATTCTGTGCTGAATTACACCGCAGTCTGGAAAATCACACCATCAGCCTTTTCGGTGTACTGACTCAGTTGGTCAAAGTTCAGGTAGCGGTAAGTATCCGTTGCCGTCTTGTCTACCTGTGCCATGTAAGTCTGGTATTCATCCGGCGTTGGCAAACGTCCCAACAGGGAGGCCACTGCGGCCAGTTCTGCAGAGGCCAGATAAACATTAGCCCCGTTACCCAGACGATTAGGGAAGTTACGCGTAGAGGTGGAAACCACCGTCGCGCCGTCAGCCACACGAGCCTGGTTACCCATGCACAGTGAACAACCTGGGATCTCGATACGCGCGCCACTCTTGCCGAAGATGCTGTAATAGCCCTCTTCGGTTAACTGAGCCGCATCCATCTTGGTAGGCGGTGCCACCCACAGACGAGTTGGTAATTGGCCTTTATGTTGATCCAACAGCTTGCCTGCGGCGCGGAAGTGACCAATGTTGGTCATGCAGGAACCGATAAATACTTCATCGATCTTGCTGTTAGCCACATCGGATAACAGACGTGCGTCATCTGGATCATTCGGTGCGCACAGAATTGGCTGCTTGATATCAGCCAGATCGATTTCGATCACCGCTGCATATTCCGCATCGGCGTCACCTTCCAACAGTTGTGGGTCGGCCAGCCATTTCTCCATTCCCTGAATGCGGCGTTCCAACGTGCGGCGATCGCCATAGCCTTCAGCGATCATCCACTTCAGTAGCACAATGTTAGAGTTCAGGTACTCTTCGATAGGCGCTTTATCAAGCTTGATGGTGCAACCAGCAGCTGAACGCTCGGCAGATGCATCCGCCAGTTCGAATGCTTGTTCAACCTTCAGCTCAGGCAGGCCTTCAATCTCCAGAATACGGCCGGAGAAGATGTTTTTCTTACCTTTCTTCTCAACGGTCAACAGCCCCTGTTGGATCGCGTAGTAAGGGATAGCGTGTACCAAGTCGCGCAGGGTGATACCCGGCTGCATTTTACCTTTAAAACGCACCAGCACCGATTCAGGCATGTCCAGTGGCATAACGCCAGTTGCCGCAGCAAAAGCTACCAGGCCCGAACCCGCTGGGAAGGAAATGCCGATGGGGAAGCGAGTATGGGAGTCGCCCCCTGTACCCACAGTGTCTGGTAGCAGCATACGGTTCAACCAGGAGTGGATAATTCCGTCCCCTGGCCGCAACGAAACACCACCACGATTCATAATAAAGTCAGGCAAGGTGTGGTGAGTGGTCACATCAACCGGCTTAGGATAGGCTGCAGTATGGCAAAACGACTGCATCACCAGATCGGCAGAAAAGCCGAGGCAGGCCAGATCTTTCAACTCGTCACGTGTCATCGGGCCAGTGGTATCCTGTGAACCGACGGAAGTCATCTTCGGCTCACAATATTCACCTGGGCGAACACCAGCAACGCCACAGGCACGGCCAACCATTTTCTGCGCCAGCGAGAAGCCTTTGTTGCTAGCCGCTACCGGCTTGGCAATGCGGAATACATCACTGTGCGGCAGATCGAGCGCTTCACGCGCCTTGGTCGTCAGGCCACGGCCAATGATCAGTGGAATACGGCCTCCCGCACGCACCTCATCCAACAGCACGTCGGTTTTCAGCTCGAAATTAGCCAACAATTCACCGGTGGCATGATTACGCACCTCACCTTTGTACGGGAAGATGTCAATCACGTCACCCATGTTCAGTTTGGAGACGTCAACTTCGATAGGCAAAGCACCCGCATCTTCCATGGTATTGAAGAAGATAGGTGCGATCTTACCGCCCAAAACCACACCACCAGCACGCTTGTTCGGTACGTAAGGGATGTCGTCCCCCATAAACCACAGCACCGAGTTAGTGGCAGATTTGCGCGAGGAGCCGGTACCAACAACGTCACCCACATAGGCCAGTGGGAAACCTTTCTTATTCAGTTGTTCAATTTGTTTGATCGGACCAACGGTACCCGGCTGATCGGGGGTAATGCCTTCACGCTCGTTTTTCAGCATTGCCAAGGCGTGCAATGGGATATCTGGACGAGACCAGGCATCCTGTGCTGGAGAAAGATCATCGGTATTGGTTTCACCGGTGACTTTAAATACGGTAACGGTGATCTTTTCAGCCAACTCTGGGCGAGAAAGATACCACTCGGCATCAGCCCAGGATTGCAGGATCTGCTTGGCGTAAGGGTTACCCGCTTTGGCTTTCTCTTCTACGTCATAGAAGTTGTCGAACATCAGCAGCGTATGGGAGAGCGCCTTAGCGGCTATCGGGGCCAGCCGGTCGTTATCCAGCCCATCAATCAGGGGATGAATGTTATAACCACCCTGCATAGTGCCGAGCAGTTCAATGGCTTTTTCAGGGGTTATCAGGGGGGAAGTGGCCTCGCCTTTGGCGATAGCTGCCAGAAAACCTGCTTTCACATAGGCGGCTTCGTCGACACCTGGGGGTACACGGTTAATCAGCAGGTCTAATAGGAATTCTTCTTCGCCTTTTGGCGGATTCTTTAATGATTCAACCAGCGCTGCCATTTGTGTCGCATCTAATGGCTTAGGGACAATGCCCTCTGCAGCACGCTCGGCTACGTGCTTACGGTATTCTTCTAGCACGACGTTCTCCTCGCTCTCATTATCATTTATTGTGCCTGGCGCTGTATATTCAAACCGGGTTAATACCCTGTGAACCTCAAGTTGTAGTCAAGCAACCTAGTTCGTTCATCCCTTGGAGTTTAACTCCGTATGTCAAATGGGATAGACGAGTGCGGTCAGCAACGCTACGGCTTGAAATACGGTGGGTCGAGCGCACGGCGATATTCATGCCATTGGTCCTGACGGGGCACTGCTGTCGATATCCTGGCCTGTAAGGTACAGTGCCCGGTTCCGCCCAGCCAGCATATCAGGATTTAGATCGGTTGTTAATTCGTTCACATAAAAGCAACATTAAATCTTTGCTGAATCGTTGACCGTAGCGTAATCGGCTACAAAGCAGAGTGCATAGGTAGGAGAGCATTACCGGTCATCGGCATATTCAACCAAATGAGCAAAACATAACATCCCTTCTTTTACAATGGTTATTGAGTGCGACAGGATAAATTTATAAGTAATGAGTAACGAAAAAGCCCCTTTATTTGAGGCTAGGAGTTAGGCGGTGTTTCCTAAATAAACGGAGAGCTAAAAAAAACGGCCCCTTTATCAGGAGCCGCTTATCAAACGTTCAAACCGCAGGAGTTACTTCTTTTTAGCTTTCGGATTTGGCAAATCAGTAATGCTACCTTCGTAGATTTCTGCTGCCAAGCCGACGGATTCATGCAACGTTGGGTGAGCATGGATAGTCAACGCGATATCTTCTGCGTCACATCCCATCTCGATAGCCAGGCCGATTTCACCCAGCAATTCCCCGCCGTTGGTACCGACAATGGCGCCACCGATGATACGATGCGTTTCTTTGTCGAAAATCAGCTTGGTCATGCCGTCCGCACAGTCGGAAGCGATAGCTCGGCCAGAAGCTGCCCACGGGAAAGTGGACGTTTCGTAGCTGATGCCTTTCTCTTTAGCTTCTTTCTCGGTCAACCCTACCCATGCCACTTCTGGTTCAGTGTAAGCAATCGATGGGATCACTTTCGGATCGAAGTAGTGTTTCATTCCGGCAATCACTTCAGCAGCAACGTGGCCTTCATGGACACCTTTATGTGCCAGCATCGGTTGACCAACAATGTCACCAATCGCGAAGATATGTGGCACATTGGTGCGCAACTGTTTATCGACATGGATAAAACCACGCTCGTCGACCTCAACACCCGCTTTACCGGCATCCAGCAATTTACCATTCGGCACACGGCCAATCGCCACCAGCACCGCGTCGTAACGTTGTGGTTCTGCTGGCGTTTTTTTGCCTTCCATCGTCACGTAAATACCATCTGCTCTGGCTTCTACCGCCGTGACTTTGGTTTCCAACATCAGATTGAAATGCTTACTGATACGTTTGGTGAAAACTTTGATTACATCTTTGTCAGCCGCTGGGATGACCTGATCGGCCATTTCAACCACGTCGATCTTAGAACCCAGTGCATGGTATACGGTGCCCATTTCCAGACCAATGATACCGCCGCCCATGACCAGCATGCGCTCTGGAACAGTTTTTAGTGCCAGTGCATCAGTAGAGTCCCACACGCGGGGATCTTCATGAGGAATAAAAGGCAGTTGGATTGGGCGGGAACCTGCAGCGATGATAGCATTGTCGAAATTGATAGTGGTTGCGCCACCCTCGCCTTCAACTACCATGGTATTAGTACCGGTGAATTTACCTAGGCCATTGACTACTTTGACTTTACGGCCTTTAGCCATACCGGCCAGACCACCGGTCAACTGATTGATAACTTTTTCTTTCCAGATACGCACTTTATCGATGTCGGTTTTCGGCTCACCGAAAACGATGCCGTGTTCAGCCAGCGCTTTAGCTTCTTCGATCACTTTAGCAACGTGCAACAGTGCTTTTGACGGGATACAACCCACGTTCAGACAAACGCCACCCAGAGTGGAATAGCGCTCTACCAGAACGGTTTCAAGACCTAAGTCAGCACAACGAAAAGCAGCAGAGTAACCTGCCGGGCCAGCCCCAATTACCACGACCTGAGTTTTTATTTCAGTACTCATCATGACCTCTTAATTGTTTGTCCGGCGGGTCAGACGTCATTTTTATTACTAATCAATCTTATAACGTCCTTCATCCACCGGGACGCATACACCGCGAGCAGTTTACAGAATTGTTAATAGCCTGCAAAGCATGTTCAGGTGACCTATGTCGCAACAATCCTGTCGAGCTATGCAACAACCCGACAAAACCGGTAGTAGGGATAGGTAGGGGCGCAACAAAAGCGCCCCCACACAGTTACATTACCAGACGACGGATGTCAGCCAGCATATTGTTGATAATGGTGATAAAGCGCGCACCATCAGCACCATCAATCACACGGTGATCAAATGAAAGCGACATTGGCATCATCAGACGCGGCGTGAACTCTTTGCCGTTCCACACCGGCTCCATAGACGACTTGGAGACGCCCAGAATGGCCACTTCAGGCGCGTTAACAATCGGAGCAAAGTGGGTTGTCCCGATACCACCCAGGCTAGAAATGGTGAAGCATCCCCCCTGCATTTCGCCTGCGGTCAGCTTGCCGTCACGCGCTTTTTTGGAGATAGCCATCAGCTCACGAGAAAGTTCAACGATGCCTTTCTTGTTCACATCTTTGAATACGGGAACGACCAGACCATTTGGCGTATCTACCGCAACACCGATGTTGATGTATTTTTTCAGCGTCAGCTTCTGGCCATCTTCGGACAGAGAACTGTTGAAACGTGGCATCTGCTCCAGAGCGGCTGCAACGGCTTTCATGATGAACACCACAGGGGTGAACTTCACATCCAGCTTACGTTTTTCGGCTTCTGTGTTCTGCTGCTTACGGAACGCTTCCAGATCGGTGATATCTGTTTTATCGAAGTGAGTCACGTGTGGGATCATCACCCAGTTACGGCTCAGGTTGGCACCAGAAATTTTCTGGATGCGCCCCAATTCAACTTCTTCGATCTCACCAAACTTGCTGAAGTCGACTTTCGGCCACGGCAACATGCCCGGCAGACCACCGCCGGTAGCCGCAGCAGGAGCCGCTTCTGCACGTTTAACCGCGTCTTTAACGTAAGCCTGAACGTCTTCGCGCAGGATACGGCCTTTACGACCGGTTCCTTTCACTTTTGCCAGGTTTACGCCGAACTCACGAGCCAAACGGCGGATCACCGGCGTCGCATGAATGTAAGCATCGTTCTCAGCAAACTCACTTTTAACTGCAGTTGCAGCTGGCGCGGCGGGAGGCGCTTCCTGCTTGGCCGCAGCCGGTGCAGACTCTGCTTTTTGGGCAGGTGCCGCGGCAGGAGCTGCCCCTTCAACTTCGAATACCATAATCAGAGAACCGGTTTTTACTTTATCACCGGTACTGATTTTGATTTCTTTCACGGTGCCCGCAAACGGCGCTGGCACTTCCATGGACGCCTTATCACCTTCCACGGTGATCAGTGACTGTTCAGCGGCAACTTTATCGCCCACTTTCACCATCACTTCGGTCACTTCAACTTCGTCGCCACCAATGTCCGGTACTTCAACATTTTTTGCCGCGCTGGCTGCAGGAGCAACCGCTACCGGCATTGCCGCAGCAACAGGTGCAGTAGGCGCTGCACCGGCTACGCCGAACACCATGATCAGTGAGCCGGTTTTCACCTTGTCACCGGTGGTGATTTTGATCTCTTTTACGATACCAGCGAACGGCGCAGGCACTTCCATGGAAGCTTTGTCTCCTTCCACGGTGATCAGAGACTGCTCAGCAGAAACGGTATCCCCTACTTTCACCAGGATCTCGGTCACTTCAACTTCGTCAGCCCCGATATCTGGTACCGCAACGTCTTTGGCCGCACTGGCCACTGCCGCTACAGGAGCAGCCGCAGGTTTTTCTTCTGCTTTAACGGCAGATGCAGTTGCTGCTGCACCTTCTGCCTCAAAAATCATGATCAGTTTGCCTGTCTCGGTTTTATCACCGACAGAAACTTTGATCTCTTTCACCACACCTGCCTGTGGGGAAGGAACTTCCATAGAAGCCTTGTCACCTTCTACGGTGATCAGCGATTGTTCAGCCGCAACCTTGTCGCCAACCTTGACCAGGATCTCGGTGATTTCAACTTCGTCTGCACCAATGTCCGGTACTTTGATTTCGATAGCCATTGTTCTTTACCTCTTATGCCAGACGCGGGTTGACTTTATCTGCATCGATATTGAATTTAGTAATAGCATCAGCCACTACTTTTTTATCGATTTCGCCACGTTTGGCCAATTCACCCAGAGCAGCAACCACCACGTAGGAAGCATCTACTTCGAAGTGGTGGCGCAGATTCTCACGGCTGTCGGAACGGCCAAAACCGTCGGTGCCAAGAACACGATAGTCACTGGCCGGGATGAAGCTACGGATCTGCTCAGCGAACAGCTTCATGTAGTCGGTAGAGGCTACGGCTGGCGCATCGCTCAACACTTGAGCAACATAAGGTACGCGCGGTTGTTCGGTAGGGTGCAGCATATTCCAGCGTTCGCAATCCTGGCCATCACGCGCCAGTTCAGTGAACGACGTTACGCTGTAGACATCCGAACCCACGCCGTAATCTTTGGCCAAAATCTGCGCTGCTTCACGCACATGGCGCAAGATCGCACCGGAGCCCAGTAACTGCACTTTACCTTTGCTACCTTCCAGAGTTTCCAGCTTGTAGATACCCTTACGGATCCCCTCTTCTGCCCCCTTCGGCATCGCTGGCATGTGGTAGTTTTCGTTCAGCGTAGTCAGGTAGTAGTAGACGTTTTCTTGCGCGTCACCATACATACGAACCAGACCGTCGTGCATGATCACGGCGACTTCATACGCGTAAGCGGGATCGTAAGAGATACAGTTAGGAATGGTCAGGGACTGAATATGGCTATGCCCATCTTCGTGCTGCAGACCTTCACCGTTCAGGGTAGTACGGCCAGAAGTTCCGCCGATCAGGAAGCCACGAGCCTGTTGGTCACCCGCTAACCAGCACAAGTCACCGATACGCTGGAACCCGAACATCGAGTAGTAGATATAGAACGGGATCATTGGCAGATCGTTGGTGCTGTAGGAAGTCGCTGCAGCCAGCCATGAAGATGCTGCCCCCAGTTCGTTGATACCTTCCTGCAGGATCTGTCCTTTCTCGTCTTCTTTATAGTACGCCACCTGCTCACGGTCCTGCGGGGTGTACTGTTGGCCGTTCGGGCTATAAATACCGATCTGACGGAACAGACCTTCCATCCCGAAGGTACGTGCTTCGTCGGCAATGATTGGCACCAGGCGATCTTTGATCGAAGGGTTCTTCAGCATCACGTTCAAGGCACGCACGAAGGCGATCGTGGTAGAGATTTCTTTGTTCTGCTCTTCCAACAGGGAACTGAAGTCTTCCAGAGCTGGCAACGCCAACTTCTCGGTAAACGCAGGCAAACGGGTTGGTAAATAACCGTTCAGTGCCTGGCGGCGCTCGTGCAGATACTTGTATTCCTCAGAATTTTTATCAAAGGTAATGAACGGCAGTTTTTCGATATCAGCATCAGCAACTGGCACGTTGAAACGATCGCGGAAGTGGCGAACACCTTCCATGTTCATTTTCTTCACCTGATGAGCGATATTTTTACCTTCCGCCGTTTCACCCATACCGTAACCTTTGATGGTGTGGGCCAGGATCACAGTCGCTTTGCCTTTGGTTTCCTGCGCTTTTTTCAATGCTGCGTAGATTTTCTTCGGATCGTGACCGCCACGGTTCAGTGACCAGATCTCGTCGTCGGTCATGTCTTTCACTAACGCTGCGGTTTCGGGGTAGCGGCCAAAGAAGTGCTCACGCACGTAGGCACCATCTTTAGACTTGAAGGTCTGATAGTCGCCGTCCAAGGTCTCACCCATCAGCTGGATCAGTTTACCGCTGGTGTCTTTACGCAGTAGTTCATCCCAACGCCCGCCCCAGATCACTTTCAACACCTGCCAGCCAGCACCCGCAAAGATACCTTCAAGCTCGTTGATGATCTTGCCATTACCGGTAACCGGGCCATCAAGGCGCTGCAGGTTACAGTTGATAACGAACACCAGGTTATCCAGCTTCTCACGGGTTGCGATGGTGATCGCCCCTTTGGATTCTGGCTCGTCCATTTCACCGTCACCCAGGAAAGCATAAACGGTCTGACCCGAGGTGTCTTTCAGGCCACGGTGCTCTAGATATTTCAGGAATTTAGCCTGATAAATAGCACTGATTGGCCCCAATCCCATAGAAACGGTCGGGAACTGCCAGAATTCCGGCATTAATTTAGGATGTGGGTAGGAAGACAGCCCCTTACCATGAACTTCCTGACGGAAGTTATTCATTTGTTCTTCGGTCAGGCGTCCTTCAAGGAACGCACGTGCATAGACGCCTGGAGAGATATGCCCCTGGAAGTAAACCAGATCGCCGCCATCTTTCTCATTGCGTGCACGGAAAAAGTGGTTAAAGCAGACTTCATAGAAGGTTGCGGAAGACTGGAAGGAAGCCATGTGCCCACCCAGATCCAGATCTTTCTGCGATGCTCGCAGGACGGTCATCACAGCGTTCCAGCGGATAGCTGAACGGATGCGGCCTTCGAGATCCAGATTACCTGGATATGCCGGTTCGTCTTCTACCGCAATGGTGTTGACGTAATGATTAGCCCCTACACCTGCCGCAACGCTAACGCCCCCTTTACGGGCTTCCCCCAGTACCTGTTCAATCAGAAACTGAGCGCGCTCAACACCCTCTTCACGGATGACCGATTCGATCGCCTGCAGCCAGTCGCGGGTTTCGATCGGATCCACGTCATTGTTTAAACGTTCTGACATGGTGGTATTCCTTATCTGTCTAATGGTTTGTTTGGAGCCTGTCTTCCCGTGTTCTGAAACAAAACACACAAAGACAGGCTCATCAGTTTAGTTGCAGCTGAATCGAGTACTTAACCAAGCACCCACAAGCTTTATCTCGACAGGCTGGTGTGCCCTGAAGAGAACCACTCTTAATCTTTGCGTTGCTGAAGACGCCGTAGCGATCTCTCGCGCCGGGTCTGTTCTCTGCTGAGATCCAGCAAAACTTCCTCGATAAACGCCAAATGGCGGTGCGAGGCTTCACGAGCCTTTTCAGGTTCGCGTGCCACTATCGCCTCAAAAATCCTGGCGCGATGGCTGCTCACTGTTGCCAACATCTCACGGCGCGAGTAGAGCAATTCAAAGTTTTGACGAACGTTCTGTTCCATCATCGGCCCCATACAGCGCAGCAGATGAAGTAATACAACGTTATGAGCAGCTTCGGTTACCGCGATTTGGTAGTTCATAACCGCATCAGCTTCAGCATCAAGATCGCCACTATCCTGGGCCTGTTGGATCACATGGTGACAATCACGGATGCGCATCAGATCTTCGTCAGTCCCCCGCAGTGCCGCATAATAGGCTGCAATTCCTTCAAGCGCATGACGGGTTTCAAGCAGGTCGAATTGTGATTCTGGATGATCGGCTAATAATTCGGCCAATGGGTCGCTAAAGCTCTGCCAGAGATGAGTTTGTACAAAGGTGCCACCACCCTGACGGCGCAGGAGTAACCCTTTACCTTCCAAGCGTTGGATAGCCTCTCTCAGAGAAGGGCGGGAAACATCAAATTGTTTCGCCAGTTCGCGTTCTGGTGGCAGTTTTTCGCCAGGACGAAGCGTGCCCTCAAGGATCAGATGTTCAAGCTGCTGCTCAATGACATCTGACAACTTGGGTTGGCGGATTTTGCTGTAGGCCATGAGTGATTTCTTCTCTGCGAGTTGCGCGGAGTCAATTGGTAATACCAATTTAAAAAAAGTGACCGTAAAGTAACAAAGTATTCACCTGCTGTCCATATAGGGCTCAACCGAAATAATCTAACTCGCACATTTTAACACTTCACAGCACAACCTGCTGAAAACGGGTCACGTAGTGCTGCTGCCAGTGGCGCTTTAGCGTGTCCTCTCCGGGTTAGGATCATAGGGTCTGTTACAGGATGAGGGCGCGGCGGACAGACAGACAGACAGACAGACGGGGGCCCTGCACAAGTCTAGGCTAGGAGCGAATCTTAGGCACTCGTGCAATAAAGCAGGTGCAAACTTTCTTGCTTACCATTATTCTTTTGCAAACGGTAGTGCGTTTTAAAAATTCACAACCAGTAATCTGTAAAAAAATAATAACATGCAACGTAGTTTTTAATTTACACCAGCAGATATCCTGCACAACAGAGGGTTTTATTGATGGATGGTCAGCAAAATGGCGACCAGCTGAAACGCGGTCTGAAAAACCGCCATATTCAGCTCATCGCCTTAGGCGGTGCAATTGGTACCGGGTTATTCCTTGGTATCGCTCAAACGATAAAAATGGCAGGTCCATCAGTCATACTAGGTTATGCAATTGGGGGATTTATTGCCTTCCTGATCATGCGTCAGTTGGGTGAAATGGTGGTAGAAGAGCCAGTAGCAGGTTCTTTCAGCCACTTTGCCTATAAATATTGGGGAGACTTCGCTGGTTTCGCATCAGGCTGGAACTACTGGGTGCTGTATGTATTGGTAGCCATGGCAGAACTGACCGCTGTCGGTATCTATATTCAGTATTGGTGGCCCGATATTCCTACCTGGGTCTCCGCCGCGGTGTTCTTCTTGGTGATTAATGCTATCAACCTGTCGAACGTAAAGGTATATGGCGAAATGGAGTTCTGGTTTGCCATCATCAAAGTGGTCGCCATCATCGGTATGATCCTTTTTGGCGGTTATTTGCTCTTCAGCGGCATGGGGGGCCCGGAAGCCACCATCACTAACCTATGGGCACAGGGCGGATTCTTCCCTAACGGCTTCACTGGGCTGGTGATGGCATTAGCCGTGATCATGTTTTCTTTTGGCGGACTTGAACTGGTAGGTATTACCGCCGCAGAGGCAGATAACCCGGGGAAAAGCATCCCCAAAGCGACCAATCAGGTAATCTACCGTATCCTGATTTTCTACATCGGCTCGTTGGCTGTCCTACTATCACTCTACCCGTGGGGCAAAGTGGTTGAGGGCGGTAGCCCATTCGTCTTGATCTTTCATGCACTGAACAGCAATCTGGTTGCGACAGTGCTGAATATTGTGGTGCTGACGGCGGCACTCTCGGTGTACAACAGTTGTGTATATTGCAACAGCCGCATGCTATACGGCTTGGCAAAACAGGGAAATGGCCCTAAAGCTCTACTGAAAGTAGATGGTCGTGGTGTACCGATTATTGCTATCGGCTTCTCTGCTTTGGCAACAGCACTGTGCGTCTTGATTAACTATCTGATCCCTGGACGGGCTTTTGAGCTGCTGATGGCGCTGGTGGTTTCAGCACTGGTGATCAACTGGGCGATGATTAGCCTAGCACACTTGAAATTCCGCGCGGCTAAAAACCGCGAAGGCGTACAGACAAAATTCAGGGCATTCTGGTATCCGTTCAGTAACTATCTTTGCTTGGCCTTCCTAGCCGGCATATTGGTGATCATGTACCTAACACCGGGTATCCAGATTTCGGTTCTGTTGATCCCCGTATGGATTGTCGTTCTTGCTGTTGGTTACTTTATCAAGCTGCGTAGTCGACGCGTATTAAACACAACCAACCGTTAGTCCTCCTTTCTTACAGCGACAGGCCAGCAATACGCGCATGGCCTGTCGCTGTTCTGTTATCACCAATGTAATGGTTCACAAAATCAGGACACCTTCGTAGCCTTTTTCCACTGCTCTTCGTATTCACAGGGTTCCCCTCAAGGAGCCCTGACTGCTGGCAAAGCCAGATATTAGCAATACCCAACCATTACGGTGTCTTACGTAATGCCTTCACCTGCTCAGCGGTGATATCCGCTGGCAATCCCCCCAAGTCACACGTAGGTAATTCACCAGATCGGCTATTTGCGCATCATCAAGATGATCGGCAAAGCCAGGCATACTTTGCATGCTTTCGTTGCCAGGGAATTGTTGCGCCGGTAGGCCATCCAGTACCGAAACGATCAGATTCCTGCCATCTGGCTGACGCAAGGTGGCATTATCGCGCATCGCCACCGCTATATGTGGTTTACCTGCACCATCACGTTCATGGCAGCCCGCACACTGATCAAGATAAGTGATACGCCCAGCCTCGTTGCCCTGCCCGATTTCGACAGCAACCGCCTGCGGTGGCTTATCCCCCATCAAGTAGGTAACTAAAGCCCGATTATCTTTCGGCGTCAGATGACGTGTACTGAGGCCCACCACCGTGTGCATCTCGCTGAAAGCGGAGCCCTGTGGCGCTAGCCCAGTGCTGAGGAAACGGCTGAGATCTTCTGGTGTCCAGCCGCGTTCTGCCAACCCTTGTGGCGTAATATCCGGCGCGCTAAAACGCCCTAGATTGCCACCCTGCATAGGCTTAGTGAGATCCATCTGCCCCAACCTGCCACGCGGCGTATGGCATTCACCACAGTGCCCAAGCACATCAGCAACGTAACGGCCACGATACCAATCAGCAGAAGAACCCTGTGAACTTACAGGTAGCGGATCGTTATTACGGAACAACATGTTCCATCCGATCAGTGACATACGCTGATTAAACGGGAATGGCATTTCATTCTCAGGTATCGCAACGTCTACCGCCGGGCGGGACATCAGATAAGCGTAAATAGCATCCGAATCTTCACGCGACATTCCCTTGTAAGAAGTGTAAGGCATTGCCGGGTATAAATGACGCCCTCCTGGTGCAATTCCTTGAGTCAACGCCAGAAAGAAATCGTCTTTGCTCCAGCGACCAATGCCGTGATCCGCTGACGGCGTGAGATTACTGCCATAAATGATGCCGAATGGAGTTTCTAGCGGGTAACCGCCGGCCAATGGCGCTCCGTCAGAGGCGGTATGGCAAGCTGCACAATCGGCAGCCTGAGCCAAATAGCGCCCGCGGGCGATCTGTTCACTGCTAGCTGTCACTTGCTGGATCGGGCCGTTGTAGCTACGGTTTTCCCGCCACCACAACACAGCGAACACAATGACTGCTACCAATACAATAAACTGTAAGAAAGGTTTTTTCATTGAGCCGTCTCCTTGAGCAAGCCCGGCGTTTTCAATACCACGTCACGCACCGCTTCATAGTAACGAACATAACCGGTACAGCGGCAAATATGGTTATCCAGCGCCTGCTCAATCGCTTCTTCCAACTGCTCACGTGGGATCGGCTCGCGCTTGAGCTTCTCAACAAACACGGTAGCCGCATTGACAAATCCCGGTGTGCAATAGCCACACTGGAAGCTGAAATGATCAAGGAACGACTGCTGGAGTGGTGAAAGCTCAACCACTTCGCCCTTATTATCCACTACCGCATGGCCTTCGATGGTACGCACTTGCTTGCCATTGAAAAAATGTGCGCCTGTAATACAGGTACGGATCTCTTCGCTGGTTCCGCTAGGATGGTCAAGAATAGCCACGCAGGCATGGCAAATCCCTTGTCCGCAACCGAGACGTGAACCGGTCAGATCGAGATATTCATGCAGAAAGTCGATCATCATCAGCCCTTCAGGTACTTCTATAGGGCCATGTTGCTTGCCATTAATAGTCAGACTTAGGGGACGGGTTTTAATGCTCATGGTAATACCTCAAGAATATTCTCAGCACGGACAGGCAAATCACGGAAACGATGGCCGGTAGCATGGGCAATAGCGTTAACCAACGCGGCTACCACAGGGATCATCACTACTTCAGCCATTCCTTTTGGCGGATCGGTTTCCGACAACGCGGGCAGAATCTCGCCGGTCTGCTTCCAGACCGCAACATCGCTGGCACGCGGTAAGTGGTAACGGTTGAAGTTCCAGGTTCCGTTACCCGGCCCGTCTTCGTACAGCGGTAAGTACTCATGCAATGCATGGCCAATCCCCATCGCTAAACCACCTTGCAACTGACCCGAAACCAACTCTGGTACGATCAGATTGCCACACTCCATGATCGAATGGTGATTCAATAGCTCAACCTTGCCAGTGGCAGTATGCACCGCCACTTCAACCAGCGTGCCAGCTGCGCTGTAGTAGGTCACTTCAGCGTTGTTACGCTGGGTTGGCGGGTAAAAAACCCGCTCGCGTGCCAGCGTTTTGAACTCACCGCTGCCATTGCGCACCGACAACCCGTCAATAGGTAAGCGTTCGCTTTGATTACTGAGCATGAACTCCGCTTCAGCCCACTGCCAACGGTTGAACACGTGCACTACTGCACCGGTGAGGCCCCCCATCTGGTAGGCTTTTTTCGCTAACATATCCAACGGCAATACCTGCATACCTGCCGCCGTCAAGCCCCCTTCTACCCAACGAGCCTCCTCTTTGCGCACCACTAGTGGGGCCGCCTGCCCGCCGCCTATACCGGATTGCCAGATAGCCAGCGCGGCTGGCCACACCCCGTGCTCGAACACCAATCGTGCGGCTTCACGCGTACTGTGCGAGAAATAGTAAGCCGAGTTACTGGCACTGGAAGGTGAACAGTAACTTGGCGTCCAATTGGGGTTAGTTTGCAGTTCATCCTGTTCTTCCTGCGACATCAGGTAAGGATCGCCACTGGTTACCATCGGTAACAGCGACCAATCAGTAACCGAAAAATGGGATTCATCTGCCGGTTTGCCCAACCATTGTGCGCACAAAACCGATTGTGACGTCGACATGCCAGTCCCCATCTCGGCACCACTATGATGCAGGGTAATATGCCCATCCTCACTCAGTTCTACCCGGGCAAAAGAGGTTTCAGCACCGGTACCAAAATCTTTTTGTACGCAACCAAAGCCAACACCATAGCGTTTCCCCGGATTTTGGCGTTCAAACTCCACCTTGCGTTCTGCGCGTTTGAGCCACATGTCGTGTTGTGCCGCTTTCACCAACACTTCATCGGCACGAATCGCTCCTGCGGGGATCGCCCCTTGCGTATTTTTCATGCCGGACTTGAGCACATTGCGCAGGCGCAGTTCTATCGGATCGAGCTTCAACTCTTCCGCAAGTTCATCGATCATCATTTCGGTAGCAGCCATACTTTGCAGGGTACCGTAACCACGCGCAGAGCCTGCATCAATAGCACGAGAAGCCAGTCCAACTGCGGAAAGATCGCTTTTTGGGAAATAGTAAATAGACTGGGCTGCCGTCGCTGCTACCATCACCACTGAAGGCGTAAAATTACTACGCCCACCACCGTCTGCCGTCATTGCCCCTTGAAACGCTTGTAACATCCCCGTCTGT
Organism: Serratia sp. UGAL515B_01; assembly: GCF_033095805.1. Taxonomy (NCBI): domain Bacteria; kingdom Pseudomonadati; phylum Pseudomonadota; class Gammaproteobacteria; order Enterobacterales; family Yersiniaceae; genus Serratia; species Serratia sp. UGAL515B_01. The sequence goes on along the minus strand of NZ_CP109901.1, from coordinate 836,036 downwards.
TTGTTTACTGCGATGCAGTAGTCCATATCAAAAGCGTGGCGTTTGATAGATGTCTGGAATTGTTCGAAACGATCATTGGCAAGCCGCACTGGTAACCCGTCACCGTATAACGCAGCAACGGCACCGTAATATGGGAAGTTATAGTGATCTTTTGAGCCATAGCCAACGGTAAAACAAGGGTGGAGGATCAGCTGTTTTACCGGCAAATAGTGTTTAGCCAACATTGGCGGCATTTGCTCTGCCAATTCTTGCGGAGACTGGGTCGGTACCACCAAATGCAGAGTTTGGGTAACCGTGTCAAACCAGCCATTGGCATTATCTGGTTCCAAGGCTGCCGTATCACTTGATTGGGTGGTGTAACGGCGTGATAACACCAGCCAATCTTCTGGAGGCGTTTGGAGCTGTTCGGCGATCATACCAGCATAAAACATCCCTTCCTGATCCAATTTTCCGCCTTGACGTCCCTCTGGCCATACCGGCAGATGTCGTCTCATCGCCAATGGAAAGATCGGGCTATCCTTCAGGCTTGAAAAGCGATCGTCGTCTGAAGGTTTTTCCCCCCCGACGCGCACAAAACGGAAACTACCCCATGGATCGCGTTCTAATGGACCCGTTTCACGACCATATTTGATCACTTCGTCATGGAATTTGAGTTTGTCTTTCGCAAAGCGGAAACGGGCAAAATCATGATAAATCAGGATCGCCACAGCATGGCCAAGATAAGCCGGCGTTTTACCGGTTGGCAACAACATATCGTCGCCGTAAAACTCCGGAAAAGCCAGACCATCACGGTCCAGGTCTTCCGCCATCACTAAGCGATCTGGCTGGAGATCGTCACCAAGCAGGGAAAGATCGATACCAGTAAATAAACGATCTGCTTTCGTCGCTCGGAGGATAAAGGCATGTGCCTGCTTTTGTGGCCAATGTGGCATATCAACAGCACGGATGTCACGGGCAAACACTTTTTGCCCCATTACCTTGGCTCGACCATCAATACGGTATCGGATGCGTTTAGCATGCGCATCCCAATTTGGCGATTGCAGGATCTTATTCTCAAACAGCGCGGCGTAGGCACGGCTATAGAGTGGTGCGAGGTAAACAGACACCCCCGCAATCACGGCACTTTTGATAAAACGTCGCCGTGGCGAGTTGAAATTGCTCATTAAATGTCCTTGCTTTTTCATATACCATTAACGTTAAGTTCACGAGCAATCACGCCGTAACTCAAAAGAAAAGGTAAGTTGTTTTTTTCAGCAGTTTTGTTGCGCAAACGCGGCTAATCATGCTTGAGAGACTATAATCATATGCTTTTAACCTAAATTAGTTGAGTGTTAACATAGTATTTTCAAAAAAATACGCATAAAAAACACTTCCACACCGTTACGAAATTTACATTTTGCGTAAATGCGGGTAGCAAAGATGATGATAGGTATCGTGATTGTCGCTGCCGGGCGAAGTGAGCGTTTTATCAAGGCGGGGGGTAAAGGGAACAAACTCAATGCCATATTTAAAGGCAAAACAGTTTTTGAGCATACTCTATCTCAAGCCTTAGCCTCAGGATTAGCAGTGACGGTTGTCACACGACCAGAAAATCTCATGGTACAACGGGTTTGTTCACAGCATCAGGTTCAGGTGACCTTGTTAGCCAGTAACGGTCTCGGAGAGTCTATTTCTGCTGGCGTTTGCGCAACGGCAGATTGGGATGGTTGGCTGATCCATCTGGCAGATATGCCTTTCGTATCACCACAAATCTTTCTACAGGTCGCCGATGCCCTGCATCAGTACCCTATTGTGCGGCCGAGCTTCGAGCAACAACCCGGCCATCCGGTAGGCTTTTCGGCAGAATTTCGCAAACAGCTGTGTACCTTGCGCGGAGACAATGGCGCACGAGAACTGCTCAAACAGCGGCAGATTCACCTATTACACATTGTGGAGCAAAGCATCGTTCAGGATATCGACCTACCATCACAGTTAGCGAACAGCGAGTAAATTAATTCATGCAACACCTTGATATATCGGTAGTCAGACAAGCGATAAACTGGCTAGAACAACAGCAGGCAGTGTGGCTGTGTACCGTGCTGGACACCTACGGTTCATCTCCCCGCTCCCCGGGAGCACTGATGGTGGCAACCATCGACGGAAAGTATTGTGGTTCACTCTCTGGTGGCTGCGTGGAGGAGGATTTTCTGCGCCGTCTTGCCAAGGGTGACTATCAGGCAGCTAGCCAGGTCATCCGGTACGGCGCTGGTGGGCTGACTCCCGATGTTGCACTCCCCTGTGACGGCGTGTTGGATGTGCTGATAGAACACCTCCCCGTTGGGGATCACAGCACCAATTACATGCGTACTCTTGAAAGAGCGCTGACTGGGCACCATGCGCTGATCAAGCGTTTGACCTTACCCAATGCCTGTAACAATTTGACTACCGCTCACTTCGCCAGTACCACTCAGGTGATACGTGACCAGCAGGAAATCGTCTTGCATATCGCCGCAGCACCCAGGCTACTGGTTGCCGGGCTTTCTAGCGTTGCTCTATTTTGTGCCGATTTTGCCAACGCCCTTGGCTTCGAGGTGCTGGTCTGCGAAAACCGCCCAGAAGCGTTGGATAACTTTGCCAACCAGCTCAAACCCAACATCACTTTGGTGCGTCAGTTTCCGGCTAAATTCATTGAAGAAGATGGTTGCCACGCCAACACTGCGGTTGTCGCGCTAACCCACGATCCCCGTATGGATGATTTAACATTGATGGAGGCTATCTACACGCCAGCGTTTTACATTGGTGCAATGGGATCACAACGGAACAGCGAGCGCCGCCTTCAACGATTGCAACAGATTGCAGAATTCACTTCTCAGGATCTCGCGCGAATACATGCCCCCATCGGGCTAGCGCTCGGCAGTAAAACTCCAGCAGAGATTGCACTAGCCGTAATGGCCGATATTGTGCAACACAAAAATCAGAACCGAGAAGAACATCACGCATAAATTAGGCCGCCCGAATCGGACGGCCACTATTCAGTGTTACTTCACACAGCGTGTGCATTGTGATTGCTGGATCTTCTGGAAGAAGTCATTGCCTTTGTCATCCACCAGAATGAACGCAGGGAAATCTTCCACTTCAATTTTCCAAATCGCTTCCATACCCAATTCAGGATATTCCACACACTCCAGGCTCTTAATGCTTTGCTGTGCCAGCACCGCCGCCGGACCACCGATACTGCCCAAGTAGAAACCACCATGTTTGTGGCAAGCATCCGTTACCTGCTGACTGCGGTTACCCTTGGCCAGCATGATCATACTGCCACCGTGCGACTGCAACAAATCGACATAAGAGTCCATACGCCCTGCCGTGGTCGGCCCAAGGGAACCCGAAGCATAACCTTCAGGCGTTTTAGCTGGACCAGCGTAATAGATTGGATGGTCTTTCACGTATTGCGGTAAACCTTCGCCACGCTCCAGCCGCTCTTTCAACTTGGCGTGCGCAATATCACGCCCAACTATAATGGTGCCACTCAGGGAAAGTCGGGTTGAAACCGGGTATTGTGACAGTTGCTTTAAGATCTCTGACATCGGGCGGTTAAGATCCACCTTAACCGCCTCGCCTTCCCCAGCCTGACGCAGCTCCTGCGGAATATATTTACCAGGATTATGTTCCAGTTTTTCCAACCAGATGCCTTCGCGGTTGATCTTGCCTTTGATGTTACGATCGGCAGAACAGGAAACTCCCATGCCTACCGGGCAGGATGCACCATGGCGAGGTAAACGCACCACTCGAACATCATGCGCAAAGTATTTACCTCCAAACTGTGCACCCAGCCCCAGGTTCTGAGCCTCTTTCAGCAACTCTTGCTCCAATACCACATCGCGGAACGCCTGACCATGCTCGTTACCTTCGGTCGGCAGACCATCATAGTATTTGGTTGAAGCCAGCTTCACTGTTTTCAGGGTAGCCTCTGCAGAAGTCCCTCCGATAACAAAAGCAATATGGTACGGTGGGCAAGCGGCCGTCCCCAGAGTACGCATCTTGTCGACCAGGTAGTCTTTTAATTTACCCGGTGACAGCAGCGCTTTAGTCTCTTGATAAAGATAGGTTTTGTTGGCTGAACCCCCGCCTTTGGCAATACACAGGAATTTATACTCTTCACCATCAACGCTATACAGGTCGATCTGTGCAGGCAGGTTACTACCGGTGTTCACCTCTTTGTACATATCCAGCGCGGCGTTTTGCGAGTAGCGCAGGTTGTCTTCAATAAAGGTGTTGTACACGCCGCGAGACAGCGCTTCCTCGTCGCCACCACCGGTCCAGACACGCTGCCCCTTCTTGCCAACAATGATCGCAGTGCCAGTATCCTGGCAGGTTGGCAAAATACCCTTGGCGGCGATTTCTGAGTTACGCAAAAATTGCAGCGCAACGTACTTGTCGTTCTCGCTGGCTTCTGGATCGGCGAGAATATCAGCCACCTGCTGCTGGTGTGCGGGACGCAGCATAAATGAGGCGTCGTGAAAAGCATGCTGGGCGAGAAGGGTGAGGGCTTGCGGATCAACTTTGAGGATTTCCTGGCCTGCAAATTCGCTGACGGAAACATGGTCACGGCTTAGCAGGTAGTATTCAGTCTCATCTTTCTTCAGCGGGAACGGATCTTGATAATGGAACGGTTTATTCGACATTGATCTCTCACTTGCAACATCAGCTGCGTTAAATTCACACTTACTTAGCGTGCTCGGGGTACGCTGCGTCAAAAAAACTTCACACACCTTACGTACTTTCAAGTAACCGGTTATTGCGCTAAATCGCAAAATAACTGCATTTTATATAGAGACTTAACTCAGATGGCGTTTTTCTGGCCTCGCCCGTTAAAAACTGTGCTTTGGGCTCGTCTTGCACGGCTTATACTATAAATAATTCGAGTTGCATGTAGACGGCAAGCCTGTAACCAGGATAAAAGGCAAAACCAACGTACAGACAACCTGAAGTCTGACAGGTATATTATCCCGCAGTTAACACATTGATTACAATCCAGGTGACTCGACCGAGTTATCATTGTGGGAAAATAACCGCTCCGGTGGTGGGTTAATTTTCTTTTGCCAGCCGTTGCGCCGTTGCTTAAGCTAATGCCCATGAATAAAGTACGAATCCCCATAGCACTGCAACAGGCAGTAATGCGCTGCCTACGAGCCAAACTCTATTTGGCGCAACAACACTTTGCCCTCGAATTTCCAGAGCCAAAGATCGTCTACCAGCAACGCGGCACCAGCGCGGGCACGGCTTGGCTGCAAGCCTGGGAGATCCGCCTCAACCCGGTATTATTGATAGAGAATCAACAGCCGTTCATCGACGAGGTTGTACCACATGAGCTGGCTCACCTACTGGTATTCCGCCAGTTTGGTCGTGTGCCACCCCATGGCAACGAATGGCGCTGGATGATGGAGCACGTACTGCAAGTTTCAGCCAGCCGTACACATCAGTTTGAAATCAGCTCTGTACAGAGCAAAACCTTCCCTTATCGTTGTGCCTGCCAACAACATCACCTGACCGTGCGCCGCCATAACCGGGTACTGCGCGGCGAAAGTGAATACCGCTGCCGTCAATGTGGCGAAAAGTTGCATTTCCTCGCCAACGGAAACGACTAACCAAAAAGTTTCCTACTTCGCCCTGCGCTGCAACCGCCTGTAATAAAAATATTTTGATATTTGATACTGCCAGTAACTTCCACTACCCTGCGTGCTTTGCCAATTTCGAGTTTTTGGAATATGCATCGCAAAATTTTGTTAATTGCACTACTGACAGCCACTAACAGCGCTTTAGCGCAAGGCATCAATAATTTCTCACAGGCTAAGGCCGCTGCCGCCAAAATTAATCAGGATGCACCTGGCAGCTTTTACTGCGGCTGCAAGATCAACTGGCAGGGAAAAAAAGGGATACCTGACCTCAACAGCTGCGGTTATCAGGTACGCAAAAATGCCCAACGTGCCGCGCGTATTGAATGGGAGCATGTGGTCCCTGCCTGGCAGTTCGGTCATCAGCTACAGTGCTGGCAAGATGGCGGACGTAAGAACTGCAACAAAGATCCATTTTATCGGCAAATAGAAACCGATTTACACAACTTGCAACCTGCCATCGGCGAAGTAAACGGCGATCGCAATAACTTTATGTACAGCCAATGGCGTGGTGGGGAAGGCCAGTATGGACAATGCCCGATGAAAGTGGATTTCAAGAATAAGCAAGCTGAGCCCCCCGTTCAAGCACGAGGGACTATCGCCAGAACCTACTTCTACATACGCGATCGCTACCAGTTGAAGCTTTCACGCCAGCAAACACAGCTATTTGACGCCTGGGATCGACAGTATCCCGTCAGTAACTGGGAATGCCAACGAGAAGCACGCATCGCCGTGGTTCAAGGGAATCACAACCCTTATGTTCAACAAGCTTGTCAGCAGCGAAAGGGCTGACCTACTATGAATATTTAGCGCTGCCCACAGGCAGTACCGTCCCATCAAGCCAGGATTTGACAAACATTATGCGTATACCCCGCATTTACCATCCGGCCCCTTTAGATGCCAGTGCAGAAATCGCATTGAGCGAGGATGCAGCCAATCATGTTGGCCGAGTGCTTCGAATGAACGCCGGGCAGGCATTGCAACTGTTCGACGGCAGCAATCAGATCTTTGAGGCCGAAATCATTCAAGTGGATAAAAAAAGCGTGCACGTTCGCGTCGGCACCGGGCAATGGGAAGATCGCGAATCACCGCTCAATTTACATCTTGGTCAAGTGATCTCACGGGGCGAAAAGATGGAGTTTACCATCCAGAAATCCATTGAGTTGGGTGTTAATATCATCACCCCGCTGTTTTCAGAACGCTGTGGTGTCTCTCTTACCGGCGAACGGTTAGCGAAAAAATTACAGCAGTGGCAAAAAATAGCCATCGCTGCCTGTGAGCAATGTGGCCGCAACCGTATCCCGGAAATTCGCGAAGCAATGCCATTGGCAAGCTGGTGCGCAGAGCTGGACGACAGCCTGAAGTTGAACCTGCATCCGCGAGCTGAGCAAAGTATTAATACGTTACCGTTGCCCGTAAAACACGTGCGTTTACTGATCGGGCCAGAGGGAGGATTATCTGCCGATGAAATTGCGATGACCACAGGTTATGGATTTACTGATATCCTGTTAGGGCCACGCGTTTTGCGTACAGAAACCACCGCACTCACCGCAATTACCGCCCTGCAGGTACGTTTCGGCGATCTAGGCTAAGAACCAGTTTTACAGGTTCGTAAGGAGAAGAGATGATTAAGCTTGGCATTGTGATGGACCCTATCGCATCCATCAATATCAAGAAAGATACCAGTTTCGCCATGCTGCTCGAAGCGCAGCGCCGTGGCTGGGAACTGCACTATATGGAGATGAACGATCTCTATCTGCATGCCGGTGATGGCCGTGCCCGTACCCGCCTGTTGAGCGTGAAAGAAGATAAAGAGAGCTGGTACACTTTTGGCAGTGAGCAAGACTTGGCATTGCAGGATCTGGATGTGATCCTGATGCGTAAGGATCCACCGTTTGACACTGAATATATTTATACAACTTATATTCTGGAGCGTGCGGAAATTAAAGGTACGCTGGTGGTCAATAAGCCGCAAAGCTTGCGCGACTGTAACGAAAAGCTGTTCACCGCCTGGTTCCCAGAACTGACACCAGACACTCTGGTCAGCCGCAGCGCAGCACATATCCGCAAGTTCCACCAGCAGCACGGCGATATTATCCTCAAGCCACTGGATGGCATGGGTGGCGCTTCTATTTTCCGCGTGAAGCAAGACGACCCGAACCTTTCGGTAATTATCGAAACCCTGACTGAGCACGGTAGCCGTTTCTGTATGGCACAAAACTTCCTGCCTGCCATCAAGGAAGGCGATAAACGTATTCTGGTGGTGGATGGTGAACCCGTACCTTACTGTCTGGCGCGTATTCCAGCACAAGGAGAAACCCGGGGTAATCTGGCTGCCGGTGGCCGTGGTGAAGCTCGCCCATTGAGTGAAAGCGACTGGAAAATCGCCCGAGCTGTCGCCCCAACGCTAAAAGATAAAGGGTTGATTTTTGTTGGTCTGGACGTGATCGGCGATCGCCTTACTGAAATTAACGTCACCAGTCCAACCTGCGCCCGTGAAATTGAAGCCGCTTTTCCGGTATCGATCACGGGTATGCTAATGGATGCGATTGAAAAACGTCTGGCTGCGAAGTAAGCAGACGCGCCCCCTCTCCTGCGGGAGAGGGAATCGGATTTGACCTCCCTACCAATGATAGCCTTGTATAACAATATGAATTTACAGCATCACTTCCTTATTGCCATGCCTGGAATGGAAGATCCACGCTTCAAGCGTTCGGTGATTTATGTTTGCGAACATACTGAAGATGGCGCTATGGGGCTTGTGATCAATAAACCTGTGGAACATTTCAACGTTGAGACGGTGTTGAGCAAACTCAAAATCGAGCCTTCGCCACGTGACTTGTCCATCAAACTGGATAAACCGGTGTTTGGTGGAGGCCCATTAGCCGACGATCGCGGTTTTATTTTGCATACCCCCAGAAAAGGGTTTGCTTCCAGTATCCTGATATCAACAGACGTCATGATTACTACATCAAAAGACGTGCTTGAAACGCTCGGCACGCCGGAACAACCGGGAGATGTTCTGGTTGCGCTAGGCTACGCAGGCTGGGGGCCCGGTCAACTGGAACAAGAAGTTCTGGAAAACGCTTGGCTAACCACTGAAGCGGATACCCATATTCTATTCCATACTCCCATCGCCAACCGCTGGTATGAAGCAGCAAAACGTCTAGGCATTGATATTCGTAGCATTGCCAACCATGCAGGGCACGCCTGATGAGCAACCGTACTATTATCGCCTTCGACTTTGGCACTAAAAGCATCGGTGTTGCGATCGGTCAGGAGATTACCGGCACCGCACGCGCACTCGCAGCCTTTAAAGCTCAGGATGGCACACCTGACTGGCAAAAAATCGAACGCCTGTTAAAAGAGTGGCAGCCAGACCTGATTGTGGTCGGTCTGCCACTGAATATGGACGGCACCGAGCAACCGTTAACTGAACGGGCACGCAAGTTTGCTAACCGCATCCATGGTCGTTTTGGCGTACAGATTGCCTTGCATGATGAGCGTCTGAGCACGGTAGAAGCCCGCTCACATTTGTTTGACCGTGGCGGTTTCCGCGCGCTTGATAAAGGCAGCGTCGATTCGGCTTCTGCGGTGGTTATTCTGGAAAGTTGGTTCGAACAACATCCGAGCTAACCGCCCATGCCAAACGACTGATTAAAAGTGAAAACAAAAGTGGCCTATAATATTCCCTGCGCCACCCGCTGCCTCAACCCTTGCTCAAAAGTTTGCATGCCCGACTGTGCCCCCGTCTGCAATACGCTGGCCAACTGATGCGTTTTTCCTTCACGGATCATGCTACTCACCGCAGACGTTGCAGTAAGGACCTCGTAAATAGCGGTCCGCCCACCGCCAGGTTTACTCAACAATTTCTGTGCAACAACTGCCTGCAAACTGTTTGCCAACTGTGCTCGAATATAAGGTTTTTCTTCGGCTGGGAAAACATCCACCAGCCGCTCTACCGCCTGGGGTGCACTGCGAGTATGCAGAGTGGCCAATACCAGGTGGCCGGTTTCTGCAGCCGTTAGCGCAAGCCGAATGGTGGTGGTATCACGCAGTTCTCCCAACAGGATCACGTCAGGATCTTCGCGCAATGCGGCCCGAAGGGCCTCATCGAAACTGTGGGTGTCTCTTCCCAGCTCACGTTGCTGAATCAGTGAGTGCTGGCTGCGATGGATAAATTCGATCGGATCTTCCAGCGTAAGAATATGGCGGCGCTGGTGCTGATTAATAAAATCGATCATTGCTGCCAGCGTGGTAGATTTTCCGCTGCCGGTAGCTCCGGTCACCAATATCAAGCCATCTTCTCGCTGCACAAGCAACGGAATGATCTCTGGAGCAGCCAATTCGGCCAACGTTGGGCACTGGCTGGTGATCCTGCGCAACGCCACCGAGATGCCCGCGTTCTGCAAGAAGAAATTGGCGCGTAGGCGTACCCCTTGTGCCATTACCAACGCCAAATCGAGTTGTCCGACCTGTCGCAACTGCTGCAACATACTCTGAGTCAACAATGAACTGCACCATGTGGTCATCTGCTGCTGCGAGACGACTTCCCCTTGTTCCACGGCCAGAAGTTCACCATCAATACGTAGCATCGGTAAATATCCGGTACAAAGATGCAGATCGGAAGCATTATGCTTTACACTAAGCGCCACAAATTCATCGATATCCATTTCAATCTCCCAGGTTAGCCATGAACACTATTCAACAAAGCCTGCAGAATGTCAGGAGTCGTATTGATGCGGCAGCTCAAGGCTGCGAGCGACTTCCAGAAGAGGTGGTATTGCTTGCAGTCAGCAAAACCAAACCTGTGGAAGCTATCGCAGAAGCCATCGCGGCTGGTCAGCGCGCCTTCGGCGAAAATTATGTGCAGGAAGGGGTGGATAAGATCCAGTATTTTGCCCAACGGCCAGAAGGTGCCGATTTGGAATGGCACTTTATTGGTCCGCTGCAATCCAACAAAAGCAAACTGGTGGCAGAGCATTTTGCCTGGTGTCATACCATCGACCGCCTGCGTATTGCACAACGGTTGAACGAGCAGCGCCCGTCAGGGCTGCCGCCACTCAACGTACTTATCCAGATAAACATTAGTGATGAGCAGAGCAAATCTGGCATTGTATTGAGCGAACTACCGGCGCTGGCTACAGCCGTTGCCGCATTGCCCAATATTACTTTGCGTGGGTTGATGGCGATTCCGGCACCAGAAGATGATTATCAGCGCCAATTGGTGGTGTTCCGCAAGATGCATGATGCTTTTCTGGCGCTTAAACATTGCTCCCCACAAGTAGATACGCTTTCGATGGGTATGACGGACGATATGGTTGCCGCAATAGCCGCAGGCAGCACCATGGTGCGTATCGGCACCGCAATTTTTGGCGCCCGTGACTACACCCAGTAAAATTCGAGTTACAGTTTGAAAGACGCTGGGTATAGTCGCAGGCTGACGGGAACAACCGAACAACGGGGAATTTAATGCAACACCGTAAAATTACCTTTATTGGTGCCGGTAATATGGCACGCGCGATCATTGCCGGGCTGGTTGCCGGTGGCTATCCCGCAAAATCGATTAGCGTCTGTGCACCATCGTCAAACAACCGTGATGCACTGGCCGCTGACTATGGAATCATCAGCAGCGCAGACAACGTTGCCTGTGCGCAGGAAGCTGAGGTTGTGGTCCTGGCAGTAAAACCCCAGTTGATGGCACAAGTCTGTCAACCGCTGCACGAGCAAGTCGATTTTTCCGGCAAGCTGGTGTTGTCGGTCGCCGCCGGTATTTTGGTCAGCCGCTTCTACCAAATGCTGGGGGAAGGATTAAATATAGTGCGCATTATGCCCAATACGCCCTCGCTGGTCGGTAAAGGGATGAGTGGATTGTATGCACCTCCGCAGATCGCCCAGCAGGATCGCGATTACACCAGCGACCTGATGAGTTCAGTGGGTAAAGTGTGTTGGGTAGATGACGAGAACGGTATTAACGGGGTCATCGCCGCCGCAGGGAGCGCACCAGCCTATTTTTTCCTGTTTATGGACGCCATGCAACAGGAAGCCGAACGGATGGGCTTTAGCAGCCACACTGCGCGGGAACTGGTTCAGCAGGCGGCAATCGGCGCTTCGGCACTGGCCGCCGCGAACCCGGACATTTCGTTGATGACGCTACGTGAGCAGGTCACTTCTAAAGGGGGAACCACCGCAGAGGCGCTGCGCGTATTCCAAGAACGGCAACTGCCAGAAACCGTTGCTAAAGCGATGCAGGCTGCTGTTTCCCGTGCAGAGGAAATGGAAAAATCGTTTTAACAGTACTTTAAATAATTCGAGTTGTAGAACAGCGCCATAAAATGGCGAGGCACAAAGATAGGCCAACTAACACAGCAAACGTACGTGCAACTTGAAGTATGACGAGTACATACCTACAAATTTCAGATTGCCGCCAAACAGGCTTAAACGGATAACAAGAGTTAAGTAAAAGGATAACTCACATGCTAACACTGACTTTTCTAGTCAAAACCGTTGTTGATATCTATGTGATGGTGCTATTACTGCGCATTTGGATGCAATTGACACGTACCGACTTTTATAACCCATTCTCACAGTTTGTGGTGAAAATCACCCAGCCGATCATCGGCCCGTTACGCCGTATAATTCCTCCAATGGGTCCAGTAGACAGTGCCTCTTTGCTGTTAGCGTTCCTGCTGATGACCATCAAATATCCGCTGTTATTACTGATCCAAGGGGGAGCTATATCACTCAGCCCTTATAATCTGTTGTTTGGTCTGCTCTCACTGATCAAGTCTGCCGGTTACCTGATCTTCTGGGTGATGATCATCCGAGCATTAATGAGCTGGATCAGTCAGGGCCGCAGCCCTATTGATTACGTGATGTATCAGCTAACCGAGCCGTTGATGGCCCCTATACGCCGGGTGATCCCAGCTATGGGCGGCATTGATTTCTCCGGTATGGTGGTGATTCTGATCCTGTATCTGCTCAACTACCTAGGGATGGATCTGTTTGGCGAGCTTTGGTTCCTGCTGTGAGTGCAGTAACCCGGATGTTGGACGGACTGTCTGTCAGACTTTATATCCAGCCCAAGGCCAGCCGTGATCAGATTATTGGCCTACATGGCGACGAAATAAAAGTCGCCATCACCGCCCCACCGGTTGACGGCCAGGCCAATGCCCATCTGATCAAATATATCGCCAAACAGTTCAAAGTGGCGAAAAGCAATGTGGTCATCGAGAAAGGTCAACTGGGGCGGCATAAACAGTTACGTATCATTGATCCGCAGCAGATCCCTGCCGTAATCGCAGCACTTATTGAGTCATATCCAAGGTAATCATCATGCAAAAAGTCGTTCTTGCTACCGGGAATCCCGGAAAAGTGCGTGAACTCGCCGATCTGCTGGCCGATTTTGGCCTCGATGTGATCGCACAAACCGATCTCGGCGTAGATTCCGCCGAAGAAACCGGCCTAACGTTTATTGAAAACGCCATTCTTAAAGCACGCCATGCGGCGCAGATCACCGGCCTGCCAGCTATTGCCGACGATTCAGGTCTGGCTGTCGATGCTTTGGGTGGCGCACCGGGGATCTACTCGGCTCGCTATGCTGGTGCGGATGCCAGCGACCAGCAGAATCTGGAAAAATTGCTGGTTGCGCTGCAAGATGTGCCGCAAGGCAAGCGCAACGCACAATTCCATTGCGTCCTAGTCTATATGCGCCATGCGGAAGACCCTACCCCGCTGGTATTCCACGGCAGTTGGGCAGGAGAAATCGCCTTTGCGTCAGCGGGCAATGGAGGTTTTGGTTACGACCCAATCTTCTACGTACCGGAATTGAATTGCACCGCAGCGGAATTGACTCGGGATGAGAAAAGTGCGGTATCACACCGTGGCAAAGCATTGAAGCTGATGTTGGAAGCAATGCGTAATGCCAGTTAATACCCTACAACTGCCACCGCTCAGTCTTTATATACATATTCCCTGGTGTGTGCAGAAATGCCCATACTGCGATTTCAACTCGCATGCCTTAAAGGGGGAAGTGCCTCACCAGGAATATGTTGACCATCTGCTCGCGGATCTTGATGCCGATCTGCCGCTCACCAGTGGTCGCGAAGTCTGCACCATCTTTATCGGCGGAGGTACGCCAAGCCTGTTAAGTGCTGAAGCCATGCAGTCACTGCTGGATGGTGTTCGAGCACGTATTCGCGTCAGCGATGACGCGGAGATCACTATGGAGGCTAATCCTGGTACCGTAGAGGCAGACCGCTTCAGCGGCTACCAGCGTGCAGGGGTGAACCGTATCTCGATTGGCGTGCAGAGCTTTAGTTCGGAGAAGTTAACTCGTCTTGGGCGTATTCACGGCCCAGATGAAGCCAAGCGAGCGGCACATCTGGCAAAGGGTCTGGGCTTACGCAGTTTTAATCTTGATCTGATGCACGGCCTGCCGGATCAATCACTGGAAGAAGCTCTGGACGATCTGCGCCAAGCCATAGCCCTTAGTCCCCCTCACCTGTCGTGGTATCAGCTCACCATTGAGCCTAATACCTTGTTCAGTTCGCGCCCGCCGGCGTTACCCGACGATGACGCATTATGGGATATCTTCCAACAAGGGCATCAGCTGTTGAGCGCAGCCGGTTACCAGCAGTATGAAACCTCAGCCTACGCCAAACCGGGTTATCAGTGTCAGCACAACCTGAACTACTGGCGCTTTGGTGATTATCTGGGGATTGGTTGCGGTGCACACGGTAAACTGACCTTTACCGATGGCCGCATTCTGCGTACCGCCAAGACCAAACACCCACGCGGCTATATGCGTGGTGAATACCTTGATACACAACACGAAGTCGCGGCACAAGACCGGCCTTTCGAATTCTTTATGAACCGTTTTCGCTTGTTGGAAGCGGCTCCGCGTCACGAGTTCACCCATTATACCGGACTGGATGAAAGCGTGATCCGCGCACCGCTGGACGAAGCATTGGCCAAAGGATATCTGGCTGAGTCAGCAGAATATTGGCAGATCACCGAGAAGGGGAAACTGTTCCTCAACTCTCTTCTGGAATTGTTCTTGCCGGATGAATAAAAACGTGGCTCAGTTTATTGAGCCACGTTTCACAAATAGTTTGGCTTGCTTGAATAGAGGATCACTCAGCCCATCACCTTTCCGCCTTGATGAGAGGTTTTTGGGTCTGCAACACCACCACGGACAATTGAGATACACCACCTAGTTCAAGGCGTTGAGCAGCGCTTTACGTTGGGTTTCCAGTGCCGTGACACGGTTACATACATCGCGGCCAAAGTTCTTGAAGTCTTTCTCCTGACTCTTCCACTCACTCTGGATCGCCTGCTGCAACCCCCCCAGATTACCCATAATCGCCTGTAGTGGATTCCCATTGCTGTTGGCAGCCTGCTTTAAACCCATTTCATTCAGGCTGTCCTGAAGCACGCCCCCCATGGTTTGCTGCACGATATTACGACTATCCTTTTCGACCTTTGCGATCGCTTGGTGATGAAATACCAGACCATCGGTGCGATGCTCAATGACACGATTCATCTGCTGTTTGAGCTGATCGTTGAGTGTGCTCAAGCGGTTACGCACATTGCTGCTACTCCCTAGTTGCTTAACGATAACGTTGTCCAATGCAACCCGGGCCTTTTCAAGATGGTGTTGTGCACCCTGATCGATCCAGGGCAACTCTTTACGCAAGGCACTCTGATAACTAAACGCCTTCTGGCGTTGGGTATCATTCAAGTTCACCGACAGCCCGTTACGCGTCACATCCCCGTCGGGAGAAATCTGCAGCTTACCGCTGGCACCGTTCACCTGAACGGTATGCGGGCTGATTATCACATCGTCTTGGGGTCTCACGCTGCACTGATACTCGGCATGAGCCTGCGTAGCAGCCAACAGCAGTAAAGCTAACCCGGTTCTCTTTAACATAATTTCTCCTGACTCGCTTCCAGCAATAATCGCGATGAGGTTAAAAAATCGAACGGCTAATGCGCTGAGACAACAGCTCTAACACTGCAGTTCCCGCTAATGAGTTACCGGACGCATCAAGTTCAGGCGACCAGACAGCAATCGACAGTTCACCAGGAACAATAGCGATAATGCCACCGCCAACTCCAGATTTTCCCGGCATTCCTACGCGGTAAGCGAACTCACCAGCCCCATCATACATGCCACTGGTCATCATCAATGCGTTAATCTGGCGTGCTTGCAGCGGGCTGATAATAACCTCACCGTTAAGCGTTCGCCCCTGATTGGCCAGATAAACAAAGCTGCGTGCGAGTTCAACGCAACTCATGCGCAATGCACAATAATGAAAATAGGTTTGCAGCACGGTCAGAACATCATTGTCAAAATTACCAAAGGATTTCATCAAATAGGCGATAGCGGCATTTCGATCGGAGTGCTCAAACTCGGAGCGCGCAACGCGGGTGTCGTACAGCAGGTCATCCTCCCCCGCCAACTGGCGTACCACTTCCAACATACGCTGTTTTGGCGCACTGAGCCGAGTCTGCAACATATCGCACACTACCAGCGCTCCGGGATTGATAAACGGATTACGCGGTTTACCCTGTTCCATTTCCAACTGCAACAACGAGTTGAAAGGTAAACCGGAAGGCTCTTTCCCTACCCGTTGCCAGATCTCACTCTCCTGATAGCGAGTCAGTGCCAGAGTCAAGCTCAGCACTTTGGAGATAGACTGAATGGAGAAGCGCTGAGTAGCATCACCCGCCTGAAACAGGTTGCCATCCACGGTACAGATGGCAATTGCTAGACGATCGACCTCAACTTCCGCCAGCGCAGGAATATAATCTGCGATCTTGCCCTTCCCAACCAGTGGGCGCACCTGTTGAAGAATTTCCTCCAACAACGCGTTATCTAATGTTGTTATCACCGGGGTTCACTCCAGATAAAACAAAGGTGCCATTAAGGCACCCCAGACTGCTGACAAAGTCCATTATTAGGGGAAGCGTGGCGATGGGGTCGTAACGGCGTAAGCCGTCGGAGCGCCCCTCGGTGCGCTAGGTCCGGGTATCTCAGACTTGAAGGCGGCTTTGTCATCAATCTCAGATGCCATTAAGGCACCCTTCAACACTTACCCACGCACCCCATAGCGATCAGTCCCACCAGATATCGAACAGATTAGTAAGTTAATAAACGGGTGATTGTGTGCTATCACAGGCACAGAGCCCTTTATACTTAATTCATAGCTTGGTTTGTTCTGGTGTATTTAGCAACTAAATAGTGTATTTTCGCTTTGTCAGCACCCCACGGAGCACCCCATTCTTATGGTGACCCGGAAACCGACAAAGGGATCAAGATGGCCTACTATAGCATAGAAAAAAGACAGCGTGCCGATGGTACAACACGCTACCGCTGCACAGTTGGCGTTAAGCAAGGCGGTAAATACATTTACCGAGAAAGTAAAACATTCGGACGTCACCAGCTTGCGAAAACATGGGGAGCTAATAGGGTTACCCAAATAGAAACCGATGGGGTTCCAGGATCAACTGATAAGTCAAATAACATTACGGTCGGTGATTTGCTCAACAAATACATCAACGACCCAGCGCTAGGGGGTAAGGTTGGCAGGACAAAGGGTTATGTCCTCAACATGCTAATGGACTGCGATATAGCAAAAATTAAACTGCTTGATCTACAGGATCACCACATCATTGAACACTGCCGAGATCGTGCAGCGGCAGGTGCAGGGCCGGCAACAGTATCACAGGATTTAAGCTACCTTTCCGCAGTGCTTTCCAGCGCAAAACCTATTTACGGGATCGATTACACACGCAACCCCGCAAAAGACGCAAGGCCGTCAGCGTTAAGCATGGGATTAATTGGTAAGT
Source organism: Serratia sp. UGAL515B_01 (assembly GCF_033095805.1). Taxonomy (NCBI): domain Bacteria; kingdom Pseudomonadati; phylum Pseudomonadota; class Gammaproteobacteria; order Enterobacterales; family Yersiniaceae; genus Serratia; species Serratia sp. UGAL515B_01. The sequence continues at coordinate 818,529 of NZ_CP109901.1, read as the reverse complement.
CACAGCGCAGAAGCAGAAGACCTGCCAGTGAAGAACTAGAATTAATCTTCGCTGCACTTAGAGAAAGGTCTGCAAGCCGATACTCAACTATTCCCTATGAAGACATACTGAATTTCTCCATCCTTTCATGTATGCGAATTAGCGAGGTATGCCGCATTCGGTGGGATGACGTAGATAAAGAACAGAGGGCCGTTCTGGTTAGAGATCGTAAAGATCCAAGGAAAAAAGTAGGCAATCACATGATGGTGCCATTACTTGGTGAAGCCTGGGAAATCGTTCAACGACAACCAAAAAATAATGAACTGGTTTTCCCTTATAACTCAAAATCTGTAGGTTCTGGATTTTCACGTGTAAGAGATCGGCTAGGTATAAAGGACTTACGCTATCACGACATGCGCAGAGAGGCAGCTAGCAGGCTGTTTGAGGCAGGTTTCAGTATTGAGGAAGTCGCCCAGGTGACAGGTCACCGCAATCTTAATATTTTATGGCAGGTTTACACCGAACTTTATCCAAAATCGCTACATGAAAAATTCGACGCTTTGCAAAAATCCAAGTTGAACGCAGAATAATTTAACTGTATAAATAAACAGTATTCAACCAAGCGAGGATACTGCTATGCGCATCACTCTAAGCATAGATACAAAGAACCCTGCTTTTCCAAAAGATAGCCTTACCATTGTTCAGAACGAACTAAACAGACGAGTAAGCAAAAAACTACCTGGTGCTGAAGCTGTGGTGAAGTCTTCCTCCATTAGCGACCTCAAATGCGATGACATGAAAGAAGCTCAACAAAAAATAGCCAGGGCGTTAGTTGAAGAAATGTTCGAAGAAGCTGACCAGTGGCTGGTTACTGATATTTGGAGGCACTAACTATGCTGTACGTTGAAGTGACTATCGACAAGAAAAAGAAACTGCCTGCAGGTGTGGCTTCTGCTCTAGCTGTGGAACTGAACAAGCGGCTACAACGTAAATTCCCAGACGTCGAGGCTACCGTTCGACTTGCTGGCGGTGATGGCTTATCGGTACGCGGTAGTTCCACCGCTGACAGGGAAGTGATCGAGGGGATGCTACAGGAAACGTGGGAAAGTGCTGATGATTGGTTTCAAGTCTGACATACAACAACAGGTTCTGTTGCATTAAGATAATTTCGGTTAAAATGCTTTTTATTATGGTAATAAAAACGGAAAAGCCGTGTGTTCATGGTTAGGGAAATTGAATCGCCCATTTTTTGAGGCTCCTAACCATGAACGGGTACTTTTGTCTTGTACAATCTGTTAAAATTTCAACCATCGAAAATTGCACATGCTGAGCGCACAAGCGAGATCCCAACGGGATAATGCACACGGCATCACAAAAAAGCATGTTGCCTGTGCAAGCCTTAATGCGACACAGACCAATTGCACTCATAATATGAAACTTATACTTTTTATGACTTTAAAAGGAGTTAATAGAGGATGCGCAAGTGAAATTTCTATTAGTAATAATGATACCGCTTGCAACGGTTAGCTGTGGAGGAACATTTTTTCCTGAAAAACCAGAAGCATGGGAAAACGGACGATGCTATAAAAAAGCTAGCGATACTACTTGCAAACGGGTTACTGATACCATGGAAGATAACGATTGGGATTTTCTAAAGACTATAAAATAATGAAGTGGTCAACGAAAATTAGCCACGGCTTTAGAGTTTTCCCGATACAATCGCTCTGATTCATTAGGTGTTAATCCCCCATATACTGGTGGGGTCTAAGCTGTATTTTCCGCCACTTTGCATAGGCCCCCCAGACGGAAGTGGCGGTTTTTTCCCAAATGCAGTGCATAACAACAACCTCACCAGCCAACTTTACCGCCACATCCCACTGCACGTGGCGTTTTTTCATCTGAACCTAAACGGACGTCACGCAGCAGGAATCGGGCAGCGTTAATTATGTTTTCATTACTCCGGCGCTACTGGCCATTCGATGTCTGGTGCTTTTTCGATATCAACGCGACTTAGAGCCAGACGATACCTCTTCCAGTTGATTAACTCCTTTTTGTTAGCATCGGTTGCCACGCTTAGGTCTAAAGCGTCCTGCCGCCACGCGATTTCGTATGTTGCTATTGTAAATCGCTGTGTTTTTTCAGCAGCAGCAAAAGCCATGAGCTGGCCTTTTGACGGTGGAGGATTTGCGAGTATTTTTGCTTCCTCCTCGCTAATCTGAATCATGCCGGGTTTTATGTAGTCATCTTGGCTACCGTCTGCTGTATACGCATAAACAGCGTTCTGCTCGTCTTTGTAATATTTGTAGTCCATCAATAAAGCTCCAGAAGGGTGTAGTTAGAAGTGGCCAAAGGTTTATAGCTGTATGTTTGTCCGGGTGGAACGATAACGCTGATAAAACGATGCTCACCTGCAGTGTTTGAGCCGGCGGAAAATTCGATGCCCTGAACGACGATGCTTGACGCATAAAGGCCCAGGGGAACATTTCGGACGCACATTGCTACCATTATCGGTCTGCTGCTATTGTTAGAGTAACTCGAGCCTACAGCTCTTGATGCCGTTACATCATGCCAAAGCTGGTACAAACCAAGGCTTGCGTTTTGACCAAGTGCATCTGTGATAGCTTTTTGGCTCATTATCGCACTAGTGCTGGCTCCTGTTGCTTGAGAAAGCCCGGTGACTCTAGATGCGGGAACCGAGCCAGCCGTCATGACGCCAGCACCGTCGAATCCCCAGATCAAGCCAAAATCGACAGAGTAGGCACCAGAAATGTTGGAGTTATTAATCAGAAAACAAAGGTTTTTATTTGGATTAAAAACGTAAGACTCGATCTGTGAACTGGAAAAAATAGCGCTATCTGCGTAATTTCCTTTCGGCTGCTTTGTTGCCAGTGCATCGGTGATTGCTTTTTGACTCATGATTGCTGACGTGCTGGCACCGGTTGTTTGAGAGAGTGGACCAACAAGCACGTCAGTCAACCCAAGGTTTGTTCTAGCAGCGGCAACAGCATCAGTACCAGCAGCTTTTATCTCTGACAGGTTATTGCTAGACCGCAAAAATAACTTATTCAGCGCTGTCATAAGCTGGTTTTTTACCCCCTTGATCAGGGTCATTCCTGCGTTTTCAACAACCCCGGCGATCTCTTCCTGGACAGTATCAAAATAATCATCGTCAAGCTGAGTTGCTGGCACGCCTGTTTGCGGGTTACCACGTGTAAAGCCGTTCTTGCCTGCTCCAAATTTATCTTTTTGGGCAGTCGGTGTATCAATCCGATGCATAGTTACTCCGGGTAGTTAAAGGTTACATAAGTATGTGAGGGACAAAGCTTGTTGATTACACATTCCGCCACCGTATCACCCCACGCTTTCAGGCTTTCCGTGCAGGATGACATGCACGTCATGGTTGTAACTTGCGTTGTGTTTGGCATGTTGACTTGCCACCAGAAGCGCCATTCGTCCGAATAAAGAGAGTCCATACACGTTGATGTGCAGCGAAAAACATCGGTTTCGAACTGCGTGATCGTCGCGCCCTCATAGCCGAGGGCATACAACTGAGCGAGATAAAAATCCTTACTGATACCGCCCATAATGTTGATCTTGGCGTCCAGTCGCTGCTGCCGCTGCGCCAATGTCTGAGCGCCATCAGGGGCGCATGCATCAGGTAACCCGGTTAGTCGTTCGTAGCGGTCGATAAGCTCTTGAGTTGTGCGCGGATCTATCTCAATCATCAAGTCGTCGCCGCGTTGATGCACGCGATGTAGGGACGGAGCCAGCCCGAGCAACAACGGATCCTCTCCGTCCCATGCAGGGCCACGCGGGAGCAGATTCTTAAGTAAACTCTCGTAGTCCTCTAGCTCCATGTAACCTCCCCGACAACGGGCAATTCTGTTGAGGCAAGGACTACATCATCTGTCGGGCTTATCAGCGTGTGATTAAACTCACCGGTTGCAATGCTGATTGCCTCGGAAATGCGAGAATGCTCTAACGTTCCACCTGGCGTGCCATCGCGGAAAAACATGGCGCGTAACTCTGCCACCACGGCATAACGAACCGCGGGCGTATCCGGCGTGATGCGAATACGAAAGGGCACCACTTTAGCGATCGGCGGAAAGGTGTAGAGGCTTGAGCCTGCAACGGGTGCAAGCGGTAAAATATGCTCACGAACAGCATCAACCACCGTACCATCAGGGATCGGGTTTTCAAGGTTGCTATTGGCAACCATTACCCCCACAGTGCCTGCCCCCATCCAATGGCGATACGTCCATGCGCGAGTAACGCCGGGTACCTCTTTGGCCCACACGATGTAATCGCTATCGGCACCACCCTGGGGGGTGTAGTACCAACGCTCTATAATCCGTGCTCGCCACTCTTCGATAGGCTCAACGTCAGCGCCGCCATCGATGCCATCAGCAACGGCAGCGGACGGCAAGCCACTTACCGGCTGCGTCAGGATCATACTGATGCCGTCATCGGTATTACCTGCTATCCCGGTCGATGAACAGACCACTGGCGCAAGCAAGACGCCAGCAGCAGATGTAGCATCTGCCGTTGTGGTGTACTCCCGCAAATCATCACGTTGAATAACCATGCCAGCGGGTACCGTGATACCGTCCGTCACTCCCTCCCAGCGGACAAATCCAGAGGCCGCTGAAGGCGCTTTCCGAGGGCAGCGCTTCATGTTGCCGTGCCTTACCAGCCAATCTTCGTCACAAAGATCGGGTAGCAGATTACGCGCAAGATAGTCGATGTAACCGTACAGCGTATGAACTGCTGCTGCCTGCACGCGGCTGTACACTTCCGAGTCGGCACGGCGTAAGACGGCATCATTTTGAAATCGGTAATTGAGGTCGCTGCGGATTTGGGTGATTAACTGCGGAAGGGTTGGGCGGTTAAATCCGCTATCAGCCATCGGACGCACTCCATAAGTCGGTTAATGTGATCCGGTGATCTGCACCACCGGCACGGTATAGTGTTATCTCTGCCGTAATCGTGTCAGTACCGCTGCGCTGAACGTTGATCGCTGAGTCGGTGATCACCCCATCATCAAGCATCCAAGCCAGCGCCTGAGTGATATAGCCACGCGCTAACTCGATAGTTTTACTTGTGATCTTTTCACGCCGGAGCAAGTAAAGACGGGAGCCGATCCGGTCATTCTGCACGGTTGGATATGTGTCGCCCCACCACCCCATTGGGTGAACAGTGTCATCATCAGGGTCAGCACGACGCCAGGTAAATAAAGAGATAATGACAGAGCGCGTTAACGGATCGGTTGGAGCATGAACGGCCTGCTGCTTACCATTGACTATCAGGATCATGGTTGCCCCATCTTCTGTATCGGTACGCCGGTTATTGGGTCGCCGTGCGTGTGAGTATGTCCGTTGTATGTGACACGGATCGCTGCAACCGTGCCGGTTTTATCTCGAACATCCGCACCAGACTCAACATTGCCGGTGGCCACAATCTTGCCAGACGTCTCAACAAGTGGCGTGTTTAGTGTCACCTTCGTTTCGGCATTAACAATAAACTCCTTGGTCGTAATCTCGACCTGATTGCCGCGTTTAAGGATAATGCTGTCGCCTTCATCGCTGTAAATCGCCACCTCGCCGCTTTTCAGCCCTGCAATGCGATAACGGCGATCGGCAACAACAAGCACTACGCCATGCGAGTGATCGCCATCAGGAAACGCCGCAAAGACTTCTGCCCCAAGATGTGGCGAGCTGGTAAAACCGTAAGGCTCTAAGTGTTCGATGCTGTCCTTCGGTTCGTCGGCTATCATCTGGATCTGTAGCATCTGGCTTTTGCTGGTGCTGTCAGTGCGCCGCACAACACCGCGCACAATTAAATTTGACAAGCTGCGTTGTAAGCCGCTAAACAGTCTGCTCATCAGAAATCGTCCTCTTCATCGACTTTTTTACGCGCCGCTTTTTGATTAGGCGGCTTAGGAAGATAAGCATCAGGTGGCCCGATCCGTAACTGCGTTGTGGTGCCCTGTCCACTCTTGCTGTAGGTCACTTCCGCGATCAGCATGTCACGGTTAGTAAAACCGAGTACGGGATCGTAAACCGTCACAAGCTGGTTAGGCTCCCACAGCTTGCCGTTGCCTTGCCGCCAGCCCTGCACGGTATAGGTAACTTCGTCGGTTCTTGCCGCTCGGCGCAACATCTCAAACTGACTGCGCTCAATGACCGATCCGCCAGTAGCATTACCGGCTTGCTTGATCACCATAGGTCGGTAGCGACTCACACCACCATCGACGGTTTTAGCCCTGATCGCTGACGTGGTGACCTCACCAAAGTCATCATCATTACCAGCCCTTTGCCCAGCCACTTGATACTCGGAAAAGCGCTCTTTAATGCTCTGCTCGGTATCGCAGCTGATAATATTCTCACCAAGCACCAAGGCCGTGACACAATGAGAAGCACCCACAGGCCCGATGACCAACTCACCGGCTGGGTTGTCGTATGCCAACACTTGCTGCAGGCCCATCATCTTGTCGAGCACATCAATCACGGTTTCACCGTAATCCACCTGCAGGCCGACAACGGGGGTATTGTCTATGCCAGCATTCACCACCGACACGCCAAACGGCTTTGCCAATTGCTCGGCAATCTGCGTAAATGTCCGGCCCGTAAACTGCGTTGTCATGGCTGAACAGTCGATCAGGTCGGCGGTTTTACTGCGTCCAACGATGCCCACAGACACGCTGCGAGCGTCATACCGCACAGGGGTAGCATCGATGTAGCCGGTGATAACCAGATCGGTACCAATCAATACCGTGACGGGGTCACCCTTCTTAATTTTCGGCTGTAAATTGCCGACATCTTCTGAGCCTGGCCACTGGCGGGTTATCTCGATATTGAAGTCACGCGCCAAGCGTTCAATGCCTGCTGATATTGAAACAGACGTCCAGCCGCCCCACTCGCGACCCCCGACTCGCAATGTCACATTATTGTTTTCGTCGCTCATCGTACTGGCACCTTTAACGTTACAACCGGCACAAAGCCGGGGTGTATGATTGGATTGCGACCTAAAATATCGCGCTCTCGCCCTGACGAGTCGTACCAATCAGCAGCCAACACTAACGCGGGCAAAACATCGGTAGGCGTGAGCAATGCGGTTTTTTCTGTCTGTTCCAGACGCTGGCTAATGTCTCGGTTAACATCAGCACGAACAGTATTAAGTGCCAGAAAAAGCCTATCATCAGTGACACGTAACAGCTCATGATCGAGGGCGTTGTTAAGCGTGTCGCGGATCTCCGTCAATGTGTCGTAGCTTAATGGTGGTTCGGTCACTGCGCCGTCATCAAGGGATGTTACGGCTGGGTGTGTGAGCAGCGGCAATCTCACCGGCTGTGTGTCCGTGCCGGTTTCCGGGCGTTGCGGTAATCGTGCTTGCGTGATGGTATTGCCTGTCTGCGCAAGAAGTGGCTGGGGCAGGCTGGAAACACTACGAGCAGCTTCAGCTAATGCAGTTGTGCGCATAGCCTGAGCAATCGCGTTAGTCTGTGCGGTCTGAATTTGTGTGGTTTTACTGTCTGTTTTCCACACGCCTCGCGGGGCAAGATTGCGATCAACGGTAAAGCCGGTTAACCCCTTTATCTTGCTGATAACATCCCCGCTATTTCTGAATAGCGCATTACCCGAACGCCACATACGCTGCAGTCGGTTAGTAAAATCCATGCCCGAACTAGGGGGCATGAGCAGCACAGACATGTCACCGTCGAGCAATCGCCCGGCATCACCCATCGCTGAGTTCACACCATCGAGCGCTTTAATGGCGATCCCCGTCATGTCATGGGCATTTTCAAGCACGCCGTTTTGCAGAAAATCCGGCAAGCCATCTAGGCCAAAAGATTTACCGAAGGCGTCAGAAGCACTGTCAGTCATCGCATCGGTAGAAGAAATCAGCTTCTGTCCGGTTGCTACGCCCGATGTAGGAAAGGAAAGCTCACCGGCTTCGACGAATGCAAAACTGATCGTACACATCCGCCCATCTGATGAGCTATGACTAACAGTAACTTCACCATCGATGCATACGTTAAGCTCGCCGTACTGTGGATGTATCAGCTTACCGGGGCCACCCTGGTTAATCGCGGCAATGAGCTGATCGCGCTGTGCCTGATAATCATCACCGATCACATATGCCGATATTCTATCGCGGCGCGTGACTCGCCCCAGATCCTCGGAATAGGGTTTGTCGCGGTTGGGGTATTCGTGGGTTTGCGTTCTGCGGCCTACTGTGGCCTCGTCATCTTTCGTCTTAAAAGGTACGCCGCGAAAAGACGCGGGTAATAACTTGTCTTTCCAGCTCATGGTTACCACCAATAAAAAACCCACCGAAAGGTGGGTTATATTTTAAATATTACAATGGGTTAAAAAATTACCATTTCAGTGAATTATTGCTAGCTTTAATATTCTCGTCGTACATCATGTTTATCATGGCATAATTACACATATTAACTTCGCTGCTGCAGTAATCTTTAATAACGCGATCCATTACTTTCCTGTTTGTTGCTTTGGTAGCTAGTTTAAATGCGTTTAGATTTTCATCCTCCATCATACGCAGCATGGTATCTTGGCACATGTCTACAGTATCATTACAATAATCACGCTTAACTGTAGATTTGATATACTCTATCACTTCATTTTTTTGAGCCTCAGACCCATCAAAATCCATTGGGTTAATAAATTTAGCACTAACAGAAAACGCTAATAAAAAAAGTGATGCAGCTATTATTTTTTGCATGTCACAGTCCAGATGTATTATTAAAATGTTAAGATTTCCACATAAAACACCTACCTATTTGCAAACCGATTATAGCCAACATCTGTTGTTATGCCAAGATTAGGAGAGCCAGCCACGGCGCTCACAACATTCATTCCAGGCGGCGCGTTATCGAATTTAACGGTTATTTCACCATTAAGCTGCTGCCCTTTTCCTGCAAGGATTGATGCCTTATCTTCGGATCTAAATAAACTCTTGAGCTTAGAATAAACAACTGAGTCCTTATCTATTATTGAACCACCGGATTTTGCATGTTCGGCAATTAACTCAGCATCAGACTTTCCATTTCTTTCGCTTTCCCATTTATTTTTTCTGGCGTCTACATTTTTCTTTAAATCCATGAAAGGCTCATAGAGACTGATAAGAACTCCAATAGCCACAGACTTACCCGCGAAGGATAACAGCGTTTTTAGTGAGCGATTCAGAAGGATTAATACCGCGTTGCTTTTACCCATGCCAGAAATAAAAGACAAAGCAAAAGCCCCTGCCGCAAAAACAGCAACAGCCTGCATGATATTTTCCATTCCACCGAATAGCTCTACAATGGGTTTTATTTTATCCCATATCGCTTTAAATACCGGGCCGACTTTATCCCAATTGGCGACAATCAAACCACCAGCAGCAATCAGCACAGCAAGCAACCTGCCAAGCGGTGACATCTTTGTGACAAAACTCATAAAGGCAACGGCTTTGGTAACAGCTGTGACACTGACCGCTACTCCCATCAGATACACACCCAGCTTGAGTGTGGTTTTGATAAGCTCGGGGTTCTCTTTTATCAAGTTACGAATACTGACAAGGTAAGGTGTCAGTTTTTTTGTTCCACTAACGATTGTGGGAAGGAATAAATCACCGATAGATATTGCAGCCGCATTCACCTGCCCCTTAAGCAAGATAAGTGCATTAGCCGTTGTAGCTGCTCTAGATGCGTATTCCTTCTGCATTGAGCCATTGTATTGCTGGGCATCTGAAACTTTATTGAAGTTGACCTTCAAAAGATCAAGGTTAGTCAGTAATGGGGCAATAGCACCCAATGACTCCTTACCAAAAAGAGCCGTCATCACTGCCGCTTGCTTGGCTTTAGGTACCTTAGCCATCGACTCAAGAACCCTGATCATGGTACCTTTTGCATCTTTTTGCATGTCGGCGGCTAGAGTTTTGGGATTTATCTTTAACGCTTTGAGTGCTTTTTTCTGTGACGCTGTTGCAGCTCCGCCTGCTGTCAATGACAACATGAAATTCTTGATCCCTGTTGAGGCAATCTCTGACTCCACCCCCATACCGGCAATGGTTGCACCCATAGCCGCAATCTCCCCAGACGCCACGCCTGCAACTTCACCTAATGGCCCAATTCTAGTGACAATATCCGATATTTTCGCAGCATTGGCGGGGCCGGTATTGCCAAGATAGTTAACCTTATCAGCGAGCGTTATCACTTCATCTTGCGTCATTTTAAACGCCGTGCGCCACTGCGCCATCATCTGCCCTGATTGCTCTGCTGTCTGATCGAAGGCAATCCCCATTTTTACTGCACCTTCAGCAAACTTGAGCAGCTCGTCACGCGCAATACCCGCCTGACCACCAGCGGCAACAATTTCCCCGATCCCATTAGCAGCCATCGGTAGCTTTGTAGATAGATCCAGCACATCATCAGCCATCTTTTTAAATTGCTGATTACTATCAAAATCAACAACCTTTTTAACATCAGCCATCGTCGATTCAAAATCGATAGCTGATTTAATTGGCATCGCAAACGCCGCCGCAATGCCAGCGCCAACTACACCAGCGGAACTGATAACATCCTTGAACTCCCCCTTAAACTTACGCAGATCCTTCTGCATCGTCGTAAGTTGTGGCGATAGCTTGTTAACGCCGGTGATGATCGCCTTTAGTTGAAAGCTATCAGCCATTATTTATCTCCGAATTGATTCGCTCTGCCTGCTCTTCAAGCTCCACTATCTTGGAGAGCGGACAGGACATCAGCGTTAAAGGGTTAATGCGCCAGAAATAGGCAATGTTATAAACTCGAGTAGTAAAGTTTTTTACACTGCCGACGCCGTAAAAAAACTAACAATCGACATCGAGGCGGTCATGATGTCTTTCGGGGTCATTTGTTTTGCCGAGGAAGGCGGTATTCCTGCCAAGATCGGCAGGTAACGCAGCGTGGACTTGAGATCCATCTTAACTTCTCCGTCCTCCGTAATGGTGAACGGGATACCACAGGATGCCATTTCGTCATAAGTTGGCTCACGTAGCGTCAACTCTATGATCGGCTCACCCGAAACGGTGATTTCTCTGGTTAATGTGATTTTTGTCATTGATAGAACCCTTCTTCTGCGTGGAATTCGAGATCAGCCGTGCCTTCTTCAGCGTTGTGGTTTGCCTCGCCATTCAACCAGGCCTCAGAAAGGACGTAGACCTGACCATTGGCCAGCTCGGCGGTGATCGTCATTGAGTCGGACGAGACCAGCTTACTGATCGGGAAATCACCCGGCACCTTAAACGTGCCTTTGATATACGCCGCGCGGTGGGTTTCTTTGTAATGCACAGAACCATCCATACCCACCACATCTTCTTTTACCGCTGTATTCATAGGTACTTCTATGCCGCCGGTTAGCGACAATTGCTGACCGTCGATCTTGAAATAACAGGTACCCCCGATACGCTTGTTTCTGGCCATTAAACGGACTCCTCTTGGTACTGCAGGCGGAATTGATTAAGCAGAGCAAACACACGCAACTGATTGACGTAATCAGGTGGGAACAGCACATCAAGGCGGTTCGGGTCGTCCGCGTTGCGCTCCACGATCAAGTATTGAGCGAACAGATCGAAGTTTTCGACGATCGCGCTTCGCTCCAGTTGACGATAAACGGCAAGGATTTCACCACGGATCACGGATGGCGTAACAATGGCCTGACCTGGCCCGAATCGGGTACCGTCATTCGCCAATTTGTGCCGACCGTATTTACTGGTGATCACCGACTTCAAGCGGCGCAACACATAGGCGCTGGTGTGCAACGTTTCGCTATCCAGAAAGCTGTTATCGGCATTGCCGTAAGCATTCTTCTGATAAGTCGTGATGTCTCGCTGAATGCGCACCACGCCGCCCTCGCTGTATGCCGTGGCGATACCATGAGTTAACAGGGATTGCTGCTCGGTAAGAATGAAACGCTCACCCGCCGGGGCTGGCAGGGCACCATTCAGCAAACCGGTTTGCGTTGGTCTGGCTGGGTCGTTACGGATAAATACCGCATTACGAGCAGTGCGAGCCGCGACCAGCTCATCGGTGGAAATCTGTACGCCTGGCTCGTATCCGGCAATAGTCAGATGCGGATCGTTAAACGTGGAGCCGAACGCCACTAAATCAGACAACACCCCAATTTTTGCGGTGTAAACGTGACCATAAAGCTGACGTGACCACGACCAGCGCCCAGTGTCGTCGTTCATTTCCGTGCCAATTACGGACAGAGATGCAGAATCACTGAATGGGAAGCCGATAAAATCAAACATTTCATCGCCCATCGCGGCAATCGTCGCCGACAAATCAGGGGAACCCGCGCCACCCGCGATTGGCGAAATCGCCACATTCACCCCGGCTGGGTTTTGCTCACCTCCCACGGTGCCGCGATAGTTCATCACTACGGGGATGCCATTGCCGGTGAGTCCGTTATTTTTTGCCGTCAGCGTCACAACACCGTCGATCGCTTCAGCGGTAACCGGTAAATCAGGCAGCGCATTGATAGCTGCTGCAACAGTGGTACCAATGATCGCTGGCGTATCCAATGCTGTAACCATTGCCTGCACTCGCGTAGAGCCGATATAGATCGACAACGCGCCTGCTGCCTGAGCTGAACCGGTGATTGTCAACGTGCCGGTTGCTGGCGTTCCCGCCGGCTCTGGTGTAGCAATCACCCACAACTCACCAAACGGATCTACAGCACGATAGGCCGAAACCATTCGCGCAAGCTGGCTACCGCGCCCTGCGATCTGTCCAGCCAATCCGGCGCTCGGCATGATAACCAGCTTGTTAGGCTCGATGATGCTACCTGCCAATGCGTGAGCAATGAGTAACGCAGGGCCGCTATCTTGTATCGTGTTTGCCGCGCTGTTATCCATTTCGGCAGAAAACAGCGGTACCCTCAAATCATTTGGGATAGTGTTAAAATTCATTGTTTTTTAGCCTTTTGTTCGGGTTTCTGGACGGGCGTTGTGTCCTTCAGCACCACTTCACCGGAGACCAAACGACGATGCCAATAGATAGTGTCGGCAACGTTTCTGCCTTCTTTTGGCAAAAAGTCGCCCTTGACCGGATCAGGCACTGACCGGCCATTGCAGGGGATCACATACATAGGGATTACTCGTCTAGTGGGATTCTTAACTTGTGCTCGATATCGCCATCGGGCTTCATGAAATCAACATCAACCGCCACAAGCGCCAGCTCTTCAAGTTGCTGTAGGTCATCCCAATGTTGGGTATCCTCAGCAGCGATGTCGGTTTTGGCTGAGAAGTCGAACTGGTAGTAAAGGTGGGCACGATTCATATCCAGCAAATTACCGCCGTCATATTGAATGGGGTCGTAATCTTCAAGCTCCCAGCCAAGCAGAGCCTTCCACAGTTCAGCCCTAACATCATGAACAACGTCAAACGCTGCCGCCTGCCCACGCTGATCTTGCGTATTGTCCATGATAACAATTACTGCAAAGCCTTCTGTCAGCTCTTGCCAGTAGTCAGTTTGTGATTTCTGCTCACTGACGTTGTCATCAAGCGGGATAACCCAGGCAGATGGCAACTTCATTTTTGCAGTATCGGGAATGGGTTTATATTCTGCCGCACCAGAAATACGCCCCTCAAATGACGGGCAGCGCAACCGGAGAGCTGAAATAATCAATGACAGTTTCATTTTTTGACGGGCCTCACTGAGCTTTGAAGCGCCTCGAATAGCACGCGCTGAATCCATGCCTGCTTATTGAGTAACGCCTGCTCCATAAAGTTTTTTCTCGGGGCAATTTTCCACCCATCGCCCCCCGATGCCCCTTTTTTGTGGCTTTTTCCGCGCTTGGCACCTCTTCGGACGCCGTACCACAAGAAAGCAGGATAGAAATCACCCTCAATCAGCCGATTCCCTTTGCCGCCTTTCTGGTTCGGAGCAATTTTAGCCATGAAGCCTGGGCGGTTTGCGGTCGCTGTAGGAACGCGATAGCCAATGGATTTTGCCAGCCGCCCCGTTCTGAAGCCCGGCGCTTCCCCTGCCTTTGATATTGCCCTGCGAGCAACGAGGCGGCGAGATTCAGCCATCACCTTCTGCCCCACGGTTACAAATGCACGGCGCACCCTGGCTTTGTTGAATGTGATTTCTGGTGCTTTATCAAAATCGACGTGTAGATACAGGCCGCTGCTTGAGTTCTCAATTCCCACTATCGCCCCCTATCGCCTCAACGGTGCCCAACTCCTCAGCACTAATAACCAAAAAGCGCCGCTCGTCATTCAGATCTTTGGCACCTTTGATGCGGTAAACCATACCCTCGATCACGACTTCATCATCCGTGGTCACACCGCGTCGGTACCGGATAATGATTCGATGAGTGATCGCCGCGTCAACCTGCATCGAGTCAATGCGTACTGAATCCCCGACCGCTGCCAGCTTTGCCCAGGTGCTGAATGTGTTGTGGTATACTGTATCAACCCCCATATGCCCGGAGCCTGGCACATCTTCGCGCGTACGGAATTGCGCTCGGCGGTTAAGCTCGCCGGGTTCTGGCGCTCGATATGTTGCCGTGACCTCTGTCAATCGTCTTTTCATAGTGGGATAAATCGATAAGGACTAACTAGCCAATGAAAACCCATTGGCACCTCTGTCTGCTCAAAATCGGTGACAGTCTTTCGATTTTCGTAGTAATGGGAAGCCAGCAATAGCATCCCCATCTTTATGTCATCGGGTAGACGTAATCCACATGGATCATCTTGAGGTATTACCGCATCACAAGGATAAAGTGTCCGATTGATATAGGTTTCCGTACGCTTTTGTACCGCATTACCAATAAACTCAAGCAACTCATCCTCTTCGGTAAAATCAGAATCCAAGCGCAATTGAGCCTTGATTTCAGCAAGCGTTAAGATCATGACTCTCTCCAGTGCCCACCATTTGATGGGCATAAAAAAACCGCCGAAGCGGTGCAGGGAATACGTAAATAATGTTTATTTACCGGTCAGCGCCTTGATCGCTGATGCATCCTCCAGCACACAATCGAAACGATGGAAGGCAAGGAACGCGGTCTGATCGTACTCAGCAAAACGTTCAACCAGGCGTTTCAGCGTCATATAAGTGATGCGGCGCAGAATGAAGCGGTCGAAGTCACCACAGTAAATAAACTTTTTACCGGTTGCCATGCTATCGATCGCCTGGTCGATAACATACTGCATCCCCAGCACTGACGCTGGCGCCACACCGACAATATCCGGCAACCACAACGGGCGTTTATTACCGTCTACCAGTTCCGTGAGTGTTTTCAGTGTGGAATCGTTGAAGGCCAACCGGAATTTAGGCCCGTTACGGTAGGCTGGATCAATACTATGTTTAAGGGTATTCACATCCGTCCAATCCAGCGTGAGCGCCTTGGCCGCCACAGTGCCGGTAACACAGACCTCAAGCCCTTTGGGCTGTACTGGGGTACCTGCGCCGGTGCCTTTGACGATGTATTTTGCCTCACCGCGACCGATACGTTGAGCAATGCGTCCTGCCAGATAGGCTTCAATATCAACACCGCTATCCTGCAACAGTTCGTTAGATACGCGAATGATTTTAGAGCTGAGTTTTTTAGCCCCCAAAATCGCGGTACCGAATTCAACATCCTGCTCTGAGGCTGCGGTGTTCTCACCCAGCAACTCCCCTTCCTCCGCCGTACCGTCAGAGGTTGACCAGGTAATATCCTGCCCGTTGGATGAGTTTAGGATTTGCGCCACGCTGGCAATGCCACCGTAAGCTTTCATCGCATCAACGATTTTAGCCAGCATTTGGGTCGGGACGGTATAACCCCCTTTTTCATCAGGAGAAGTGCCCTGTGCGCGGAGTTCACGCACAGCAGCGCGTTCTTCAGCCGTCAGTTCGCCAAAGCCCTGGCGCAAGAATTTATCAAACGCTGCCGCACGTCGTTCCTGCTGTTGAAGCTCTGGATTTTTATTCAACTGTTGACGCTGTTCCTGCTCAGTGTCCTCTACAAAGGTCTGATCCAAGGCGCGAAGCTCCTCTTCACGAGCGATCTGCTCATCAATCTTGGTCAGCTCATCCTTGGCCTTGTTCCACTCGGTACGCTGCTCTTCCGTCCAGGCGTTATCCCCGATCTTGTCATTCAGAGCACGCATGTCGGTCGCGATGGTGTTACGTTTTTGCTTCAATTCGTGCAATTTCATGGTGGTTCCTTACGCGTTTAATAAAGTCAGCAGGCGCTCACGCGCCATTCGTTGGTTTACGGCATTAGCGATCGCGCCACTGTCACGCGCCTCCTGCCAGGCTTTCATGGATCTCACGGCTGAATCGGCTTCCTGATAGGCCGGATAGGTCACCGGGCTAACATCGAACAACCGCGAAATCTTGCTAATCTCTCGGATCACAACCCCTTGCTCATCCTGGTACCAATCCTCGCCATCGCGGGCGACACGGAAGGAAAAGGAGGACTGGTTGATGTCGCCACGCTGCATAGGGCTGATCACCAAATCACGGATAGTCTGGGTTTCTGGTGCCACAATGTTGTACTGCAGCCCCCGCGTATCAACGGATAACGACAACGTACCTGCCGAACTGCGACCAAGAATAAAATTAGGGTCATGATTGAATAGGCCGCGAACATCATCTTTCAGCACGTCATCAAAAGCGCCAGGCTTGATAATCTCGCGAAACCCCCAGATCACTTCTGATCGGCTATCGAATACCGAGCCATAACCGATAATGTGCGTAGGCTGGTTTTCTTCCTGTTGTGCACGTACTTCTCCGCCGTAACAGCGCGTTTCTCTGTCACTCATTGGGCTTTTCCTCTTTGTTTAAGTCTGTAATGTCACTGGCAGGATTAGCCGCATTGACGCTGACCAGCATTTCATCCAGTCCATCAACTGGGTTCATATCTTCAAATGCTCGAGCCTCGTTTCGACTCATCCAGCCATCTGTTATGGCGAAGTGATAGAATTGGGCGCGTTCCTGCGGGGTACCACGCAGTAAACCAGCCAGGTTAAACCGGACGTAATACCCTGCACTGCGCTCGGCGGCGGTAAATAAGCGGCGGTTAAGCTCCTGCTCCCAATTAACAATCCACGGCATGACCGTGTGGCGCACAAACTGAATGGATTGCTGAGTAATGTTGGAGAAGGTCGCCTTTTCCAAATCGTTAATCATGTGCGCAGGAACATTGAAGATCCCGGCAATTTGTGAGCGATTAAGCTTCATCAGGTCGATTAACTGAGCGTCCACCGGCGAAACCGTCAATGCCTGGTAATTCAAGTCAGCGGGCAACAGAAGGGTTTTGTTTTCCTGATTGCGCAACGCCTGCGCAGCCTTCTTCCACATCTCCTTCAGCCAAGCCCAGGATTCTTTATTTAGCTCGCCTTTTACCGACACAATCCCAGCGGGCCGCGCATTACCACCAAAAAAGTTACTGGTGTACTGCTGTCCGCTCATTCCCAACCCAATGGTTTCGGCTTGCTGCAAGATAGGACTTAAACCCATCTTTTGGTTATTGCCCAACGCCCGAATATGGATCATGTCATGGGGATTGATTGCAAAGCTGCCTTCTTCGTTGTACACACCATAGGTATAACGTCCGCCGGTATTCAGTAGCGTGGTTTCCCACGGCATGCAGGCTTCAAGCGCAGTGATTTCTCCCCGGCGAGAACGAACCACCTTTGTGTACCCGTTACCCCAACCTAGAACATGACGCTCTTTCAACTCCCTCCACTTGTAGCTGGTTTGCCATACGTTCGGCTCGTCATGAACCAGATAAAAGACGGGGTGATCACGCCCTTGCTCTACCTTGTCGCCGGATTTGCGCATTACATGTAACGGCATCTGCGCCAGAGTAGAAGACAGCACATAAATACAGGCGTAGACCGCCGTAAGCTTCATCGAGGTTTCAGGACTGACAAAGACATCCCCCGACCGAAACCCCAGATCAAGACTGTCACCTGTGATCGGATTGGCGGGATTTTCCAGCGATTCACTACGGAAAATGGCATCAAGTAGCACGTTGATTTCTCCTGGCCGCCGCCAGCGCAAACGCCAGCATTGAACCGCCACCAGCCATTAGCGCGATCGCGGTACCGAATTGCAGGTAAAGCCCTGCCACGAGCAAGCCGAAACCTGCCAACCCGCAAAGGTCGATAATGAGTGATTTCATAGCGTCAGTAGTTCTTCATCCGGATCGAGGTTGGAAAGGAAGTCACGAGGATCATTCAGCATGGCCCGACCAATGGCCATAATCAGGGCGACTGCGCCGTCAATTTTGCTTTCAGCCTGCTCCTTTATCGGCCTGACGACATCATCACTACCCGGCAAGAACTTGCCGATCACATTACTGAGACACCAGAGCATGATCGGATTGCCGTCATGATGAAAACGCCCAGACTCAATAGCGGCCTCCAGCTCTTTCATGGCGTCTGACATATTAGTGTAATTCTGAATGATGGTGATCGGGTTCATCCCCTCATCAGCGAGTTCGTGCGATATTGCCGTTGCACCAGATGGATCTATCGGGCTTTCCTCTACTGGATTAAGTCGATTTGCTGCTTTGGCTTCATCCATGATGTAGCGATAGTCAATTTCTGCGCCATCGGTGACAGATAACAACCCCATCTCCACCCACTTTTGAAAGCGTTCAGCCGTTCGTCTGTCCTCACTCTTTTCTACGCTATACACCGTGTCATAAGGCACCCAGAAACGCGGAGCCACGCTGTAGTAATGACGCCTGCCGTCAATTTCACGAGTAAACAAGCGCGGCATGCTGTTCATGTCGAGCTTGCGCGCAAGGTCGAACGCAAGTATGCAGGGCTGCCCCTCGAACATCTCAAGTGTCAGCGTGGTATCTTCACAACGCTTCAAGCTGATCAGGTTATAGAAAGCGTTACGCGCCGCTACCCAGACATTCAGATGCTTGGTTTTGAATGTGCCGGCATGCCTGGCATTGTTGATAGCACGCTGTTGCTGACTAAGCAGAAAATCCCGATAGACCGAAACCCCCATATTGGGATTGGCTTTCTCCAGTGCCGCTGGCTTCGTCCAGTCGTCGCCCTCGTCGATGGTGTAAATAATGCCAAACAACTCATCGTTAGGTACCGTGCCATTCAGCATTTCAATAACTTCGCGGCGCTTGTCGTAACACGGCCCTTCAATGTTGTAACCCGCTGTAGTGATCGCCCACATAAGCGGTTGCCGCCTGGCACCCATACCGGTAAGCATGGTGGTATACAGTGCATCAGTCGGATGCTCGTGATACTCGTCCACTATCGCCAAGCTAGGTGATGAACCATCGCCGGGGTTGCCGATCAACGGCTCAAAACGGGCGCCATCTTCAGGCCTGTTCAGGTTGGAAGCATTAACCTCTATCCCGAAAGCCTCCATCAGCATCGGCGTGCGCTTGCACATCAACCGGGCTGGTCGGAATACTTCCCACGCCTGCTTTTCAGTAGTGGCGCCAGAGTAAACCTCAGCACCAAATTCACCGTCACAGGTAAAGCCATAGAGAGCCACCCCGGCAGAAATGGCTGATTTACCGTTTTTGCGAGGGATCTCGGTGTAGACCTCACGAAATCGCCGCAACTTGGTACCTTTATGCACCCAACCAAACACTGCGCATACAATGAAAAGCTGCCAAGGCTCCAGGGTGATCGGCATACGTTTATAAGCCCACTCCCCTTTTGTATGGGGTAGGAGTTGAATAAACCGTGCCGCCTGCTCTGCCAGGTCACGATCAAACCGGTACCTGAACTTACGCGCTTTTTCTTCAGCCAGATCATCAAGGTGGCGCTGGCAGGCACTGATAACAAACTGGCACGCCACAATCTTTCCGCGCACCACGTCCCGCGCATACTGATTAGCCGCGTTAACGTTGGGGTATGATTTTCTTGTCATGACGTGATCAACTTAATGAAAGGGTTTGTGGATTTCTTTTGCCCAGCCATGCCAATCAGACGCTGCCGGCTGCCAGGGTCAAGGCCAAGCATGGCGCCGGTGCTACTCATCTCCGATTCCTGCTCTTTTTTGGCTGTCAGTTGTGGGTTTTTTATCGGCCCGCCAGTGGCACCGGTAACTACATTTCCCTCCCTGGCTATGCACTTCACCGCCCGGCGCCAGAACTCATACGCCACACACCATCGTTCGAGCACTGCCAGGTCGGTGATGCAAAGAATGCCCTGGCCGCAAAGCTCCTTCGTTGTCATCTGCCACATCACCGTAGCAAGGTGCAGCTCTTCTTCCTCGAACCATGCAGGCGGATCCACGCCTTTAATGGGTGTGAATACCGGCTCATCTTTGTTTAATGACCTTTTTCCGGGATTGCCGGCCAATTCCTTACGGGCGGTTGGCTTCGGACGCCGCCCGGATCGGCCTGCCGTTCCGGCCATAAGCGCTCCAGATTAAATTTCATTTTTCGCGGGTATAAAAATACGACGAGGCGGGCAGTACGGAAGGGTAAGGGCTGTAGAGATTTTACCCGCCCCCCCTGCATGTGATAATTCTTATCGTTTGAGCCTTTCCGTTGCCGTCTTGCGTCTGTGATGAGGCCAACACAAAGACCGAAGGTTGCTATCGTCATCACTTCCGCCATGTGCCTTGGGTATAACGTGGTCAACACACCTTGCTGCTGTCAGTATTTTTTCGTCCAGGCAGTCTTGGCACAGATACTTATCCCTCTTAAGCACACGAAGCCGCTTGATATCCCAGTCACTGCCATAGCCGCGTTGGTGCCTGGTCTGTCCTGGCTTGTAATTCTTCCAGCCTTCTCCTTTGTGTTCACTGCAAAAACCACTGTGATCGGTCGTTGTGTTTCGACAACCACGACAACGGCAGGCCTTTGGTGTGCGTGGTGTAGTGGATCAGTAATACCGGACACCTCAATAGCCTGTTAATTTAATGACAGCCAATTGAGGTAATTGATAATGACTCAACCTAAACAGACCAAACGCCGTTTTTCTCCTGAATTCAAACTGGAAGCTATTGAGCAGGTCGTTAAGTATCAGCGGTCAACCATCGAGGTTGCACGCGCTCTGGAGTTGGACCCCAGCCAATTGCGTAAATGGATACGCCAGCACAAAGAAGAAGTCAGCGGGGTGACGCCGGACAATCCTGCACTGACACCAGAGCAACGTGAAATCCAGTCGCTCAGAGCGCAGATTAAACGGCTAGAAATGGAAAAAGAAATACTAAAGCAGGCAGCCGTGTTGATGAGCGAGCTCCCCATCAAATCTTTGCGTTAATCACACGGCTGAAAACAAAATGGTCGGTGGTCGAATTGTGCCGCCTGCTCAAAGTAACGCGCAGTGTTTACTATGCCTCGCTGAATTCGCGGGTTGATGTAAAACGTCTGCAACTGCGTGCTCAGGTGCGGAAATTGCATCAACAGAGCCGGGGAGCAGCCGGCAGCAGAACACTGAGTCTGCTGATGCGTCAGTCGGGTTATAACGTGGGGCGCTGGCTGGCCCGCAGGCTGATGCAGGAATGTGGTCTGGCGAGTCGCCAACCCGGCAAGCCTCGTTACCGTGGTGAACGGGAGACGTCACTGGCATCGCCAGACTTACTGAAAAGGCAGTTTAAGCCGTCGGAGCCCAATCGTGTGTGGAGTGGAGATATCAGCTATATCAAAGTCAATGGTGGCTGGTGCTACCTGGCACTGGTGATTGACCTTTACTCCCGTCGGATAGTGGGCAGTGCCATATCGTCATCCCCGGATGCCGAGCTGGTGTGTCGAGCCCTGCGTAATGCACTGGAGACGCGACCAAAGGAAAAGAGGCTGCTGTTTCATTCGGATCAGGGAGGGCAGTACAGGAGTAAGAAATACAGGCAGTTACTGTGGAGGAACGGAGTGATGCAGAGTATGAGCCGCAGGGGTAACTGCCTGGATAACTCACCAATGGAAAGAGTGTTCCGAAGCCTGAAAAGTGAATGGCTGCCTGTCGGGGGTTATATGGATATCCATCATGCGGTACGAGATATCGGTGAATGGATACAAAGTTATTACAACACGGTACGCCCCCATCGGCACAATGGTGGATTACCGCCCTGTGAATACGAAGAGCAGTGGAAAAAGGCTACGAAGGTGTCCTGATTTTGTGATCCACTACATGGTGGCATGTATTACGCCTCAAAATAGAAAAGCCCCAGACTATGCCGAGGCTACTGTTAGAACCTTATGGTTCTGGCGTTGGTGAGCTGGTAGGCTCAGGCGTTGCTGGCTCAGGTGGCTTGCAGCAACACACTTTTATATTCACACAACCGTCCGCTGTCTCACTAATTGTGATTTTGGCATCCCCTACTGAAATTATCTTATCCATTATTTATCCCTTTATTTATGATGACGGTTCCCCGCCGTTTGATTAACGCCTCTATACATGAAGCATTATCGAGCACCCACGGATAGATGCTCTGTAATGCCATCAATCAAGCTGCAGAACGCCATGATCTTCTGAGCCTGAAAATGCAATCAGTCCGTTATATTCATCAACATTAGTGCCATCTTCGGCTTCAAACGCTGGAATGCTTGCGCGTGTAATCGTGTAAGTAGGCTGTCCTTCCTCTTCTGCGAAAATAGCCAACTCTTTAATCTGCTCTTTTGTCAGTACAATCTTGCTCATTCGTTTCTCCCGGCAGTTAGCTGCCATTTAATTAGCCCCTCAATACGAGAGGCGCATATATCCAGCTCAGTCTGTGCAACCTGCAACGCCATCACAGCATCGCCGAATGTTTCCCCGTTGAATGGTGTTTGTTCACACTGTTGTAGTAATACGGCTGGTGGGTACACGTAAATCAGTTGCGGGACTGGTGCGGGTGTTGGTTTATTTACGCAGGATGTTAATGACATCATCAGACATACGATGACGGTCGCAATCACTGGACTCAAGCGCACGGCGCAACGTTTTGTTTTCAGCATCGGCCTTTGTCCTCTTCTGCTGTTCAATCCCTAACTGCTCTTCTGTGACGCGGCGGTCAGCACTGGCAGCATCTTTCAATCCGGTAATGGTTGCATCACGGCTTTCGACCGCTGCCACCAGTGCTTTGTTTTCCTGCTCAACATATTTCAGTCGGCCGGACAGCGCCGCGCTATACCCTCCAAGGCAGATGGCCACCAGCAACAAGCTAATTAGCCAATACCTCATCATGCGGGATGCTCCTTATGCGGTAGCTGGAAGTGAGGCCCGTCCTTAAGTGTCTTCCAATCTCCGCCCCATTCAATAGGAACGTTCAATTCACTGCTGGCCTGCTTGAAAGCCGCCGCGATCTGCTCGTAGTATTTCCATTCCCAACTTATGTCCTTGCCGATGTATGCCACCACATCTATCGCATGACCTGTAATGTGTCGACTGTTCATTGTCTGGCTTTTACCATCACGAACAAGTTCGCGCTGTCGAGCCACTGAGCGCAGACCTTCAGTAATGCCAAAATCAACAGAGGATAATCCAAGAGCAAGACGCGCCATTTTCACCAAGTCAGCGTTTACACCAACCAGATTATTTTCACTGCGTTTACTAAATTTATAATCAGGCATGAGATCACCTTAGTGGCTTGGCAAAACGCATGACATTTCCGCGAGCAGCGAGAACAGCGGCGCAAAATGCCAGATTGATAAAAGTCTCTGACCAGTCCGCACAGTCGTATTCACCTGTCAAAATACGAATTGGTACCGATGCAGAGGCAATAATGAGGAAATAAGCACACCATGCAGCAAAGGGACGGTGTGCGCCTCCAGCTCTGCGAAAAGTCATCAATCTCAACGCAATCACAGAGCAAGCCAGTGCATTAACAATGAGGAAAATTTCATTGACCATCGCCACTGCCCCCTCGCAGTTTTTTAAACCACTGCCCCGGATTCTCTGACTGTTTGCTGATATACATGAACACGCGCACAGCAATAGCCGAAGCAACTACAGCCCCTAGGGGACGTTCTGCATGAATGACTTCCGGTGTCGCATAGTTGATAACATCCGTGACGAATCCCGCAGTTTGCCCCCCAATAAGAAATGAGGCGAGAAACGACAGTAGACGCTGCCAAATAGATAAATCAGACGCCGACAAGACATAAATGACTGCGCCAGAAAAGGCACCAATGATCACCCCCGTATCCCCACCAGCAAATAAACTTGCGATAGTGATACCGCCGATCATATAGGTCGCCGCGCTGGTACCTGTGGTTAGCGGTTCCGGCATTATTTTTCTCCTTTGTTCGTCGCTCGACGAACGCCGGGCGTTAGAAATGAAAAAGGCCCACCGAAGTGAGCCTTACCGAGTACCAGATTACATCTGGCTACATATTCCTGTCTCTGATATCGTCAAATCGCCAAAAGTGACATATCAAAACAGGAGATATCGTGGATAACAATTTTAGTATTGCTATGACACCCCTTCAGCTTGCTGCGGTCATGTCAGACGAAACCGTGAGTGAAAGCGCAGTCGGCAACCGGATCTGGGGTAGTGTTAACTTTCTAGGCGGTGTGCTTGAGCTAGCTGCTGCCACTTCTCTTTGTTTAGTACCGGAACCAACGGGGGTAACCAAGGCCGGTTGTATCATCGTTGGCGCTCATAGTATGGATACCATCAGGGCTTCAGCTTACCAAGTTTATACAGGACAGCAGACATCAACCATAATGTCCCAATTGGCTTCGGGTATTGCTAAAGATCTAGGCGCAAGCGATGACACTGCTGAACAAATCGGCATTGCAGTAGATGTTGTACTCCCCTTTTCTGTAGCAGGAGCAGCACGGGTCGCTTCTGTCAGGCTGGGGCAGGTCCGGCTGATGAGCCATGAAGCTGTCAAGGGTATTCATGGTGGTGGACATACATTGAAAAAACATGTCGGTAAGTCAGTTGAAGATTTAATCGATAAAATAGATAGGGGACTCAAATCCAGGACGTTGGATATTTCTGGTTTCTCCAGCTCCTTTCCATCGATTGAAGTAGCTGAAAAGGCTGTTAGTCAGACAATAAAAGCCAACAGAAATATAATTCGCTCATGGGCAAGAAGCACTCCAGCAGGTAGCCATGAAAGAATTCTCAAAATTGAATATTCTGCTCAAAATACTGTTGGCATAATAGTTAGTGCAGAAAGTAAAATGGTATCCGAAACTAACAAGGTCAGAGTTGTTTTATTGAAAGAAATATATAATAAAAAACCCTATTATGTTCTTACTGCCTATCCAATAAAATAATCAACATGAAAAAATACAAAACTATCAAAATGTTTTTAACAACATTTTTCGGAACTGATGCAGATGCATATGGTGAAACTTATAGTGAGATTGTCGACACTGCAACAGGATTAGTTACTGGTTTAAAAGACGATCTTAGTGATGAAGTTTGTGAATTTCTCCATGAGTACCCAGACAACGAATCAGCTACTTTATACCTTAACAAATTGACCGATGGGCAGATAGGAGATGTATCATTTTTGCATCCGTCACCTGTTGAGTTTCTTCAGTGGCTTTCATCCTATCTAAAGCAAAAACGTGACAATCATCACTCCTGATAATTCCATATGACCCACATAAAGGTGGGTCACTTTAAACCAATCCACCTTCCTGCATTCAAGTATCAGTATGCTTTTTTCAGTCTTCATATCTAATGCCTAACGATAATGCAAAAACCCCGCCATTGATGGCAGGGCTTCGATGGTAAGCTGTGTGGCGAAGTAACCACTCTTATCACACTACAACACTTTTTGCGTACGCGTTAATGAAATTTAATTGTTTTTTTTGTACTCTCATGGATACACAGCATACAAAGGAATAAATATGTCTATCTCTGCTTTCTCTTTTGAAGGTCTAATGATCGAACGTGTTATTGCTCACAAGATCTTACCTAAAACTGCCGACAAACAGATGACACCAGCTAAGCTTAGCAATAAGATTATTCACTTTAAGCAAGATGCAATGGATACGCTACAGCTCCGCATTACTGAAGCATTGGCCAACAAGTCACATGGTTTAGAAATGTCCATTCGTGACAGTGATGCTGAGAGCTTCTTTTCATTGGCTTCATCAATACTTCATTCGGATGAGCAAACATTCATTTCAGTTACGCAGCGCTTGGCTAATAAACTTACCTTTAGTCAGTTTAGTACGAATGCTCCAGGTGGTTTGCTGGCTGTTATTAGTGGTAGAGTTGGAGATGACGCGTTACCTTTCATCGCCGCAATTAAAGCAGAAACGCAGAATGGATTCAGAACAAATGAAACCAACGAGCAAATAACAATAGAATACATTGCAGAACTTTTACTAACACCCTCACAACGGTTTTATAAAATTGGCTTCCTCGCTCAAGTCGTATCAAGCAATACAGGTCCGTTGGTAGAAAACCATAGAGCATTCTTATTTGATCATTTAATGTCATCAACTGAAAGCAGTAAAGCCGCAGGGTATTTTCACTCGACATTCCTTGGCATGAGCATTGAGAAATCATCAAAAAAATTAACGCAGGATTTTTTTGAAAACACTAAGAAATTCATCAATACGGCTTTATTAGATGATGACTCAAAATTAGAGTTGCATGAAGCGTTAAGGAGTGAGTTACGTTCCAAGAAAGCAATAATAAGTACATCAGATTTTTCAAAAGAGCATTTACCGGAGGACCTTAAAGATAAGTACTTGGATTTCATGAAATTGAAAGATTTCCCTCAACATTCTATCTCCAAAGATATTGAATATATACAAGCAAAGTTGAAGAGAAGAAATAAATTAGTATTCAGCAGTGACGTGTGGGTCTCTGTACCACCGGATAAAATGAAAGACCTTGTCCAATTTGAAGAATCAGACGATAATAATTTTACTATATTGAAAATTAAAGGCAAACTGAAGAGCCAAGAATGATGGAACAAGATGAGTTTGAAAGGTATTTAATTGAAAACCAAGCAGCTTTTGCTGCTTGGGGTACCTTTATAAGCTCAAAAATCAATGAAAAAATCTCTCAAAAACTAGGTAAAGATGAAGCTCTTATGTTTTTGAAGGTTCTCGCAACCCCTAGAGTCAAAACAGTTTCCTCTGCGCTTGGGAAGGTAAGCAGGAAGGGTTATGAAGATCCGGTTAACCAAATGACTGATCTTGTTGGGGTTAGATTTGTCGTATTGCTTTCTAGCCATATTGAAGACGTTAGCTCAATGATTGAATCATCTTTAGAATGGAAAGCATCAATATCAAAAGATTATCTTTCTGAAATAGATAAAAATCCCAAACTCTTTGATTATCAATCAAAACATTATGAAGTTCGACCTATTAGTGATTTAATTTACGATGAGATTAAAATAAACAAAAATATTTGCTGTGAAGTTCAAATAAGAACTTTATTGCAACATGCCTATGCTGAGTTAGTTCACGATAGTGTTTACAAGCCAGTAGGAGAGGTTCCAAAAGCAGCCGAAAGACAAATAGCAAGAAGTATGGCACTTATGGAAACTACTGATGAATTATTCTGTAACACAATGGAAATTTTAACCAATGTAAATAAACTTAGAAATGACTTCCTTGCTGATCTACAGGGCTTATTTAAAGAAAAAATAGGGAATCACTACTTAAATTGCGATTTAAAAATAAACTATCTCTTATTAGATGAATTCAGGGACTATTATGACGAAGGCTCTATAAATAAAATATTAACCTTAATTAATAAAAAGAAATACATAATAACAAAAGTAAAGCAAAGATCTGAAACGAGGCATATATTCTCTCAGCCATGCATACTTTTCTTGTACTGGCTATCTACAACTATAAACACTGATACAATAAAATCACGATGGCCTTTGCCTGGAAGTTTTGACGACCTCGAGATTATATTGAGCGATACGGGGAACAGTACCGCCCATTAATATCTTATCTAGTTAATCGAAACTGAATTTCACATCCAACATTGCCAGACACCCACCAATAAACCCCTCTGCCGTCTGCATCTCCTTCCTAATTGTACCGTCTGAACACTTGCGCTTTTTGGCTATGTAGCGCAGCGATAATCCGTAAAAGTGGTGCAAAAGAACCAGATCATACTCGTCGGGCTTGTACTTTTTTAGTCTTGCAATACATCCATCAATCAACAAACCATCATCATCACAGCAAGATTGCTTGCCGCTAGAACTCGGCGGTAGTAGCCCTTTAAACCCAGCAGCGATTGGCGAGTAGTCAATACCACTGTCTTCACGCGCCCATGCCCCCCAGCGGGACAAAATATCGTACATGTCCCGCATCAGCCGCACTCCCCGACCAGGTTGAGAAGGATGGAATTAGTGAAATCACCACGGTCCATAAACCGGTCTTCTTCCAGAATCCACTTGCACACTTCAAGCGCTTCCGGTCTTGTTACAGGCTTTATTTTGGGTAGCAAGGTTTCAAGGTAATCCTCGCGATCAGTGATGTGACTACGCTCTCCACCTGCATATTCATAACCCAACTCTTTTTCTGCGCTATTTCGCATGGAGTAGAGCCAATCCCAATATTGGAATTCACGAACAACATCAGAAAGCGTTGAAGGTTCGGGAAGCTGTTTTACAAAGCCTTGAGAAATCGCTTTTTGCTGCTCATTAATTTCATTGCAACGTTCGCCCCACACACATTGTTCGGCTATTTCTTTTTCCGTCCATCCCCAATACGCACCATAAACATCATTCAACTCACCCGACAGCATGAGGTTTTCAGGTGGAGTGTTATCCAATGCCGCATCATAAGTACCAAACATGGCTCGTACCTTGCTGGCCTTATCAATGTTACGTTTTGCTCCATCGATATAGCCCTGCGGGTTATCCAGCGAGATTGTACCAAAGGCGATCTGGAATGGTTGGGCGCCCGATTTCATCAGATAGGCACTGTAACGTTCCTGCGCCTGCTTTGGGGTTATCTTCAACTTTTTCAGCGCATCCTCCGCCGCCTGCAGGTGTGATGGTTCATTTAGTTGGATAACCTCCAGTACCCACAAATACGCGTCTGTTTGTTTATGTCCAGTGATAACGCGCTGGGGTGGCAGCGGCTTGGTAGTGGCAAGTGCGGTTCCATACTTAGGCTCAGGGATTGTAAATAGTGCTTTGTGTTCTGAATTATCATTGCGCATTATGCAGCCACCTTTTTGTAGAAAACCAACTCGCGAACCTGATCACCATTGACCAGGAAATCATTAAAATCACCGCTATCGGGCCAGCGGACGCTGACAGATAACAAATCGTTTTTTGCTAACAGGTTTGCATGTGCACATTCAAAAGCTGCTGCCTGCCCGGTCGCTGAATGAAGATCCATATCAGCAAAAACAATCAGATGTTTAACCCCAGCAGGAACCCTAAATTTCTTCATGAACGTGCTGTTGATAGTTGCCCAGGTATTCACCCCATAAACCTGATAGCAAGAAAGAGCTGTTTCTATACCCTCGGCAATGCCCAAGGTGGAAGCAACAGGGAACATGCGGATAGCAACCGAACGAGCGTGGTCGAGGTAGTTTTGTTCCTGTAACGACTTAAGGCGCTTGGCGTCATCTATGTTCGCTTTCTTTTCGCCATCCAGTAACGTCTGATGCAGGTAGCAAAGTTCCCCTTTATCGTCTGTAGCCAATGAATACAGAGCTTGATAAACCTGCCCAGCATGCCGCTGGTGGTCATTAAACCGAACGGCTTCGGCGGGTAAGCGATTAATTCCGCGCTGGCGTAAATAATCAGCTGCTGTAGTTCCACGCAGGCCCACCAGCTTTGAAAATTTACTGATCACACGCTGCCGCTGCTTTGCTGCCGAACTACTAACCGGTATGGTCATGTGCCGATAGTTATTACCAAGGAGGCGATCCACTTCAGAACACAACTCAGCGAACGATTTACTTTGAGTCAGGTTAAGCAGCTTCATCCCGTCACCACTGCCGCATGTGCAAATCCATGTACCTGTTCCTTGGTGATCGTCTACACGAAATTTGCCTCGAGCACCGCAAACCGGGCACTCGCCTTTAAAGTGGTTCTTGCCTGTAATCGGCGGCAAACCAAAGTGTTCAAAAATTTCGGCCCATCGGCCTTTTGCAGCTTCTGATGTTTTAAGATTAGTTTTCACGATAGAACCTCAGATCAAAATTATCTTTTACATATTTTTCTCTGGCTATAATTGCTTCTTCAATTGATGAAAACCGACCAAGGTGCACTCGTTTTCCTTTGCAATTTGCTTGGGCAGTCCATTTTTTAGTTGTGGCATGCCAATAAACACCCTTCACTCCGCTGCTACTGTCTTTGCGTAACTTGGCATTTATCGCGTTCTGCTGTGGCGTGCACTCACGCAAGTTAACCCAACGATTGTCGTCTCTGACTCCATTTACGTGATCAACCCAATTAGGTATGTGTCCTGTCATATATAGCCATGCCAATCTGTGGGCTTTATATGACTTTCTCTTTATTAGGATGCTGATATAACCTTGCGTATTTTTTGTTCCTGCAACATTGCCACAATCAACACCCGCGCTAGGCTTTATCGCCCAAGTGAATAAGCCGCTCTCAGGGCAATATTTCAGAAGCCTTTTAACTTCCGATTGATTTATCACAACCGCTTTCTTCACACTGCTTTCCTCAAATGTTTACGCATTTCTTCAATATGATTTCTGGCATTAATCACTTTCACGGTATTCACAGAGGGGGTGTTGCATGACTGCGGAACCGAATGGGCGGATTTCTCGCGGCCTTTTGCAAATTTGATTAATTTGTGTTTGATGTAACTGCTGACCTCTGGCGTTATCTCCATAGGAAAATCACTCAGATTGTTCGGCCACTCGCCAAACTTGTCGCGGAAGGTATGGGAGCACCAGCCGTCACTAACGGGTTTTCCCATCGAGGCACGTTGCCGTTGATAAAACTTGATCTGACTCCACCAAGCTTGTTTATCGGAATGGGTGAACACTCGCTTACCTTTGCCGAGTTTTTTTAGTCCACGCTGTGTGTCGGTTTCCACGTCTTGCCCTGCAAGTGGCTTAAATCCACATTTAGGGCAGATGTATACGCCAGCAGGCTTCATGAAGTGGCATTCGCTACACTCTTTGGGTAATTTCTCCTGGCGCTCTTCAGCGGCGCGTGCTGCTGACTCCTTCATGCCGTCACATTTAGATGGCAATTCGTCGTATTCGATGGCATCAGGAAACCCAAGGCGATGAACGGTGCCGCTATGATCGAAGATAAGACACGATTCTTTACCTGGTGCGGTGCGTAATCCCCGCCCTAGCGCCTGTAACCAACGGATCTCGCTTTTAGTTGGACGGGCATAAATCACGCACCGAACATCACTGTCGAACCCGGCAACCAATACACCGACGCTAACAATGATTTTCGTTGCGCCCGTTTCGAAGCGGTGAATGATAAGTTGACGCTCCTCGTGCGGAGTTTCAGCTACCATCACCTCAGCATTGATCCCTGCTTTGTTGAACTGGAGCGTAACGAAATTGGCGTGAGCAACGTTCACGCAGAATGCCACCGTAGGCAGATCCCTGCCGTTCTGTAGCCAGTTATCAACAATGTCGCCAACGAGATCGGAACCGCACATGATTTCGGCCAGTTGGTTTTCGTTGTAGTCAGCACCGTAATCGGCAGAAGCTGAGGTTTTAACCCCTTTCAAATCTGGCTTGCTAGGGGCGTAAAACTCGTAATTACTCAGATCACCGCGCTGGATTAATTCGCTGATAGTTGTTGGCTTGATTAGTCGCTGGTAGTAATTCCCCAAAAATGGGGAGAACGGTGTGCCTGATAGACCGATCACCTTCACGCCTGATTCACGCACCAAGCGCTCAATCTCAATCAGTATTTGCTTTCTGCGTAAGTGGGCCTCATCGATAATCAACAGATCGATGTTGTCGGGAAAATCACGGCGGATCAGCGTGTCAGCGCTGGCGATCTGAATTTTCAATGACGGGTCATAACTTGGGTGCTTCTGCCAGATGAAACTAATCTCGTCCTCGGGAAGCCCATACTCAATAAAGCGCTGTGCAGTCTGGTTAATCAAAATTGTGTATGGAGCAATAAAAAGCACCCGCATACCCCGGCTCACATGCCCATCAGCAATGAAAGCCGCCATCCCGGTCTTACCGCTGCCCGTTGGTGCATAGACCATGAAAGAGTTAAACGACTTCCAATCACGGCGCAGCATGTTCAGTGCGCGTTCCTGTGCAAAGTTCGGTGTAATACTCAGCATTGTGCTACCTCCCACCAATTCACTTTTCCAAGGAAAACCCTCAACGGGGTTTTCGTTTTGCCCTGTGTATCAAATGACTAGTACAGTGGCTTTTTTAAGGGCTAACCCCTTAGATCGAGATCTACCTAACCTATGGAGTTGTCTGTTGGAAAAGGCGGCTATTCCTTCCCCTACTCCCATCTCCCCCCCTCCCCCTCTTCCCTCTCCCCCGTAAAATATGGGTTTGGATGGCTGGAGATATAAACATCTAGACATCTAAACCAAGCACCTTGAAGCCCGGTTATCCTCTGGAACGATTACTGCTTTCCTGCCAAGGGAGGTTCGGCGGTATACCCCTGTAAAGCTTTGCCGTGATTTTTCACGAACTTTCTCAATCGGGTATTAGCATCGTGCCTAGCCCTGTTCTCCTGCTT
This sequence comes from Serratia sp. UGAL515B_01, assembly GCF_033095805.1. Taxonomy (NCBI): domain Bacteria; kingdom Pseudomonadati; phylum Pseudomonadota; class Gammaproteobacteria; order Enterobacterales; family Yersiniaceae; genus Serratia; species Serratia sp. UGAL515B_01. The sequence continues at coordinate 785,995 of NZ_CP109901.1, read as the reverse complement.
GAACGAAACAGGTTCTTCATCCCATGCGGCCTGATAAACATCCGCGTACAGCGCCACAATCTTGTGCCTGGCTGACGGGGTAAATTTTTGCAACTGCTCCTGAATCCATGCAGCATCTGCTGGGCAATACACCCGAGGCATGATGGTTGCGAGATAGTCAGGCTGACTCACAACAGGCTCCCCTGAGAGAGTTTTTTCTTACTAGACTTGCGCTCGGCTTTGCTGGTCTGCCCTTGCGCCCACACTCTGGCGCGGTAAAGGCAGTCGTCGTAAGCTGCACCTTTCTTGCTGGCCTGTGACATACACCGATAATGTTCAAGGCCACAGTCAGCCCCCCCCTTAGCAACCTGATCCGGGAAACCCTCTGCCACCAGCGCTGCTGTGATGTGCTTGTGAATGAATTCTTCGGGCGTCACGTCATACCCCCCTCGGAGGATTAACTGACCGTTTGTAAAGCTCCGGACGAAATGCCAACTCCCCTTTTGTTCTGTATGCGGCCTCTGCGGCGCGCCCTTTTGGAATGAGACGACCTGGCCTCCCTCTCCACTGGTAAACAGCTTCGCTTGTGATACCGAAAAACGCAGCGACCTTCTCAGCGCCACCGAAGTAGCCTTCAATGTCATCAGTTGTCATATGAACCTCAAAACTAAGTTTTATTAGATATTAATTGCAAAGTTATTTTTGGTCAATTAAAACTAAGATAACTTAGCTATCAATAAAAGTGGTGTTCAAATGGAAACGGTTGGTCAGCGTATAAGGGCCCTCAGGAGAGTTACTAAAACCTCCCAAAAAGAGTTGGGTAAATTTTGCGGGGTGAGTGATGTTGCAGTCGGTTATTGGGAGAAGGATGTTAACTCCCCTGGCGGAGAATCTCTTGCGAAGCTGGCAAAATTTTTCAATACATCAATAAATTACATTCTTTACGGCACGGAGTTTGAGGGCAGCCTCATAACAAAGATGCGTAAAGTTCCGGTTATTTCGTGGGTGCAGGCCGGGAGATTTACAGAAACCAATTCAGTAGAAGGGGATAACGATCTGTGGATAGAAACATCCCTCAAAACAGGTGATAATTCGTTCGCGTTAGTGGTGAAAGGGGATTCGATGACAAATCCACATGGCACACCAACTATACCAGAGGGGGCCATAGTGATCGTCGATCCCGATGTGGAGCCAGTGCACGGAAAAATTGTTGTTGCTAGAGTGGATGGCACTAACGAAGCCACCATAAAAAAATTAGTGATTGATGGATCTCAAAAATTTTTAGTCCCCTTAAATCCCCGCTATCCCAACATTTCTATAAACGGTAACTGCCTGATTATCGGCGTTGTTAAAGGCGTTCAGTACGAACTCTAACCCCTGATTGTTATTGCAAAAAACACCATACTAAGAAAAGTTTGGTGTTTCCTCTTGAAGAAAAAGCTAAGTTAAGTTAGATTTCAATCATCGGCCAACAATGGAGCCAGTGAGATGAAAACTAATAGCCAACCCACAAAGGTTTATCTATTTGCATCAGTTTTACGCAGTGACATGAAGTCACGCCCTTTCATGCAGCGTGTAAAAGCCACCAGCGAAAAAGAAGCTCGCCGCCAGTTAGCAAGTAATTATGTCTTGTCATTCGCTGGGGTTATTCCTGGGGATCGTAGATACGATAATTCCTTTCTGTCGCAAGCCTAGTTCTAATTTCGTGCAGCTCACTAAGGGTGCTGGCAATTGCGAGAGGAATGTAATCAACATGCCTGCCATTGAGGAAGGCGCTCAAATTTTTAGCAAGCGTTATATCCAGCGTTTCAGTACAGAAACGCCGTTGAGACTCGCTATAACCCAAAACGTAGATTTTTTCAATCAAGCTCACAGGAGGTTCCATGTATTTAGTTGAAAATGCCAAGATCGCTTTCCTTGATAAGGGCGATTTTCAAGATTCAGAAAAAACCACCAGCTTGAGTAAGCTTAAGCCAGAGATAAAGGCGCAAACCTTACCCGTCGATATACTCATCTGCGACGGAGAAATCGTCAAGAACAGATTTAGCGAGGTGCGCCATGTCTGAGGAAAACACACTGGAGCAGGTATCCGCAAAAGCCTGTCAGTTAGATTCTATCTTATCAACGGTATTACAGGGCCGACTTTTTGATATTAGTTCGGTTGATGCTGAGAACCTCATAGACCTTGCAGCTAGCCTTGCTGGTGAGGTGGGAGTATTTTTGCTTGAGTTAGCATCAAAGCAAGATAAGGCTTCCTTAGAAATCGGAAAGTCCGCCATTGATATTGAAAACGAACTTCGTCGAGCGGAGCACCTTCTTTCCGCCTCCGCTGAATTGCACGGTGGGAGTGATGATGAACGCGAAATATCTTTCGAACTACTTGATAAGGTTCTGTTCCGCCTGCGTGAGATAAAAGAAGCATACAGTAATGGAGGTATTCATGCGTGATATTTACTCTGTGCTTGTATCTAATGACTTTAGCAAGATATCTGACGACTCATTGGAGGAATATAAATGTATCTGCGGTGATACCAGTTTAGGTATTAATAATGCAATGCGGGTCATTGGAAACCTGTTATTAGAAATCGAGGGGAGTGAAGAGTATTCAAATGAAGATGCTAGGCGCGATCTATCTTTAGTTGGTGGAGTTCTCAGACACCTCCCTCGTCTATCTGAGGTGCTGGATCAAAACAGCAGATCAGCTGAGTTTGAATTAAAGATGCGTCGAATGGGGGGGGGCTGAATCATGAGCAAATCCCTATGCAATGCGATACATGCCATACCCAAGTTAAAAATAGAAATTCCGGTATTACCTGATTTTACAGGTCGGCTAACTATTAATCTGAAAAATGGAATACTCACGTGCTGGCAGCATCCTCGACCAGACGAATTTACAGCCACTATCGAAGTATTCATGGAACTGGCTAAGTCGGCAGGTTGGAAAGTAACTCCGAATGATAAGGTGTAAACATGAAAAATATGGCTGTTGTTTTCTGGCAAGATTTCGAAAATCTAACGAATGAATTGCAGAGATTAAGCAGCGAAAATCCTGAATTATGGAAAAGTGCAGAACTGTGCCTTTGGTTTGATTTATTTTATAAGAAATATAAATGTTTTAATTCTGACAACTTAGAAGGTTATTTATCAGGTTTGAAAGAAATAACAGAAAATTTAGAGACTGTGGTGGCGATTGCTTATTACGTTTCAAATAAAGAAAAGGCATTAACTTAAAAAAAGCATTAATTAAGTAAACCATTAATAGATTTTAATAACAGCCATCAGGCTGACGGATTCGCTCGGCCTGAATAAATAAAAAGGGTTATTAATTATGTCAGAGAAAATTAACCTAATCGAATTAAACCGCCGCCGCATAGCAGCAGCCTATTTAGATTTCTGCCAGCGTCATTACGGCGGGAAATGGGTCGATATTGTTGTATCGCAGCGTAAAGGGGTTCGCGTCGATATCACACAGCAAAGCATTGAGCGCTGCATGATTGCCCAAATCGAGGAGTCGTGCCGTGAAGAGTTTGGGCGAAAAGAAGGCGATAACCACATAACGAAACTTTATGGCGGGATGCTGTCGCGAAATCACTGTTTAACTTTCATTGGCTCTACCGTCATGGAAGAAATGATGAAAGCCGCTGTATCAGATGCGTTAGAGAACCCAGGGAAAACTCCCCTGCAGGTGGTGCACTGATGGCAACTAATAGCTCAACCGAGACAAGAACGCCTGCATACCTTGGCGCTTTGGATGCGTTAACAAAGATCGGGTACCTCGCTGAGGCTGCGATGGCTCTCACAGCAAACGAAAACGAAAGGGCCGTACAAAACGAACTGATTGGGATCATCTGCGATATCGCGCAAGGAGTAGACCATGCAACTAATTGATGCTCAATGCCGTACCGAGCAGGCAAGGCAAGTGCTCAACACATGGTTGGAGGCCTGCACTTCCCTCGAAGCTGATAAAGCGGAACAAAGCATGGTGTGCGCACTAATTACCATCTTGGATGGAGTGCCTGAATCAATTCGGGACCATATCAACAGTCAGCCAGTGGGAAAGCAGCATGAGCAAGTTTGAAGATATGACACCGGAACAGATCGTTGCACTTCTGGAAAGCACTGGTAAGCCCTACCCCAAGTGGATGTTGGATGCCAACCGGATGAAATCCAATGAAAAACTCACCGATGCAGAGGTGATGGAGTTTGCTGAATGCCACACCGAGCAATTGCGTACCAATGTAGCGCTCCAATACCTGATTAGTTGCAGAGAGCGCTTTGGTATCGGCCCGAATGGGCAGGAGGTTTTCGTACATGAAAATGTCTGCATGGAGATAAATCAAGACGTTATCGAAACGCTACTTAAACACCAAATTGAAACAGTGATGCTGGAAGAGCGTCCAGCGGAACGCTATGTAGCCGTTATGCAGTTTTATCAGGGAGACGAACTGAACCGCAAAGAAAAAGGCTCTACATGGATGCGTGACTTTATCGACAGCGTATTTATCGAAGGTGCCAAGGTAATGATCGAAGGCGAATTAACACCTGCCAAGCATCTGCATTAAGGGGAAAGAAGATGGCTAAAAAAACTGAACTGGTGGCTGTTGAGGCCAAAGATCTACAAATCATCGAGTATCGCGGTCAACGCGTGGCGACCACCGAGCAACTGGCAGCGGGGTATGGTACTGATGTCGAGAATATTAGACGCAACTTCAACCGCAATAAATCCCGCTTCGTTGAGGGTAAACATTACTTCCAAATCTCGGGTAATGAGCTTGAAAATTTGCGCATCTCTTTTAGTCCCGCACAAATTTCGAACAAAACGCGCAGCCTGACACTCTGGACGGAACGCGGCGCAGCCAACCACGCCAAGATGCTGGAAACCGATCAGGCATGGGAGTACTACAACGATCTGACCGAGTTCTACTTTACCCGGCGCGATGCTATTGCGGCACCTGTTGACGCCATGCAACTGCTGAATGATCCAGCCACGCTGCGTAACCTGCTACTGAACTTCTCTGGCGACAACGAGCGCCTAAAAGGTGAAAACCAGCAGTTAGTCAGCACTGTTGAGAGCTTAGAAAAGCATTTCACCAAAGGCATGACAATCCCGGCGTTCTGCAAATGCCTGAACGGCGTCAACATCAACAAAATGATGTGGTGGGCTTTTGAGCGTAATTGGGTTTTCAACGAACAGCGTGATCCAGAAAAAAGCGCTCGATGGCGTGTTGCTTCGTATGCTCGAGACACCTATTTGACCGAGGAGGAAACCGAGGTCAAGCCGCACGGCAAAGAGGCATTCACCAAGAAAACCCCGGTGCTGCTGGAGAAAGGTTGTCACCGCCTGTACGCACTTTACATGAAAGGCGAGCTGCCAATGAAGGCAACGTGGAATGGTGAGTATAGCCACGATAAAGCCGCCTATACGCCGGAGGAAAAGTAAGCATGAAAATCGACTACCAGGATCACGGGGTAACAGCCAGCATAACTATCAGCAGTACGGTGTTTGAGTTTCGTAAACATAACCGGGTGGTGGACACCACCCTATTCCTAACCAGTACAACAGCAAAACACACTGGCTTCTTTCTCATGAAAACGGTGATCAGTGGCAAGACGCCTGTTGTGATGCGAGCTTACAGAATTGCGCTGCAGGAGATGAAGAGATGAATATCACACTGAGCAACGGACGTATCGATTTAGAAAACTTAAATGGCATAGCCAATCATCTTCGCGCTTTGTCCATTACCAATAAAACGCTAGATAACTTGAAAGAGCAGCTTTCAGCCTCAGAAGATAAAAATAGCGACTGGTACCGCCGTACTACTGTAGCTCACAAGTCATGGTTTTGGATGCGCTGCCGTATCTGCGAGCGCCTGTCTATTCTGCGTCAAGAGGAAAAAGAGTTAAACAAAATGCGAGCGCGTTTTGAGGACGAAGAACTTCTTAAGTTACTGCGCAAAGAAGTAACTAAATCCGAGCTTCAGGTGATCCAAACCATCGCTAGAGCAAAGGCAACTCAGCGTCTAGAGATAATATTAAATGAAAGTTGCTCATCAGGAGAGGAAAGGTGAATACAATGTTTTTGCTGATGGCTGAGTTTGAAACCTCTGATATCCCTCTCGCTGCAATTGCGGAGAAATACTTAGGTATCTCGCCAGAACTGGCAAACAAACGAGCCAACGCAGGAAAGTTATCAATTCCAAGTTTTAGAGCAGCAGACTCCAATAAAGCCCCGCGCCTGGTGCATGTGAAAGATTTAGCTGACTATCTCGATCAGCGCAGAGCGGCAGCAAGAGAGGAATTCAGACAGGTGAATTCATAAATCGGCGCGGGGTGCTGGGTCACCAATAGCACCCCACAGCGATTTAACTTATTGAATAAATTACTTGATCAGTCCCACCAGATATCGAACAGATCGCTGACTTTCACTTCGTTCAGTTGGCGTGCTTCCAACCAGTTTCTAACAAGCTCACGATGCGCGTCGGTACAATGGCCGATTTTCTGCAAGCAAATCAGACCTTCCCACTGCAGATAACCGCTACCATCAAATGCCAGGCCGTTCGGTTCGATGACGCCATCGATAAACGCATCCAGAGTGCTATCGATATCTTCAACAGAGGTTCCTTCAGCAAAACGCCAGGCAACAGAGAAGCCTAACTCCTGAAACTCTTCAATATGCAATTTTTTACGTAAACGACGACTACGGTTCTTGGCCATTATATTATCCTGTTTGATTTTAATGGTATTTTTAAGTGAATTTATTAAAAACTTAATCTTAACTTACACTTTACAACCATCTAATTTTAATGACTTTCATATCTCAGCCAGTTTAGCAGTGACCGGTATATATACCTAGCCTTACTGATTTGAGGTTATCACTGCTAAAGAATCGAGATAACTACTTAGCCCCGTGCAACCGCATTTCATCAGGCACTGTTGCAGGCAGTATCCTGAATTAACCCATTTCCTCACTTACGGAGCTTAGAGGCCGAAAACCCTGTTTACCACGCGCACATCTCCGTGGGTGCCCGTAATAAAATGACGCGGCCTGCCCTTTGCACAACGCCCGCATGACCTCAATGCCTTTTATCGTAGCGTAAGCCGTCTTCATCGATTTGAATCCCAACACAGCGCTGATTATCCGCTTCAGTTTGCCATAGTCACATTCAATAACGTTGTTCCGGCATTTGATCTGCCGGTGCTCAACGTCAGGAGGGCATTTTCCTTCCCTTTTCAACAGCGATAAGGCACAACCATACGTCGGTGCCTTGTCCGTATTGATAAACCTTGGGATTTTCCAGCGCTTGACGTTGTTGAGGATTTTCCCGAGAAAACGATAAACAGCTTTGGTGTTACGACGTGGCGAGAGATAAAAGTCGATGGTGCAGCCCCTGCTGTCCACAGCCCGGTACACAGGTAGGCCTACATGCCGTTGACCCTCACGTAGGTTTCGTCGATATGCCACGGACTCCGGTCCGAGGGATTACGCCAGTACCACCGTAGCCGCTTTTCCAGTTCAGGTGTAAGCATTGAACCCAGCGGTAAATCGTGGTGTGAGCGACGTTGACACCACGTTCGGCCAGCATCTTCTGCAGATCATGGTAGCTGATGCCGTATTTACAATACCAGCGAACGGCTCAAAGGATGATCTCGCCCTGAAAATGTCGTCCATGGAAAGGGTTAATGTGCGGTGTCTTCCGCTAAAGTAGAGAAGAGCAGCTTACCACCCTCGACTATTTGCAACAGCGACATCATTACTCATTGTGCTTTCTGTCTTTTTGGCTACCAAGTTAGTAGGGAAACTCTAAATAATTCAAGTTGCAGGCAGGTGGCAAACTCGATAATCCCCAGAGACAAAAATAAGTCTATTGAGTACGAGTATTATTTTAAGTTGATATCAACTTATTAAAGACAAGTACATTAATTGTGTAACACCGTCTCTTTTTACCCTAACCTCAGAGACATAATAGTGAAACATCCTCAACGAATAAAATTCTGGTGCGAAAAAATCACTGACCGATATTAATATTTATCTAAAGAAATTACTTCAACTGATTGGAACAGCTATCAATAATAATATGATTCACTTCACATTATTTAACAATTAGCTTGCTGACAGAAAAACAAAGTGGTACTTGTAAATAAAATTACGCTATGTTAGCTAAAAAATTATTTAAGGTTAGAATATGAAAAATAGAATTTCTTAAACTTTGATGATACTACCGATACTTCTCTAATAAATAAGTGAATTTTGGGGTGCGACTTTAAATTTTTCACGACAACGTCAAAAAAACAGCAGAATCGCTGACATCTTGATCAACGATAAATTTCATGTGATTACATTATCTATAAACAGCATATTACTAGACACTCACACGGACAGACTATATGAGTAAAAAGATTATTGTTTTTGTTTATAATTCCAGCCCTCTATTGGGACGAAGCCCTCCATTTACAGGAGCAATATTCTCTTGGTTTAAAGAAGATAAATATTTAAAAGTGTTGAACAAAGATTTAATAGAAAAAAAATACAATTGGATTGCTAAACTAGATGATACAGAAGCCGATATAGATATAATAAAAAATTATGCTGACATGATTATCTGCTCTCCTGGATTACAGTATCAATTCTATACTGGTCAATTTGATAAAAGTAAGATTATCTATTTAACCACGTTAGAATACAGCTGTAATGATACTAAGCGAGTTATTGAAAAAGCAAATCCCCTTAGTTTTTAATTAACTTATTTAATAATGATCTTATTATAAATAAATCAGAAAAGTCACTACAAGAAATCAAAGATGAAATTCATTTATCGGATATTTCTGGTGGCTACAATCCTGCTCCTAGCATGGTATGGAGTACGATAATGGATGGGTTTAGACCCTGTTCATGGCCTGGTAATTTTTATGGTAACCCCGCTCCAGTTAGAAGCAGCGTCTGTACTAGCCGTTAATGTCTAAATAAAAACAGGCATAAAGAAAGCATGCACTTTATGCCTTTTATTATAACCGGAGTTAGGCCATGAGTAATGCATGTTTTTTTGATCCAATTTATATAAATGAACCAATGAAAGAAATAACAAAGCAGAGCACAATAACGTTCTATTAAATATCATTAACCTACTAAACGAAAATATATCCTTTATAAATTAAATCGATCCCAGGTTAAGTTTAAAATATGATTTTTCAAAAAATAATTACTTTGAGATAAAAAACGCATTATTAGACCTATATTCTAAAATTAACACTTTAGCACCAACGACTGCTTCTGCATTGATTATTTCCAAAAAATTAGGAGCGGTGCACTGAACGATGTATCAAAAGCATACAAGGAAGTTTTCACGAAATAATAGTGGTTGATACAGGCTCAACCGATAAAACTATTGAGATAATTAAAGGTATAAATGATGATAAAATACGATTATTTAATACATGTTGGAGCAATAACTTTTCTGATGCAAGAAATTTCGCAAAAAGCCTAGCAACAAAAAAGTGGATCATGTATATAGATGCTGATGAGTATTTTAGTGAAAATAAAAAAATCTTTTGAGAAAAATATTGAGTAAAAATAGAGATATTAGACATAAGGAATGAGATTATTATATGCCCGACGATTAAAGACCACAATGGTCATAGAAGCATCACGGTTAGACAATGCTTCGTGAAAAAATAGTGAAATAAATTATTATGGTACAGTTCATGAGGAGCCTAGAAAAAACAATGGCAATCTGCCTTATTATATATCTGTAAACTTAATAATTTTACATGACGGGTATAATTCTGATGTTATTAGTGACAAAAAAACCAGAAAAAAATAACCTTGTTAGAGAAAATGCTATTGGAGGAACCCGATAACTTACGGTGGTTATACTTTTACTGTCGTGACGGGCAAGGGTATTTGGATGATGAGTTAATACTCAACATAATAAAATCAAATCTCTACATTAATTATTTATCACCACCGACAGAAGATAACATTAAAAACAGTGAGTTTACATTTGCACTATTAAACATACAGGCTAAAATATACTTCAAGAAATGCGCATATAATGAGCCATTGGAAATCACAACACTTATGAGTATCATATACCCTAAAAATAGTAACTCAATCTATTATGAAAAAATGTTATCGATTATAGTAGAGAAGAAAAAAATGAGGGAACTACTTGATGAACTGATAGAGTTCAGAGCGTCAAACAGCAATCCACAATATGGAATGATACATAGCGCAGGTCATCACATAGACTCATTAATATCTATATTACTTTTCGAAAGTGGTTACTATAAAAAGGCATATGAATACTTTGAATTTTTAAGTGACGTTGGATTTGATAACCCTTTTTCTCATAATTATAAAAACTTAATCGACACTCTAACTAAATTATAAATCCTTTCAGCATCTAAAAGTGAAATGTAAGATACAAATAGATTAGAACAACAATAGAAAACACCCTCAAGGTCACATAATTAAACTATTATTTTAATTAGTAATTATTAATAATAATATGAAATGGTTTTCAGTGGGATTTGATGAGACATCAAGAAGCAACAAATCCCAATTACCTTAATGATAAATCAATAGAATAACTACACCATAGTTTTAACCACTAAAAATGTGATTAAAAACCATAGCCAGCTATTATTCCACTCTCTCAAACATGAGATCCCAAACACCATGTCCCAAACGCTGACCTCGTAACTCAAATTTTGTCAATGGACGTGAGTCTGGACGCGGCACGTAATCATTGCTTTCTGAAATATTACGATACCCAGCGGTGTTATTCATCACCTCAAGCATATGCTCTGCATAAGGCTGCCAGTCAGTAGCCATATGGAATACGCCACCCGTCTTCAATTTACGCAATACCAACTCAACAAATGGTGTCTGTACAATACGACGCTTGTTGTGGCGAGCTTTATGCCACGGGTCCGGGAAAAACAGCTGAACCATATCCAATGAAGCATCCGGGATCATATTCTGCAATACTTCAACCGCGTCATGGCACATCACCCGCAGGTTGCTCAGTTCCTTCTCATGGGCATCTGCCAGACAAGCTCCCACGCCAGGCGAATGAACCTCAATCCCTAGGAAGTTCTGCTGCGGATTATTACCCGCCATCGTAACCAACGAGGCTCCCATGCCAAAACCAATCTCCAACACGGTAGGTGCATCGCGCCCAAAAAGAGCGGCCAGATCGACAGGTTCAGCCTGATATTCCACTCCCATCACCGGCCAATAATTGTCCAGCGCATGTTGCTGGCCTTTGGTCAGCCGCCCCTGGCGGCGAACAAAACTGCGGATACGGCGCATTGCGCGACCGTTCTCATCGAATTCTGGAGATATGACGTCATTAATCATAATGCTTTCTGTCTGTTTGGATGCCAATTAGTAGGGATATTCTAAGTAACTCAAGCAGATGGAAAACCCGATAGTCTCCCGCTCCTTGAATAACTCAGTGCAGATAACCAACCCACGTGCCACTTGAAGTATGACGAGTAGAAACGCGCATTATGCAAAGATACCTTGTTTTAGCAAGCATTCATCACCGCACTTGTCTGAAACTTCCGGTTTACAGTATCAACACACTATGCTGCAATCGCGCACATTATTTTAATACCGAATGGCAAACACGTTCATGATGCAAGCGCAACAGTTCTCGGTCCAAGTGCTTGACTGGTACCAGCGCTACGGCCGCAAAACGCTGCCGTGGCAACTCGATAAAACGCCCTATCAAGTATGGCTCTCTGAGGTGATGCTGCAACAAACTCAGGTTGCCACCGTTATTCCTTATTTTCAGCGATTTATGGCCCGTTTTCCAAACGTACAGGCACTCGCCGAAGCACCGTTGGATGAAGTGTTGCATCTATGGACAGGGTTAGGATATTACGCCCGTGCCAGAAATCTGCATAAAGCGGCTCAGACTATTGTCGCACAGCATGGTGGAGAGTTCCCTACAACCTTTGAAGGGATCGTCGATCTTCCTGGTGTTGGCCGTTCAACCGCTGGTGCCATTCTCTCTTTAGCTCTCGGCAAGCACTATCCGATCCTGGATGGCAACGTCAAGCGCGTACTGGCTCGCTGCTATGCTGTCAGCGGTTGGCCAGGCAAAAAAGAGGTGGAAAACCGCCTATGGCAGATCAGCGAAGAAGTCACGCCAGCAAAAAACGTTGGCCAATTCAACCAGGCAATGATGGATCTGGGGGCGATGGTTTGCACTCGCAGCAAACCCAAGTGCGAGCTTTGTCCACTTAATACCGGATGCATTGCCAACGGTAACAGCAGTTGGGCCAGCTATCCAGGTAAAAAACCCAAGCAAATCCTGCCAGAAAAAACCGCCTACTTTTTAATGCTGCAACAGAGTAACAGCGTCTGGTTGGAACAACGCCCTGGCGTTGGCCTATGGGGTGGACTCTTCTGTTTTCCACAATTCAGTTCACAGGGAGATCTAGAGTTCTGGCTGCAACAGCAAGGCATGAAAGAACATCGACCTAACCAACTGACATCATTCCGTCATACTTTCAGCCATTTCCATCTGGATATTGTGCCAATGTGGCTAAACGTTGATAAAACTGGCAGTGTCATGGATGAGGGTGCCGGTCTCTGGTATAACTTAACGCAGCCGCCATCGGTCGGACTGGCAGCGCCAGTAGAACGGCTGTTACAACAGTTGGCAAAACAGTCTCGGCCGCAACAAGATTTATTTGGCAACCGCGCCATTGACGAGGAATTAGCATGAGCAGAACCATTTTTTGTACTTTCCTGCAGCGTGACGCAGATGGGCAGGACTTTCAGCTCTACCCGGGTGACATCGGTAAACGTATCTACAACGAGATCTCTAAGGAAGCCTGGGGAGAGTGGATGAAAAAACAGACAATGCTGATCAACGAGAAAAAGCTCAATATGATGAATATTGACGATCGCAAACTGCTGGAAGAGGAAATGACCAAGTTTCTGTTCGAAGGTCATGATATCCATATTGAAGGCTATACACCGCCGAGTGAGTAATGCTTTACGGGCCAGGCGCTGGCCCCATTTAACGACCTTGTCATTCTTCACGTATACGGCTTTATAAGATGAAGAAAATTTTAGCTCTGCTAGTGATCGCGCCATTGCTGGTGTCCTGCTCCAGCAATAATGAAGTCAACAACGAAGCTTATGCCAAAGACACCAACGCCTTTGACATTTTGATGGGCCAATTTGCTCATAACATAGAAAATATTTGGGGGCTGAGTGAAGTTCTTATCGCTGGGCCTAAAGACTACGTCAAATATACCGACCAATATCAAACCCGCAGCCATATCAATTTTGATACCGGTACCATCACCATCGAAACCATCGCAACAACCGACCCGGCAGCACATTTGCGCCAGGCAGTAATCAGCACCTTATTGATGGGGGATGATCCCGGTTCTATAGACCTTTATTCCGATAGCAATGACATCCAGATCAGTAAAGAACCTTTTCTGTATGGACAAGTGCTTGATAACAATGGCCAAGCAATCCGCTGGGAATGGCGTGCATCACACTTTGCCGACTATCTGGTGCAAAACAAACTGCAAAGACGCACCTCTGGCCTGCACGTGATCTATTCGGTAACCATTCAACTGGTCCCTAACCACCTTGATAAACGCGCTCACAAATATCTGCCGATGGTTCGCAAAGCCTCTGCGAAATACGGAATCGAAGAATCACTGATCCTGGCTATTATGCAGACCGAATCCAGCTTCAACCCCTATGCAGTAAGCAGTTCAAACGCTATGGGTTTGATGCAGGTTGTACAGAATACCGCAGGTAAGGATGTCTTCCAGATGAAAGGTAAATGGGGCACACCAAGCCGCAGCTATCTGTTCGATCCAGAGAATAATATCGACACCGGTACTGCCTATCTGTCGATCCTGCAGAACAACTACCTAGGGGGGATTCAGAACCCGACCTCGCGCCGGTATGCAGTGATAACAGCATACAACGGCGGCGCAGGGAGCGTACTGCGCGTATTCTCTAGCGAGAAGGCCCGTGCAGTTGAGATTATCAACAGCATGAAGCCGGGAGATATTTATCAAACGCTAACCACTAAACATCCGGCAAGTGAATCACGCCGCTATCTGGTTAAGGTTAATAACGCGCAAAAAAGTTATCGCAGAAATTAGGCTATACACCTTAATTGCCAGGGGTACTGTCTACCCCCCAAAGCCCATCATCAAGGTAGAGAATGGGCTTTGGGGACGCGATATGGAGGGATGAAGCTAGGGGACGATATTTACGTCGGCCAAAAGAAGCAATGCTTTATGGTGTATCAACCCCGTTTAGCCTAGATACATAATCTTTGCTTCGTCCAACCCGTTGATACTTTGAGCCACAGTATTATCCTATGATTCTCCTACGCTGCCAAACCAGCAGTAACTGTAATACTCTGATACTCATATGGAAGCCAACGTATTGTGCACCAACTGTTATGTGCTCAAACAGGGTGAAAAAAGGACATTTTGATTTAAAATAGAGCAATCGAACGGATTTGTGATGTAAACCGATTGACGGAACAAGAGCAAATACGGTTTAATGCGCCCCGTTGCCCGGATAGCTCAGTCGGTAGAGCAGGGGATTGAAAATCCCCGTGTCCTTGGTTCGATTCCGAGTCCGGGCACCACTTTCACTTATCCCCAAGTCTCCTAAATTCAAGTAAACTCCTTTAAAATCCTTGTTATACTCGACTCAATCACATCATGAACTCCACAGAAATCAACCAGCATCCACCTCAATCAAGTGCTCGCTGGGGGCCCATCTGGGGGCTCATCTTGTTCAACGTTATTTTGGGGCCCCCAAATGCCACTCAATGCCAGACAAGTCGAGACTGCCAAGCCGAAAGACAAGGAGTATAAACTCACTGATGAACGTGGGCTTTATCTACTCGTAAAACCGAATGGTTCCAAGTATTGGCGTCTCAAATACCGTATCGCCGGTAAAGAAAAGAAACTCGCTATCGGTGTCTATCCCGACTTCTCTCTTGCTGATGCTCGCCTTAAACGTGATGAAGCACGTAAATTGCTTGCAGATGGCCTCGACCCTAGCCAGCAGAAACAGTTAGAAAAAACAAGCCCAAAAAATCACCACTGAAAATACCTTCTATACCCTCGCCCTCGAATGGCATGCCTACAAAAGTAAATCCTGGTCTGAAGGATACGCTGAAAGCGTCATGGAGGCGCTAGGGAAGGATATCTTCCCGCACGTAGGCAAACGCCCTGTTGCCGAGATCAAACCGCTAGAAATGCTCGCAGTGCTGCGTCTCATCGAAAAACGCGGTGCCTTGGAGAAAATGCGCAAGGTACGCCAGTACTGTAATCAGATATTTCGTTACGCTATAGCCACCGGACGCGCCGAGATTAACCCTGCGGCAGAACTCACCAGTACACTGACCGCGCCCAAATCAGCACACTTTCCCCATTTCACTGCGGGAGAGCTGCCTGCGTTTTTAACCGCTTTGGAAGCTTATCATGGTAGCCCCCTCACCCGCTTGGCAACTCGGCTGCTTCTGTTAACTGGTGTTCGCACTATCGAACTCCGTGCTGCTGAGTGGAAGGAATTCGATTTTGAGCAACGTCTCTGGGAAGTCCCTGCCAAACGCATGAAGATGCGTCGAATTCATCTGGTTCCACTGTCGGAGCAGGTCGTCACTATCTTGCGAGAACTGCAAGCGATCACCGGCAGCTATCGGCTGGTCTTTCCTGGCCGTAATGACGTTAACAAGCCGATGAGTGAAGCCAGCGTCAACATGGTGCTAAAACGTATCGGTTATGATGGCAAAGCAACGGGTCATGGTTTCCGGCATACGTTGAGTACCATCCTGCATGAGAAAGGCTTTAACACCGCCTGGATTGAACTCCAGTTGGCGCATGCGGATAAGAACAGTATCCGGGGTACTTACAACCATGCGCAGTACCTGGATGACAGGCGTGAAATGATGCAGTGGTACGCCAACTATATCGATTCACTGACAGGCATCACTGACAAATAGACAAACGTAATTCCATAGAGAAGGCATCCGCTCATCAACGAGCGGGTGCCTTTTTGCTTTTTAACGTACTGAAAAAGGAGAATACAGGAATGACAACAATATGCCCGGAATGCGGTTCTGAACGTATCAGCGAGCGTCATATAGGTAGGACGACAGGAAGTATAGCCGGTGGCGTTGCAGGTGCACTCAGTGGTGCTGGCGCTGGGTTCTGTTGTCCTGATAGTAGGAACAGCAGCAGGGGCCGTCATTGGCACTGTGCTGGGAAGGTTTGTCGCTGGCGCTACAGCAGGTGCGGTTACAGGGGCTGCAATGGACGGGGTTCTGTTTGACCGGTTTATATGTAGGAACTGTGAGCATACCTTTGATTGACGTTGGGGAACTCAGCACGCGTCAGTGCTGAATTATTGCAGACTTATATCAATCAATACAGTCAGTTGGGATCTATCTCACAGAGCTACTCACTACTACCTCTTCTTTTGATTGATCTGTTGTGACGATCGTTAATAGACTTTTGATAGTATTTAACTGTCAAAATGTTTTTATTGATCGACATTATCGATGTATTTTACAGATCAGTTTCGCTAGTTCGATCGGTATTAACAATTTTACTCTCCTTTCTCTTCCTGAAATGATCACCAAATACAGACTGTTTGGCAGGTCACTACTTACAATGTCTTTTAGCCTTATTTAACTATTTATATCATAAGGTTAATTAATATTGAGGGGCATTTCTCTGACACAGGAATGGGCTTTAAGCAGCGAACAGTTGTGATAGACAAGTCCGTCCAGTCAAGAGAGGAAGTGAATGGTGGACAGAGTGAAAACTGATTGCCGTCCGATCTGGGATGCAGTGGGTATCCTCCTGTGGGATCAGAGAAATCTGTTCCGACAGGTTTAACGAGAGCGTCAACTATGAACCAAATAAGAAACCAGGAACTGGCAATTTTAAAAGGATTACTAATGAAATTTATTCAGGCAGAAAATATCTTCTTCAAAAAGGGATTTATCATTTCCATTCCCCTCATCGCAGTCATGCTTACAGGTTGTGATTCACCAGAGAAAAGACAGTTTATGACTGGTTGTAAAATAGCAACCCGCAATGGTTCTGTCTGTGCATGCACCTGGGAGAAAATGAGCGCTATATATCCACCAAAGTTTCTTAAAGCTATTGGGGATCAACAGGTTGCCCCTCCCTCTGATTTTCAGATAAATATGACAAACTCCATACAGCAGTGCATACGAGAGGAATAGACATGATTTACAAAAAGGAAAGAAATTTATTTTTAAATCAGAGAGTGAACATATGCTTCAGGTAGCAATAAAATACTTTTTTATCGCCTTTATCTTGTCTTTGATTATTGTATTGATTAATACCTTTTCAGCGACAGGGGAAATATATGGCTTCTGGCATGGAGTTAAAATTTTGTTCTGGCTGACTGCCGGACCTGGTACAGGTATGCTCATTGGTGGTTTTGTTCGGCAATGGTTAATGCCTGATGCAATATATACCCGTGAAGGTGCCGTCGGAATATTCAAAGCTAAACTATTCTGGTCTATTGGTCCTCAATCTATTGGGTGGTTAATAGGAGTATTAGCAGTTTCAGAAAGACTATATTAGTAATTCACCCCTTCTATCTGGCTTAAACCTAGAAATTTTTATGGAGGGGCATTAATCAACATCTAAAGTTAATTAAATATATATAGCATCGCAGTAATTTCTGCAAGTTTTTATCTATTTTATCCGTTTGGGAAAATAATAGCATGTTCTCTAGTGTTTTTCATGCAGATAAAAAGATGGCAATAAGTCATAACAGCAATACTACCTTCATTGGGTTATAAACATCCGGTGGAGATCCTTAAAGAACATAGAGCATGTCTCTATATATTACATTGTGCTTCAGTATTCAAATAAAAAATGAGGTTGTTTATGAGTAACTATGGAAAGGTTTTTTTGATGGCTAGTTTTTTTTAAGTGGAATAGCATATGCAGAAAATATGCCCGTTAAAGTAAATGTAGGGCAACGGTCTACTATGGTGGGTAAATATGAATCGGTGTACGTGTTGTTAACATTACCGGTATAGCTGATGGCATTACCGTGAACAACGTTACAGTCAATAGAGGGCAGTGTCGGAGCAGCTTGGCTAATCCCAAAAAGCCATACAATCTACCATTCGGAGCCACTCAATCCTATAACTATATGATATTTAATGGAATGAACAACGGTTATTATAACTGTGACGTTATTGAAATAGTCGTTAGTACAAACCAAGGGGATTTTACGTTTAAACCAAACTAAGGAATCATAGGGTTAATTAACTGTATCAACAGATTATTCATTGTGATAGGTATTGACATCATAATAAATGTCATACCTATTTCACTCAGGAGCTTAATTATGAAATTCACTAAAATTAGCATTGCTCTTTTTTATATATTATCTTTCAATGTAATGGCAGGGAATATTTGCTCTAACGAAAGCACCATTTTTTATGCCAAGACAGCTAATCAGAAGAAAGAAGTTAGCATCTGCGAAGGTTCAGAAACAGTAACTTACTTTTTCGCTAAAGCGGATAGAACTCAAGAAACCGGCGAACTTACATTAACCTTGGATAAATCAATGGTTCAGGCAGATAGAATGCATGGTGCAGGATATCATGTTGATGAAATCAGTATTCCGAATGGAGATGTTACCTATGCAATTTCTACGGGTAATGGTGCTGATGGCCAATTTTCTGATTTGACAGTCAACAAATCAGGTAAGCAAATTGCGTCTATCAAGCTTGATGAGAAGTCCATGATTAATAATATCGAAGAATACTGGATTAAAAATAATTAATTTTTACGTTTAACAAAAAAGGACTTTAAAACGGCGTGAGCAACTTGATTGCAAATAGCAATGATGGATTCCCAGATGGGTAGTTGACTGATATCACCGGCCTATACGGTCGGTGATTTTTTATATTTTTTGTTTTTGTGTGTAAAGTTTATTCGTTAATCAGTGCTTGTGCATTTCTTGATAAGGTAATATTAATAGCAGAATTATTTCGGACAGATTGGCGTGATCATCGAGCCACCCAGTATCAATGTGGCCATTCCATCCAGCTTTTTTTGTACTCTCCCACGTTGGCATAACTTGGTTTATCATCCGATAAAATCGTTCGCAATAATTACGCTCAGCGATATGTCAAAGCTCGTGCAAGATCACGTAATCAATGCACTCACGAGGTGCCTTAACCAGGCGTAGGTTCAACGTAATACGGCTATTAGTGGAGCAACTTCCCCATTGGATTTGCATGGTCAGAATGCGCAGTGGGGGACGTTCTTTTACCCATAGCGCTTGCTCTAACATGGCATCAAGTCGTTTGGCAAAAACTTCTTTTGCACGTGCTTTATCCCACACTGCGGAGTGCTTTAGGGTGTGTCCCGTAACTGTTTTTTGTACAGTTCAGCATTGTTATAATTGTGCAAAAAACACGCTTGAGCGATAAGAGACTCTCTAAAAATGCTCAATACTCAACCAAAAATCACATTTTGGAAATGATTCCTAAAGCACTTTTTAGTGTGTAGGGAGGTTAAGGGACACAGCCTAGCTCTCAAGCAGCGCGGAAAGCGTTTTTTCCATTTCGGCAATATTCTCTGCTTTCGGCAAAATCACCTCACGCTTAAAACTGCCGGTAGCCGCATAAATATTAAGCAGATCGCGTACCGATCTGGCTTCTGCTGCAATATGATTGCTGAGTTTCTCTGCCTCAGAGTAAGTAGGATTTTGTTGCAAAAATTTTGCAAAACAGATTCTGGAACCCAGGATCACGGAAAACACGTTCGCCATGCTCTCCACTCTAGTTTGGTTATTTTCCATTGTTGCGATATCTTCAAGGATTGTGAAGTTATCACTGCGGTTAATCCGACTGTTGGTAAAAAGCAAACCGGTAGCAGAGTCGTGGCCTCCTCTATTTTCAGCCGGCAGCTTTTCAAATGTCCGAAAAACTTTTTCTTTTGAGGCATTACAAATTTCGGAAAGATATTCACTGGTAAAGATAAACTTAGCTAGATGACCGGAGGACACATCATCAATCGCTTGCCACTCCCCGTTTTCCGCATCATATGAAAGTAGCGTAACAAAGTGATTGATATGTTTTTTATAATAGAATTCTGGACGATGTGGCACAAAAAAAACATCACAGGATACCAGAACAAAAGAATCTCTGTTAATAACCTCAACAAGTTGAGGAATAGCATCCTCAAATGAGCTATATTTTACTTCAGAATACTTTATCCCGATCATAGCATAATCCCTGACCATCAGACCGTCATAAATAAAATCGTAACGGGGTGTCTGCTTTAAAAATATCTGCTCTCTGATAATATCGGTACTAATTTGAGCATTGTAAAATAAGTTTGCAGTTTTACAGCCAACCGATTCTAAAGCAACAATGCCTTGCCTCTGAGAGCAATTAAGGAAATTCCTGTTGTAAACTTCGCGTTCATATTCAAACTCAGTCATTTCAACTCCTGATATTGTTAATTTTATTTTTTATTAAAAAACGACACATTATTATTGCCGGACAGGGTTATTCTTATCAAACCGAGATCAGCATTGCGTTTTCTGTTTTCGCACGATTACCAGTAGTAATCGAGCGGGTGTGGTTACTATTTTTATATTTTTCCAGCAGAGTATTCATTACTGCTGGGTGGCGTAAGGTCTGGAGCTTTCTTTTTTCTCATCCAGAAGTTAGCCAGTAAGATAGACAAACAGGTGGTGACGATTAACAGTGGCACCCAGAAAGAAGGCCAACCTTTAGTGAACATTTCAATGGTTAAAGCAATCGCCGGAATAAAGGGAGTAATAATGGAAACTCTTGGTGCACCCAGTTTTTGAACGGAATATTGTAAAGCAAATACCGGAATAACCACTGAGATAAATGCCAAGAGTAGCAATTTAGCCAGTATAAATGAATCCATCGTGGTAATACTAACCAGCTCTTTGGCACTAATTGCAGCAGTGATAACTAACAACAGGAAAAAACGGTTACACAGAATTTCCAGTGTGCTGGCACCATAGTCGTACAACTTCGCAGAGCGGAAAACATAAATACCCGCACTCAGTCCACCTGTGAAAGCCAGGAAAACCCCAAGTCTCAACTCATTGGCAGTGAAATTAAACACGCCGTCTGCATAATATAACCGGAAAATCACCAGAGCAGCTAGGTTAATGGCTATCAGGAATATCCCCAGAGCACGTTTACTGAACACTTTGACTTTACCTGCGATCAGTTCACACAATAGTACCCCAATTGGCAGCGATCCCTGAAATACCGCACACTCGATAGATGGTTCAATTTTATACAGTGAAAGAAAGGCAAACAACCAACTGGTCAGCGTCAATACATTTAAGATAAGCATTTCACCAAAAAAGACACGTGTTAATTTAAATACGTTACCGCCCGATCTTTTCTGTAAAAAAACGAACACGCAAAATGCCACGAATAACGAAAAAAAGGTAACAAAAAAACCGCTAATGTTCGTAAAAGAGAAAGAGATCCATACCGCAGAGAGTGCGGTACAGATGCAGTACATAAAAATAGAAAAAGGCGCAAGTAACTTTCCAGAATTCATATCAACACTCCCATCAATATCATCATAAAATGTGAATACAGCCACAGCCGTAAGTCAACGTTGCTCCTCAGCGCTACAGTCAACCGTTTTATCAGGTGCAATACGTGGTAACTGATAACGTCCTCCCATTCATCAGTCATTCAACGCGATCCGCCTTTAACTCCATGCTTAATACTCAGTTAGCCGATGAGCCGTGCGCGCCACGTCATCCGTTATGTCCCCAACGTCTTGCGTTCAGACGCATTCTGCTTAATTTTGCTAATCAAAAATTTATTCTGAAAAGCCGCAGGTAATATCAGTCGCCCCGTCAAATCACGATACTGACGCTGTAATTCAGAATCGTTTAGGATGGTCCCGAAGGTCGATTTTTGTCCCTGATCATCTTTCGCTATCAGCGAGTCAGCAATAATGCCGCGAGCGTGGAAAGGAAAATACTCATTAAACTGACGTTGGTAAGTCTGCAAAGCCAGTTGGGTATTGACGACGCCATGCTGTAGCGAGGCTTCCACCGACTGGGCCAGCATCGCAGCGGTTTGCAGCGCAAAACTGCATCCCACCCCGCTCATCGGATCAAGTGATTGCGCCGCATCGCCAATAAAAGCTACATCCTGGCAGACCGGCTGACGCGTCAGGTTTGGGTAATCCCGATACCCCATCACCTGAGTTTCAAAGGTCACATTATTCATGGCTGGCATTGCGGGAACGCCAGCAAAGAACTCCACCAGACTTGCCTTCACATCATGCTGTTGCCACTGCTGAGACGTTTCTTTGCTGATGTAAGCTGACAGCAACGTACGGCCATTAATTAATGGATATAGAAACGCCATACCGTTTTGATGGTGAGCAAACAGTGAACGGTTATCCGCTGGTGACTCAATGCCACTGCAATAAGCGAAAAAGGTGGCCCGATGGTTTTCATAGCTCTGCATCGGATTGTCCAGTAAACGTGCTAGCAGTGACATTCTACCGTCCGCCGCAATCAAGAACCGCCCTTCAATGCTAAACGTTTCCTCTGTCCTTTCTACCGTTAACTGCCAGCCCTGCGGCGAGCGCTGAACGTCCATGACCCGTTCCGCATAGCCGATTTCAACGCCACATTCATGCGCCTGTTGGCGCAGCGCCGGATCCAATACCGACCGTTCCAGATTGAGCGCGCACTGCTGGCTGTCGATGCCATAAAATCCTTCGGGATCAATAATACCTGCTGGGGTGATAAAGGTTGCCCGAGTACGCACGCTGTAGTCACGCTCAGCCAGATGCGCCATACCGAGCTGGCTTAACACCGGCACGGCTGAGGGCTGAATAAAGTGAGTACAAAGTTTTTTATAGGATGACGCTGACGGAAGCTTTTCAATCACCCTGACGCTCAACCCCAGTTTGCGTAACAAGATGCTGGAGGCAGCGCCACTGGCGCTGCCTCCGACAATAACCACATCGTAGATCATTGTGTGACTCCTACGTGGTGCAGGGCGTCTGCGCGCGTGGCTGACGGAATTGCCTCAGCATCGATTAAGCACGCTTCCATTGCCCGCTCCAGGATTACCAATCCCGACAGCAGCGTTTCTTCAGGAATGCTAAGGGCTGGCATAATCTTAATCACCTGATCGCGATCACCGGAACGTTCTACAATCAGCTGCTGCCCGAAGCAATGCTGGGTGATCTTCTGCGCCAGTTCAGGAGAATAGAGTTCAATACCGTAAAACAGGCCACGACCACGGGTCTGTTTGATAAAGCGGGGGAAACGCGCTTTTATCTCCTGCAGCCACTGCTGAACCACTTTCTCCTGACGAAAAACATGCTGACTTAACTGATCATCACTCCAGTAATTTTCCAGTGCCGCTTTGGCTGTAACAAAGGCCGAGGTATTGCCACGAAAGGTGCCGTTATCTTCACCGGGTTTCCACTGATCCCACTGAGGTTTAAACAGCAGCAGTGAGAAAGGCAGTCCGTAACCGCTCAGGGATTTTGACAGGCACACCATATCAGGTTGAATGCCAGCAAACTCAAAGCTGAAGAAATGGCCTGTGCGTCCGCATCCAGCTTGGATATCATCAATAATCAGCAAGATATCATGACGCTGCAGTAGTGTATGTAAACGTTGCAGCCAGGTTTTTGACGCCACATTAATGCCGCCTTCGCCCTGCACCGTTTCCAGAATAACCGCTGCTGGAATATCCATTCCCGAACTGTTATCAGTTAACAGTTTTTCGAAATAGGCGATAGTGTCCAGCCCCTCTAGATAGCCGTCATACGGTAGCCGGAATACATGAGAATCAATGGTGTTCTGCCGATTGTCACGATTACCGGTCAGCCCCAGCGCAGTACTGGACATTCCGTGGAAGCCATTGGTAAATGCCACCACATTGGTGCGGTTTGTCACCTTGCGTGCCAGCTTAATAGCTGATTCCACCACGCTGGTGCCAGTCGGCGAAGTAAACTGCATTTTGTAATCCAGTCCGCGCGGTTGCAGAATAATAGCGTTAAATGCCGTAATAAATTCAGCTTTGGCAACCGAATGCATATCCAACGCGGCCTGAATACCATCCGCCGCCAGATAAGCGATCAAGGCCTCTTTCAGGGCAGTCGGATTGTGGCCGTAATTCACCGATCCCGCACAGCTGAGAAAGTCCAGCCATGCGTTGTCATGCTGATCATAGAGATAGCATCCTGAAGCCCGTTGGAAGATCGCTGGGAAATTGCGGCAATAGCTTCTGGCTGAGGACTCATGATCAGAAAAAACATTAAGTGTATTGTTATTCTCTAGTGTAGTCATAGCAATTCCTCTGTAAATGTTCAGGCTAGGGCCGCTTTTTTGGTGAGTTGCTGATCCAGTGACTGTAAAATTTCCTGTGAACGTAGTGACAGCAGGCTGAAAGAACCGGCATCACCATAACCATGTGACGATTCACACAGCCCGTTCAGGAACAACGGAGGCAGTTGTTCCTGCGCACTAGCAGACTTTAGGCTGTAATCCCGCTCTAATTTGAGAAATCCACCGTCGTTATTTTTCGCCAGCAGAGGATAAAGGTCGGTCATTAGCGGCGGACAAAGTTCGTCGTTTTCGCCGTTACCGAAATTACGGAACCCAGTAGCCAACACTATGCAATCAATATTATCGAGTGTGAGTTGTTCACCCGTATTCATTTCCCTAATTTGCAATTGGCAATGGTTTTCGTCCTCGCTGTAATTCAGGATTTCCTGGCAGGACCAAATTTTCACTGGCGTTTTGCCCTGCAATTTATCTTCATACATGCCCACGTAGAGCTGATGAATAACGTCTTTATCAGCGGAAGAGTAGTTAGTGAAATGTAGATGCTGGTTAAGACGTTTTTTCCCGCTTTCAGAAGCATTGAAATAGTAGTCTACGAACTCAGGGAAATAGATATGATCACTGAACGGACTAGTATCCTTCAGGCGAAAACCATAACCTCGCTGAATATTAATAATTTCCGCATTCGGATAGTTTTGGCGTAAATGCAGAATTATCTCTACCGCACTCTGACTTCCCCCTACCACAGCAATCCGGTTCAGCGGTTTCTTTTCGTTTAACTGGTTAAGCGTCTTTAAATAACGAGTCAGATGGAAAACGCGATGTGGATTTGCTTTTTCAAAAACTGTTGGAATCATTGGTGTTCGACCTGGAGCCACCACCACTGAACGGGAGAAGTACACCTCATTTTTATCAGTTTCAATTCGATAATATTTTTCATTATTATGATTAACAAGGGTCAGTTTTTTGACACTGCGACCATAGGCAGTCTGATGAGTGAAGAAACTCGCAACCCATCGAACATATTCGGCAAACTCGCGACGCAAAGGGAATTCCAGCCCCAGATTAAGGTGCTCAAACAGCCTGTTATTTTCAAATAAGAAATTGGTAAAGGTATAGCGACTGCGTGGGTTACGCGGCGTCACTAAATCACGGCAGGGGTTATTCTGAATATCGCTTCCCGACAGCAGCATTTCCGGCTGCCATTCGGTTTTGGTGTTGCGTTCAAGAAACAGACAGCGACCTCTAAATTGTGCTTCTTCCATCGCAATGGCCAGTGCAATATTGGCAGGTCCGAAGCCGATGCCAATAAAATCATACAGGTTCTTATTAAACGCTTCATTATCAATGGATACAGACATTTCCTTTCCCCATGGATTCAAAATTTACTGCGTGATTTCTTCTGTATTGCCGACATAATCCCAGCGTGATATCAGATCGCCGTTAAACGTTAAAATTTCGAAAATTTTACTTCTGTATGCTTTGCCATTTTCACGATTGATATAGCTGGCAATAACTTCAAGGCATACAGTACCCCCCTGAGTAAGGAGAATTTTTTTATCCAACTGGTAATCAGACAACATATGATAACGCGGTGAAAGAAATGACAGTAACGCCTCTTTTCCGTGAATGACGTCCAGCTGATTATATTTCACCACCACATCATCTGTAAAACAGGAGGCGATTAATGTTATATCAAGCGTGCGAAATTTATCGCGCACCACAGATACACGGTCGTAATATTCTGAATGCATAATTTTTATCTGAACATATCAGCCAATAACTAAAATTTCATATGTATCCGTACTATTATTTAAATAATACGGATTTTCAGTCTATATCCGGATCCTCAGCAACCGCAGGAAACCGGTGTGCCTTCTTTCCCCTCGATACCCTCAGTGGAATAACCATCGCGTTTCCACCAGTCCAGACCTCCCAACAATTCTTTTACCTGAAAACCCAGCGTCATCAGTTTCATCGCGGTTTTGGTAGAAGCATTACAACCAATACCATCACAGTAACAGATATATATTTTTGTTTTATCTAACTTTTCAGTGTTATTAAAACAGATTTCTTTGTGAGGCTGGTTGATAGCTCCCGGAATATGTTCCCTCTGGTACACCTCTTTACTGCGTCCATCGACCACAACTACATTTTCGCTGTTCTTTAATGCCAGATACAGATCCCATGAGTCTGTTTCATAAGCCAATTTTTTTTGATAATAAGATAACTGTTCAATCGCTGACATAATAACCTCATTGTTTACAGGGGATTTTGTGCTCAATATCCAAGGCCGCAGCAATCTGTTCAACGGCTTGGCGGGAACTGGCGAGTTTGCCGGCATACAGACAAAAGTCATGGGGCAATGCCGGATGATGATAATGTTGCAATGATGCTCCAGCTTGGCGGGCAAGCGCGGCGAAAGCGAGTCCTTCATCAGTCAGCACATCATATCCGGTGGTGTGCAAAACCACGGGTGGCAGCTTGCTGAAAGCATAATCTGATGCTAGCGGGTCAAACTGCTGCTGACGACACCAGGGAAGCCAGTGTTCGGCAAACCAACGTAGTATGGCGGCATCCAACAGATAACCTTCGCCATAACGCCGGAAAGAATCAAAATTGTGATGGCTCGCCAGCGCCGGATACAACAGATGAATCTGGGAAAAAGCCTGACTGAACGCTGAACCAGCAAACCAAAGCGTTAATAGGCCGCCTACGCTATCTCCCATCAGACAGGGAGCGGCGTCAACATGGTTAAGCTCGGTAGATAGCTGCTGTTCCAGATGGCCGACGAGCTCGGCCATTGGTGTTTCCGGCGCTTTTGGATAATCAAATGCGCGGATCTCCCGTCCACTGATATGCGCCAGGGTGCTTAAAAAGGCGCTGAATACCTCGGTAGAGTAATAAACCAGTCCACCACCATGCAGATAAAAAATCGGCTCAGCACTGCGCAATTTTTCGGGGATAAAGCGGCGCACATGGCCGGTTACCTCTATTTTCCCACTCAGCGGGGCCGATACGTTCGCTATCCAGCGCGCCACACGCTGACGACCATAATCGGTTTCATGTTGTGCTCCCTTACCGAAAAACAGTCGCCGGGCAGCCAGCAGATTGGCAAAATCCGTTGCCAGCGGAACTGTATTAATATTCATATACTTACCTCTGGAGTCAGGACAATCTGCAGTCCACGATGCGTAGCCAGCCAGAGTGAAAAGCTGGCAGGGTGACTCTCATGCTGTGCGTCAAAATTCAGCGCCCCCAGCAGGGTTTGTGCAGGAAAATCAGGATACTGGCTGGCAACCTGCAAGGCCGCCATCGTTTCCCAAAAATAGCATCCAGGCGTACCCCCCAGCGTTGGTGCCAAGCAGAAACAAGCGTGGAAGCTTTTTCGCCTGTGGGTTGCGGGGCTATCGCCGCTACATAAATCTGTCTTGAACCTAAGTCGATACCTCTGGCCAGCAGTGCGGGCACCAGTTCTGCAGAAAACGCATCATCCGCCAAGATCAGACGAGCACCTTCAGGAGAGTCGTGTGCCCAGTTGGCTGCCCGCTCCAACGCATACGAGAAACTACCGGCAAAAAAGGTAGTCGCAGCTTGTTGAGGGTCTTCTGCCGGTTTTATCGAGGCACTCAGCTGGTGCGCCACGCTTTTACCGTGTACCGAGCCATCATGCTCAATGGCCACGGCATCCTGCCCATGAGACGTTAGTAGCGGTAATAACCAGATGACATAATCCTCATCGTTATCACATAAACGCCAGGTGGTAGGATACGTGGTCAGATGTTTCGCGGTTGCCGCCGGTAAAAACAGTGGCAAATTATGCTGCGCATACAGCGGTGCCGCCGCTTCTGCGGCAGCCGAGGCAAAGTGCCCGACAATAGCATCTGGTGACCAAGCCACTATCTGCCGGGCGACTTCAGCGGCTCTCTGGGCATCGGCATTATCATCGAACAGTTTCAGCGTGACCTGTGGTGGCAACAGAAGTTCTTGTGCCAGCTCAATGGCACGCAGCCAGGTGGTGGTGTGGACGGACTTGTTTTCGTCCATACAGGCGACGCATGCCAGTCTGATCATTGCAGATACTCGAGAATCTGTTGGCTGAACTGACGTGCCGCATCAGGAATATATTTCGCCCCGCGCCCTGAAAAACCGCAGAACAGCGCCAGGTGGCGTTCGGCAATCAGTCTGGTCTGTGGTAGGAAGTCAGCAGTGTAACCATCATATCCATCCCAGCCATGACTGAGCTGTAACGGGATGCCTGGCAGCATCTGCTGTGCTAACTGCAAATTGGCCGAGTGTGCACTAATGCTCTGTGGCAATGCAGTGGGCGCAGCGGCATCATGCTGTGGCGCGCCGCCAGCGAAAACAAAGGAAGTTGATCCCGGGCGCATATAGCTGCCGCTGTATTCGTCGATCAGACAGGTTTGTGGTGCCTGGGCGTCCGTGCTGTAGAGGGTACTCAGCGGGATTGAGCGGCTGAACAGCGGGATTTCGGGGATCAGTGTGCGACTGTAGGCTCCCGCTGCCACCACTGCCAGTCGGGCACTCAATACCTGGTGCTCAGTATGAACATTGACTCCGCTGCGTTGCGATTCAACACGGTTCGCTTGGACACCTTCCAGCAGTTCCGTCCCCTGCTCCCGCGCCTGATGCGCCAGTAATTGACAAGCCAGACGGGGGTTAACGTATCCCCCCTGCGATTCATAAAGAATGCCCGCCTTTGGCGGGATATTCAGTTCCGGCATCAGTTTTTGTGCCTGCTGGCGGGAAATTAACTCAATGGGATACTCTGACGAAGAAAACTCCCGCAGTAGCACCTGCGCGCCCGGAATATGCTCCTCTCTGAGCAGGTAGATCACCCCACACCGACGGAAGATTCCTGGCCAGCGCTGATTCAGCCGCTGCCATTCACGTACCCCACCTACGTTATATTGCATCAGTGTGGGGTTGGGATCGTACACCCTCACAATGCCTCGCGAGCGCGCACTGGCACCACCACTACCGGGCTCTGCTGACTCCAGTAGCAGTGTGCGCAGACCCGACTGACTGATATTTTCAGCCAGCGCACTGCCAGCAAGACCGGCTCCGATAATAATGATATCCCAGTGGTTCACCATTATTGCTCAGCCTTTTCTTCCTGTGCCAGATAAGCACGTGCTCCCGCCTGATTCCACCAGATGGTAAAGAAGTGGAAGGATTGGTCGCTGTTGTTACGCACATAGTGATGGCTACCACGCGGGATAAAGACCTGGTCGCCTTGGGTAAACGTATACTCTTTGCCATCGATCACCACCAGAGCCTGACCCTGGATACCTAAAAAGAGCTCATCTTCATCATCTGGCTGGTTGATATGTGGCAGTGTTTCGGTGAACGGGCGAACGATGCAATAACCGGAACCAATCGGCGTATTCACATTTTCCCAGGGAAAAGTGCGAATGCCGTCCAGACCATATTCGTAATGTAGCACCTGCTGTGAGAAAAACTTGATATTAGCCAGTGCGATATGATCAGGCTGGCTGTCGGCGCTGGCAGCACTGAACATTGCCGCTAGGCCACAGAGATCGCCAACAGTTTTCAGCCCGTCGATTTCACTAACAAAATTTTCCAGTTCAACCTGATAATCTGTCGCCATAGCCAGCAACACATTAATGGTGGTTAGGGAATCAATTCCTAATGTGTACAGCTCAGTCTGTTCCTGCAGTTGCACTTCCTGCGGAAACGTTACCGTTGCCCGGATAACCTTTTCTACACGCGTTAAATAAGCCTGATGACTCACGCATCACCTCGATTCATTGGAGTAAAGCTGCCGCCCTGACGGCGGATGAAATAACGTGACTGTTGCTGGCTCGCCGCGTCAACCAACTGATCTAACAATATTTTTTCGTCAGTTTTGCCATTGGCGCTTAAATTGACCTCTTCTGCCCAGCCCCATAACGTTGGCAACATATAACGCGGTAACTCCGCCGCCAGCGAGGTTTCAATATTGGTCAGCTTGCTGCTTTCTTCGCCAGTAATGACCATAGCGATATGATCTTTGCCATCCAGTTGCACTTTGCGGATCGCAACGCGCTGCACACCACTGTTGGCTAGACATTTCTGGCGAATCTCGCCGAGGTGAATACGACGACCAGCAATTTTGACTTCATCATCGCGGCGGCCTACGTATAAAATATTGCCGTCCGCCTGACGCAGACAAATATCACCGGAGCGGTAATAACGCACGCCCTGATGTTCGAAAATGACTTTTTCCGTTTCCTGTGGCTGTCCCAGATAACCCTTCATCACCAGATCACCACCAATGCACAGCTCACCAGCGATATCGGTACCCTGCTGGATTTCCTGGTTTTCATCGAGGATCAGGCAGGAAACGTTCTGCAGGGGAACACCTATTGGCCAGCTTATCGTGCGCTGCTCGTCAGGTTGTTCAATTTCATAACAGCAACAGACAATGGTGGTCTCTGTCGGGCCATAGGCATTAATCAGGCGAACTGCTGGCAGGTTCTGTTTCCATAAATTGATGATTTTAGGATCGCAAACTTCAGCTCCGGTCATCACCATTTCCAGCGCTGGGAAATTCTCTGCCTGAATTTGTTTGCCATTTTCGGTAATCAGTGAGAGCAGTGTAGAAACGGCAATAAGATGGGTGATCTTTTCTCGAATGATGATACTACGCATAATGGCACCAGCATGGACGCTGGTAAATTGCCAGACAAAAGCCCCCAGTGACAGCGGCAGTAACGTGTCTTCAATGGAAACATCAAAATGAAACGGCGACAGGCTGAATACTCGGGAATCAGGGGTAAATTGCAACCATTGATTATGCGCAGCAAAATAGGTTTTCAGGCTGTTGGCACTGATTTCAACCCCTTTGGGTTCACCCGTTGAGCCTGAGGTAAAAATGATATAAGCCGTATCATCAGGCGCATGTTGATATAGGGATAATATTCCTGCAGTTGGTGCAGGCTGCTGGCACACCGTGAGTAGCGCCTCGCTACTTAGCCAGATCCCAATGTTATCCAGAGGAGGGTGAGAAATAGCCAGCACGACTGGCGCATCCAGCCGAGCAAGCAGTTTGCGGATACGTGCATGCGGTAACTGGTCGTCAAGGGGAACATAGACCGCTCCCAGTTTCCAGCAGGCCGCCACGATCACAGGCATAATGGCGCATTTTTCTGCCAATACAGGGACGCAGGTCGTCGGTTTCACCCCATTCTGAGACAGCCATAGCGCCAGATTGGTCGCCATATCATCCAGCTGTGCAAAGGTATAACTCTGTTTACCGTCGCTGATAGCCAGTTTTTGCGGATTATGCGATCTGCCGAACGCAAACAATTCGCCCAGTTGGTAATCTTTGGTTTGCACGGCATCGGCTTGATAAGCCCAACGAGGTAATGTTGTCATCGTAATATCCTGTCTTTTTATTTTTCAGCAAAAACCATCACCATGGCATTACACATGCCACAGGCGACTCCCCTGACGCAGTGTAAAGCGGATCTTGGTGAGGCTAGCCGCACCGATATGCTGATAAAAGCCAATACCGAGCTGGTTATCTGGCGGCGTTTGCCACTGAATTTCCGCGCACTGTTGCTGTTCAGCAAAATCAATTAAGGTGTTCATTAACTGCCGTCCGATACCCTGCCCGCGTAAATCTGCGGTTAAGTACAGGCAATCCATATAGACAAACTGTGCCGCCGACCAGGTGGAATAATCGATGGTGACTGATAAATAGCCATGCAGATCGTCGTTATCATCAGCCACTACCCAGATAAACAATCGGGCTGGCTGGCTGAACAGTGCTATCTGTAAGCGCTGCTGCTGGCCATTATCGCTATAGCTCATCTTCTCGTATTCGGCATGTTCAGCACACAAGGTAACCAGTTGGTCAAGATCGTCAGATCTGACTGGTCGAATATTTAAACCCACCCGCTGTACCCCTTTTGCAAATAACGTTGGACATTCCCGTCTTCGAGTTTTTCAGTGGTCATCACTTGCTCTATCCAGAAGTTACGCTCATAGAACATCACGGCCAATTCCCAGACACAGGCGATAATTTTTGTGCTCTCTAATGACTGTAAACGGTTTTCATTGTCGATAGTAAATACGCGATGACGCAGCATATTAGCGTCGCACCAGGTACTGATCAGCAAATAGTCACCGTCATCAGCGGCGTGAATAATGGCAAAGCCGATATGATGATCTCCGGGAAAATTCGCTTCATCCAACCCCTGCACCAGCCACTGACGCTGAAGTTCAGGTTCAGGAACCGGAGTTTCTACCTGCTTTTCGCTGGTGAGGTAATACATTTTCAGTTGCGCTTGCCCGATGGCTTGCGTGCCGAGAAAACTCACCGCACGCTCCTGATAATTAAGCGGGTTCATGAAGTGCCTTCGCATACTGCACGTCGAAGGGGAGTACAGAGAGTATCGTGTTTGCCAAATCGGGACACAAAGGCAGAAACAGTTCGGCCAGGTTCTGCCAAGCTTCAGGCGCTACAGACAGGACATCATCCGACTGAATAAACTCGGAAAAATCCAGCACGGCCCGTGCCATACCGGCAATCGAAAATGCCTCAAGAGAAGCTGCTTGCTGCCAGTCCAAGCAGGCTGAGTGGCTGCGTAAACGCAGCCGCTGTTCTGTGGTCAGGGTGATACTGGAATCGATGACCTGTTCAGCCTGTGTGACCAGCGGCAGGAAGATTTGGTGATACCAGTGCTGAAACTGTTCGCGGCTGAAGTTACTGACTGCGGTTTCAGGCGCGGTTAACGCGCTGAACAGGCGGATGGCATCAGAGGGATATTGCCCTGTCAGATCTTTGATCCAGACAGCGTGACCGCGGCTGGTAGAGAAATCTTCGCCATCCAGTTTAAGAAAGCGGTTAGTGATAAAGGTGCCCGGACAAGGCCCAGTTTGATCGGCCAGCAGCAAACTGCTGTAACCAACCGCATGGCTATAGGAACAATCAAAACCAAGCAAATGAACCAGCTCAGTATCGGGTGCCCACCACTCCGCAAACTCACCACGTTCAGGATGCGTTGCCAGATAACTCTCAACGCAGCTTCTGTAACCAGACAGCCCCAGAAACCAGGTATGCAGAGGATAATTATCCAGTGCAGCAACCGGCAAACCAGCATCACCCGGGCGGGTCAACGACCACTGTTCACACTCGTTGCTCAGCACGTCGTCAAGATAACCTGTCAGACACGGGCGCATCGGACGCTGCTGTAAAGCGGCTTTGACCGCTGGATAATTCTGACCAATCTTCCAGATATGTTGTTTTACTTGCACTGGCTGCATCGCTCCCTGACAGGACATACAGGTCATTGCGGTAATCTTTTCAATATCAGGTACACGGGCACAATGTTCACACTGGCTGGTGTCTGACGAGGTTCCACACCAGTTACACTGGGTTCTACCAAAGCCTTCGTAACCATACAGATTGCAGGCTGCACAGTAAAAAGTCTTATGTTCCTTAAGTTCGGTCTGCCCGGCGATCAGCTTCGCATAGTGTTCGCCTGAATGCTGATAAGCTGGCGTATCTGCAGCCTGTACAAAGGTATCAAAACGGATATTAACCAGCTCCAGAGACAGTTGCATTGCCTGACGCATCAGGCGGGCATACGCAAAAGGCTGTCTGTGTAACGCCTTGGTTTTTCTGGGTAAATAGCTTTGATAATCATCGCTATATGTCACAAATAGCACATCGTGCCCCAGCTGTTTGAGTCGCCGTTGCATCACGTCAGCGGCCAGAAAAGGTCCAGATAGGTGTCCCAGATGGAGATCGCCATTTGGCGTCGGAGGGGTTGCCGTAACGATAAACTTTGCCATGTTTATTACTTTTTTATAAAAACATGAGGAAAATTAATCATATTAGAGATTACATTTCAAATGACAATTTTTCACAATTACACAACAAAAAATAACCAATTGATTACAATGCTTTTTTTAAAAAAACATAAATGAGTACTTATTTCTAAGATTAAAGAAAAAATAGTTAAATACTCCAAATATAAATTTTTATATATTTTTTTATTCTGGTTTTTTTATGAAGCACCCAAGCTAAACAATTTTTAATAGCTAAGTAAAATGCTCGGATCGAGTTGATACAAAGAGCAAAAGATACATTTTTATGACACAACACAACCTAAAAAAACACTGACGTTAACTGAAGGGGCTAGGTCGCTTTTCGCAGAAAAGATAAATCAGTATCATTTTAATATAGCCAAAAACCAGCCCTGGGAACATATCCCGGAATTCGGGTCGTGACGCAGATTTAGTGGTAATGGTTGACTGTCAGATACCCGCCGATGATCTTGTCGTGCATCTCTTCTGACTTTGAGAAACAAATGGTCTTGCGGGTAAGCCGCTTAAGATGGGTCCGCAAGTTCAGATTATGTCGCTCTATCCGCTGGGTATATTTCTTGCTGATAACATGGCTGGTTGAGGACAATAACGTCCGGTATACCGGCCAAGCATCGTTCATGTAGAAGGCGATGCTAAACTGGCCCAACAAAACAAGAAGACGCTGGAGTGTCAGAGCATTTCTCGGGCCAAATACGTGGGCGATGACGCGCTTTCGGATACGGTCATAGGCATAAAACAGCCAGCGCTGGTTGCCTTTACAGCGGACATACGACCACTGCTCATCGGCTTCACAGCAGATAACGACTTCTGCCCCTGGCTCAACGTTTTGCGCTACCTGATGCGGTGTAAGTTTTTTAGATGACGGAGAACGGTGTTGAGACTTATCCGCAGTACCCTTGCCGTATCGCGGCATCCGGAGCCGTTCATCGCCATATCAACAATGGTTTGATGGGTATCGGGTTTAGCCCCATTGTAGCGGTAGTGGAGCTGAAAGGTCTTAAGACACTGGTTACAGCGATAGAGTTGCGCCCCTGAACTGGAATGACCGTTTCGGATAACCCCCTGAGTTTCAGAGCAACGGGGACAAACCACATCAATCTTTGCCATCAATCATCCAAAGGGCAAAGAATACAACAACACTAAATCTGCGTCACGACCCCATTTTCTCTTAGAAGGTAAGTTCCATTGTAAACTGTAAAAATTGTCCTATTCTCACTATCATTATTAACGGTAAAAACAGCATTCTTATCTATACAGTTTTTATCCGTTTTCATATCATCGAAGCACAACCTGTCATATTCATCTTCTTTATATCCTTCAGGAAAATTCCAGAAAGTGATACTGAAATTACCATAAGATGCTAGCTTTGGAATGTTATACTTTGCTTTTAACATCTCTTTATTTTCCAGCCACCAGTTTATTTTCCCTTTATCAGTGATAGGAAAACCTATTACCAAAACATCACTAAAATGATGTCTCTGATGAACGGCGACAATTTCTACCGGACGTAGTGGCAGCCAGAGGAAACATCCTAATAAAACGCTACTGGTCAGTAATAGCATACAGAGGATTTTTTTACTTTTTGCTTTCATTGTGCCCCCCAGTAATTTCTACTGTTGCTTCCATATTGCTCATGAATGGTTTATAGCCAAATTGATTGGATCGCTGGAGTAAAAACTAGATACGGAATATATTATAATTTCTAAATTTTATAATATCTTTGTTATCCAGTCCGAAATGATCCTGAACATTGTAATGGACAACAGCTCGATATCGATCGTTATCAATCCGTAACGATTTTATAGTAATATGTGTTGCGTATGTATCATGTACTGTAATACCCAATCCGTTTATACAATCTTGCGGTCGGTCAAATTTTGGCAGTCTACCACCGAGGATAGTTTCTGTTATATCAATCGTTTTCTCTGCCGGATACAAATTATTTTTCCAATCGATATTGTCTGTTAATACCCTTTTTATTCTCAGTAATGAACTATTTTCTGAAGTATCACTAAGGATTTGCTCTTTCAGTGCCCTATTTAATAACATGTCCCTAAATGGTGCACCGTTACCGTTTTGCATATGGTTGATCATCTTCCCCATAACGCTCTGATACGGGCCATACATAGAGAAAATCTGCGATGCTTTGCGAAATTCATCAAAAAGAATATTGGCGCATTCCTGCCGTGTTATCTTCTGATTACTTTCCAAATTTGTTTCAGCCTCAAAGCCATAACTATAAGCCCTAGGTTTTAGCTGCTTGAACAACGTAAAGGTGTACGGGTCAACCTTGCTGGACACCTGATTCAGTTTAAGATCTGTTTTTAACTGCGTTGCGCTGAGATCACCGTACCGCATGTCATCGGCAGCGTAATCATCCATGCGCTTTTGCGTTCTGAATACCGTACAGGGAAAACGTAACGCTTGCGGGATGGGTTGAGAGGTTTCTGACACGGCACATTCCTTTCGTTGTCAACGGGTTCTATGAGGCTGAGTATCACCATAATTCAAGTCACAGGAAGGCGGAAAGCATGTGGATGCAACTTGAAGCGTAACGAGTATATATGGCTCTGTCGCATTAGTGACATGAAGTTGGCAAAAGTTGCGTTGTCGGTTATTTAGGCAGCCAGCAAGTAGAATTGTTTCGCGGGTGACAATCCCTCACTTTGCGGGTGTTGATATTGCCCTTTTCTTATCATGTTGAGTAGTTCGATCGTCTGGGCCCGTCGAAACGATTTGAATCCAAGCATCGGGCGTATTCGGCGTTTGATGTTGCGGTGATCTTGTTCAACAAGATTATTCAGATACTTGTTCTGCCTGACAGTCATGGTTTCTTCTTCTGGTTTGTCGGCGTTGAGTGTAGTCAGCGCGGCCGTGTTGGCACCACTTTTATCAATGGTCACTATCTCAGGTCCGCCGTGGTTTCGAATGGCCTTGCGAAAGAAGCGTAATGCCGCTGCAGCATCCCGTTTGGCGGCCAGCAGAAAGTCGACGGTCTGACCCGCAGTATCAACTGCTCGGTACAGATATTTCCACTGGCCTTTGATTTTTATGTAGGTTTCATCCATTCGCCACCGCCGACCTACTGTGCGCTTGTGTCGGCGAAAAGCCTTATCCAGCAGCGGTACCAGGCGGATAACCCAACGGTGAAGAGTTGAATGGTCAACGACAATACCGCGCTCTGCCATTATCTCTTCCAGGTTGCGTAAACTCAGTGAGTAAGCCAAATACCAGCGGACACACTGAGCAATAATATCAACGGGATAATGTATGCGACTGAAGGCATTTCGGATCAGAGACATGAGTAGGTAACGTCAAAAAACAGCATGTTACCGAACAACGCCTTAATGCGACAGAGCCTTTTTCCTGATCGCTCAATGCGAGATCGAGTCACGGCCAATACAAATTAGAAATCATATTTATTTATTTCATTCAATATATCATTCTTACCTTTGTATTTTTCTCTGAGTTGCTTTTGTAACTTTTTAGCTTTACTGCAAGTAACATTCACTTCTTTTTCTATTTCTAACTTTCTTTCTTCAGGAAGGGTTGAATCCCATTCTCCAGAGAGATATTGACAATCATCTGCTACTTTTTCATAACTCTCAATATCATCTATTTTTATTGTTGTAGCATAAGAGCATCCAATAAGGAAAATGAAGGGTAATACAGCGATAAAATTTGTTTTTCTCATCTTATCTACCATCTGTTGACCAATGTGGTTTATCTTTTGAACCGCCATTATATTTTATGACGCCAAAACTTTTTTCAACTGCATGAAGTTCAATATTCATGCCATCCCTAGGTAGGCTTTTTATCGTTATAACTTTATCGTCTTTGTCTTTGATTTCTAAGTCACCGGTCCACGATATATCCATATCTATAGCATTACCTTCAATATGTCGCCTGGTTAATGCAGGAGCGACATTAAGGTTTATCATGCCATACGCACTCACCATACTTTTAGCTGCATTAGTACTTTTGCTAATGTCTACAGTTCCATCTGCTTTCTGATGAGCCCATTCTATGTTTACACCTGCTCTCGTTGGTATCTCATGAGGTTTTGCTAAACCTTTTGCTATTTTCCATGACCAATGCATAAGATAAGCCCTTTCTGGTGGCCTTAATGTCGCTGAAATCGTAACTTTAGCACCCGCATTCCTTAGAGCTAATAAAAACTCATCGATATTCTTTTTAAACAGCAGACTTAATGTGTTAGTAGAAGTACTGCCTTGGAAACGAGAAACCCACGCTACCCCACTTAGCTCTTTCATAGATAAAAAGTTACCCCTGAAGTATTTTATATCAGAAGATAGATAATGCTGCCTTCATCTATCAAATTTCAAATATTTTGGTTTTGTCTCATTAATAGTTTGTCGTGTAAAGCAGTAACCATTGTCACCAGAATGGTGATAACACATCATTACACCATGCGTTCCTTCGTAACAAGGGTTGCGGTAGGGATAGCCGTTACCGGCTACCCCCGCGCAGATCCGGACGTGCGCTGCTAACGCATCCGGCTCCTACTTCGGGTTCTGGCGTGGAAGCGTTGCATGGGATAAGGGTGCATTATTCGGGGTGACGGGATCCAGCGTTCACACAACCGGCTGAAACGAGCCCAGTTCATTCTGTGTCGCTGACTCCTTCGTCTCAGTGATTTAAGCCACAGACGTTTCACTTCCTCCACAAACTGGGTCAGTGCCCTGATGTTGAAGGGGACGCCATAGTAGTTAAGGTGTCCCTCCACCACCCGCCTTAGCCAGTGGCCGGTTTCTGCCGGCTTTTCATGAAGTCGTTTACGAAGCGTCTGTTTTATGGCCTTCAGTTGCGCAATGCGTCGGCTTCGTCTGGTTTTCCTCATGACTGCCGCCTTACCATTATGCAACTCACCGATGTAGTGGGGGAACCCCAGAAAATCGAACGTCCCCGGCTTCCCGAGTTCTGGTTGTTCTCTGTACTGTTTCAGGGCGTATCGCCCGAACCGAAGCAGGCGGGTTTTCCCCGGATGGACTTTCAGGCCGAACCTGTCCAGTCGCTGTTTTAGCGCATCCAGACATGCCCGTGCGTCACTGTGTTTCTGAAAACCCAGTACAGGGTCGTGACGCAGATTTAGTGGTAGTGGTTGATTGTCAGATACCAGCCTATGATCTTGTCGTGCATTTCTTCTGACTTTGAGAAGCATAGGATTTTGCGGGTAAGCCGCTTAAGATGTGTCCGCAGGTTCAGATTATGTCGCTCTATCCGCTGGGTGTATTTCTTGCTGATAACATGACTGGTTGAGGACAATAAAGTTCGGTATACCGGCCAGGCATCGGTCATGTAGAAGGCAATGCTAAACTGGCTCAGCAAAACCAGAAGACGCTTTAATGTCAGCGCATTTCGTGGGCCAAAGACATGGGCGATGACGCGCTTTCGGATGCGGTCATAGGCATAAAACAGCCAGCGTTGATTCCCTTTACAGCGGACATATGACCACTGTTCATCGGCTTCACAGCAGATAACGACTTCTGCGCCTGGCTCAACGTTTTGCGCTACCTGATGCGGTGCGAGTTTTTTAGATGACGGAAAACGGTGTTAAGACTTATCCGCAGTACTCTAGCCGTATCGCGGCATCCAGAGCGATTAATCATCATATCAACAATCGTTTGGTGGGTTTCGGGTTTCGCCCCGTTGTAGCGGTAGTGGAGCTGAAAGGTCTTCAGGCAATGCTTACAGCGATAGAGCTGCGCCCCTGAACTGGAATGACCGTTTCGGATGACCCCCTGAGTTTCGGAGCAAGGGGGACAAACCACATCAATCTTCGCCATCAATCATCCAAAATGCAAAGAGTACAACAACACTAAATCGGAGTCACGACTCCTAAACGATCACCTTTAATAGGCGGTCAGTTACACAGAATAATTTACGAGCTCCCTTTATAAACAAGTAGCCTCTAGGACTGATACACCAGAGTTATCAGTTGCCTGTTTGGCCAGAGTATACTTCACTTGGCATTGCTGATCAGCATCGTTACCCCATTTCGCTTTTAACACGCCGTTGTCGGCCAGACCAACCAGATAAACCTGCCCTTCGTCCCCCACAATAAAACCCTGTGTGTCTTGCTGAGTGAGTTCGGTCACTATTGCGCCAAAAGGAACGGCTTGTCCCCCCTTACGTATCAGCGTCATCAACATGCGTTGCCCTATTTTGGTATCAAAACTGACTTTGGCAACCGCCCCCCTAGTTGGCACTATCTCTTGCGCTGTAAGGGCCAGTTCAGTATTATCCGGCAACGTTTCCGCATTCAGCTGTATATTATTTTTTTTATACGGACTACTGTAAGGGATAATAGCGTAACCCCGCCAATCGGTTTTTACCCCTCTCTTGTTAGTCACACCAACTCCGCTGGCACCTGGCGCTTTTACTAACACTACCGTTTCTCCCAAAGGCTGGCCAAAGGTCACACCTTCACTGTGTGCAATAACTCCGCCGGACAACGCATAATTCAACCGCTGATTGTTAGGGCTATACGCATACCCTGCAACAGTCTCAGCATAACGCCCGCGATAGTCGAGATTAAGATTGCCACTGTTTCCCATGTCACGACTGCCATAACCTTGTTGCACCATCCAATTCAGGTTCTTATCTTCCAAAGCCGTACCTCTGAAACTCAACCTATTGTTACTGCCGATGTCCCTGCTGCTATTCAGGTAATAGCTGGCATAGCTATTCTTCAGCCAACGATCTAGTGGGACACTGATATTAAAGGCAAAAATTTGATCTCTAGCATAGACTTGTCCATTACGACCACTGGTTGAGGAGCTTTGGTTGTTGCTATAGCTCAGTTCGTAACTGATACCTTGCCAGTAGTTGTTATACTGTATGCCTAGCGAACGTGTCGTGCGTTCACTATTCCAGTAATCTTCACTTATCCAGCTCAAAGACAGGTTACCTGCTTTTTCCCAGAGTTTCTGGTTCAAGGTCAGTTCAGAACGGCTGCGCCGACGTTCACGTACATAGAGATTCTCGCCTTCCCGGTAGGTGTTCAAAACGTCCTGCAGATTGTAATAACCGTCGGTTGAATAACGATAACCAGCAATCGCCAAGCTGGTCCCTGTCTGGGCAATGCTCTTACTGTAACGGAGACGCAATGACTGGCCGCTTTCTTTGGACTGATCTTTAAGGCTTGCCCAGCTCTGGGTGATATCAAGAGATAGACCCCCAAAGTTGCCGAGGTTTTTTCCTATTCCTAAAGCCAAAGACTGGTAAGGATGAGCAAACTGACCACCGCCGTAGACTGTAGTACCTTGTGGCAGGCCATAAATTGCTACCCCTTGACCGAATGGCGTTTTATCAACACTTCCATTGTAAGAACGATACTGACCACCAGTTAATGCGTACTTGAACTGGCCTTCGCGTCGTAAAATGGGCAATGAAGCGAAAGGCACAACGATATGCTGTTCATTTCCATCGGATTCCTTAATGGTTACGTGCAGATCTCCACCACCGCCAGTCGGGTACAAATCATTGATTTCAAAAGCTCCTGGTGACACAAAGCTTTGGTAAATCAGATTGCCGTTTTGGCGGATGGAGATCTGCGCATTGGTACGGGCAATTCCCCGGATTACCGGGGCATATCCTTTAAGGCTGTTCGGTATCATGTCATCATCCGATGACAGTTGTGCCCCACGAAAGGAAACGCCGTCAAATACATCACTGGGCGAGTTACTGTCACCCAGGGTTAATTTGCTTTTCAGTCCAATCAAATTGCGTTGCGCGTAGGTATAAAGAGTATTCCACTCGCCCGGCGCATTGCTGTTTTTGCTCCAGGTCGTATAGTTACGCAGTCGCCATGACCCAACATTAAGTCCTGGACGGAGATTGGCAAACTGATTACTCATGTTGCCCCTACTACGCGTCACGTTATTAGCTCCACTCAACTGATAGTTGAGCAGTAGAGCTGGGATACCATTATCCCATTGGCTTTCTGGTATAAAATCACGCGCTGTCTGAACGATTGCCGCTTGTGGTATGCTCAGCATCAGCTGTTGCCGGGCAAAATCGAAGTGGGTATTGGCTTGCGCAATGGCATCCAGCTTGACACATTTGGTATCAGCATCGCCCAGGTTAGGAAATAGTTCAGTCTTAACCCCCATGGCTTGCAGTTGTTCCAGGGTCAAACAAGGTTGCAGACTTTCTTTGCCCTCAGCCCCCTTTACCAAGCGAAATTCAATATCACGGGCATCCTGCGGTCGATCGTTCAAGGAGATACCAACCCGGTAAGTGCCTGCAGCCAGGTTATTCCCCGCTTCAAAGGCTGACAGATCGCTATTCCCCTGCTCTGGTTCCCCAATCGCCAGCAATGCCGGGTCAAAATACTCCTTTGCCTCACCCATAAAGGATGAACAACCCAGTAGTAGAGTGATTAACCGAGCTAACTGGCTGACTCGTAATGAGGGGGTTGGTATTTGACGCTGGTTCATTGATTGGATTTCCTATCGGCCACACAAACCTGTGCTCAGGTACTTTAGGCTCCCGATGGTAGAGAAACTTAGGGTTTACAAGGTGTTCTGTATAAGGCTTACAGCGCTGCACTGTGTTCCTGACCAAAGGAGCCGTAATCGCTGATAAGCGTCCAGCTTACATTGCCTTCATTCACTCCCGCCGGCAGTATAAAATTCGCTGTGCTGCCTGGTGCAACATAAGTGACATCTTTAATCTGCTTGCCAGCGACTTTGACTTCATAGAAGTTCATATAAAACGGTGTTGGGTTAGTCACTTGCAGTCGATTACCATTACGCTGCCAAGTCAGTTTGCCAGCAACATCTTCAGGTATTCCTTTCACTCCTTCCGGGCGGTAGATCAGCTTGATATTGCTAGTTAGTGCAATTTTTACTTGGTTCTGGTCATTATCTTTGGTGGATGAAGCAATAGACTTGATCGCTATCCAGTACAACGATTCTTTATCTGTTGGCAAATTTCCACTTGCACGAACCACGCGCAAAGTATTCTGCTGTCCGCCGTCAAGACGAAAGAGCGGTGGTGTGATGAGAAAAGGAGGATTTCCGCCACCTTCTATACTGTTTTTAATTTTAGCTTGGACAAGGTATGGCACCTGTTCTGGATTATTGACTTTTAATGAAACTTCTTTTTTATCACCAAGATAAACAAGACGCATAGCGCCAATAATTACTGATGCCTGAACGATATTACTGATGGTAAATATTGTGATAAGGAGTAATAATTTAGTAAAAAACTTCATATTAAAATCCGTATAAGTAATAAGAGGCTGACAAATGAAACGTCAGCCTCAACTCTAACTAACTTGCCTTATGCTGAAGCATACAAATTTTTACTGATAGGTAACTTCAACACTAATTGCAGAATTGATTGAACCGGCTTTAACCTCTTTAGTTGAAACTAAGTCTACTAAAAATGAGGCACTAGCTTCCCCATTAGACAACGTATAGTTACTAACTCCACCAGGAGAAACAACAGCATCATTATTATCTCTAGCCTGAACTCTGACACCAACTCCCTCTGCAGAACCATTGAGTTGATTTAGTGAAAATAAATCACTGTTATCCTTATCTGGACTGCCTTTAATAGTAATTGCAGCTGTATTCATCACTGCCGGACAATTTTGGATAGTAACAGTAAATTCATCACCGTCTACCGACGCGCCTACAGAATCAAAGTCATTTTTATTAACAATACCCATGTCAAGGGCTTGTTTACTTACTGTCGCAGCACAGGTTGTATCCGTGATATCACCTTCTACAGCCATCTTAAAGGTGTTAGCGAATGCAGGTACTGCGGATAGAGAAATTGAAGCCACCAGTGCAGCAATAAGTGTATTTTTTACTTGATATGTCATAATATTTTAATCCCTTTTACAGATTTATTTTTCAATGGAATACTAAAGAGCTGCGTCCATCATATCTATACTCATCACTTTTAAGCTGGATTCATGATGCTTGAGCTTATCAAGAAAATTGATAAGCTCACTACAACCCTAGTGTTGTGACTTTTTAAATACATTTGGTGTGTATTTTCACTATAAAATACAATTAATGTTATTAGGCGCAGCTGTTTAGTGATTTTTAATTTACCATAGCTAATATTAGTCATATTTGTCATGGTATTGCATTACTCTTCACCTCGTAACTTCTCTGATTTTTTATTTTTGTTGAAAATATTTTTTTATCCACATTTAAATAGAGTTTCCTTCACAAAAAATAGGGTGCACGTCATGACCTTTTA
Source organism: Serratia sp. UGAL515B_01 (assembly GCF_033095805.1). Taxonomy (NCBI): domain Bacteria; kingdom Pseudomonadati; phylum Pseudomonadota; class Gammaproteobacteria; order Enterobacterales; family Yersiniaceae; genus Serratia; species Serratia sp. UGAL515B_01. The sequence continues at coordinate 741,516 of NZ_CP109901.1, read as the reverse complement.
AGTAATACCCTATGCCATGTGCATTTGATATAAAATTTTCGGATATACCTATCGATGTGAGTTTATTTCGCAAAACCTTAATTAAATACCACAACCTTTGATTGGTTTGATATTCATCACACCCTCTCCAGACGCTATCCATAATATCATTTTTTAATACAACGGTTTCAGTCTTGTTATCTAATAACAGTAACAACAACCGTAACTGAGCATCATTAAGAGTGACTACTTTAAAATACATTGCATCTTCAGATGTCTCCAATAGCAGTTTAGAATGTAAAACTATTTACCCTTTTATCTGAAGATAATCCCAAAATTTTTTGTCGTGACGCAGATTTATTGATAGTGATGAATAGTCATATACCAGCAGATGATCTTACGTAAGCGTCCGGTAGCCTCACCTTGCTGCAGCTAATAAACCCTTTCATTATTCTCGGTATTGAACAATCTGCTTGAGAATGGACAATGCAATACAGCAAAGAGAATAAACAGCAGCATCTGAACACTGGAGAAAGAGTGGACTCTCCCAATCCGCTTACTGCCGTGAAAATAGCGTGAAGTTAGCCACTTTTCATTATTGGAAAATGCAGGCTGATAAAGCTGTTAAAAGCCCGGTGACTCCTTTTATTCCCACGACAGTGAAAGTGTCATCGGGCATCATCTCAGTTAATACACCTGGCGGGTTATCTATTTCCTGCCAACTACACCAGTTGCCCCAAGTTCTTCAGGCACTCCAGACATGCTGATCCCTGAACACGTCTGGATTGCTCGCCAGCCCGTAGATATGCGGTGTGGGGTGGATAAGTTAACTCAATATGTTGCCGAACATCTCGGTCAGACCTGGCAAAGTGAAGCTGCGTTTATTTTCTGTAATAAAGCACGCACTCGCATCAAGTTGTTGCGCTGGGACAAGCATGGAGTCTGGTTGGCGGTACGTCGATTACATCGCGGTCATTTTGCCTGGCCTCGAGAAGGGGACACCACCTGGACACTGACCACCGATCAATTTTCCTGGCTGGTAAAAGGCATTGACTGGCAACAAGTCGAAGGCCAAATCTTGGCGAATTGGCAATAAAAGTAATCACATAATCGTTTGATTTAAATGATGATATTTAATCAGTGTGGTAATATTGCTGCCATGATGACATTGCCGTCCGACCTGACTAATGACCAATTACGCACGCTGGTGCTAAAACTCCAGCGTGAGAATACTCGTCTGGCTGAGTTGCTGGCTCAGGCGCGTCAAGCCCGGTTTGGACGCAAAGCAGAAAACTTCTCACCCGCTCAGCTCAGCCTGTTGGATGAGGACAATGAGACCGATATCAGCGCGCTGGAAGCCGAACTGGAAAAAGCCTTGCCCGCAGCACCACCGGCTACGGTAAAGAAACCCAAGCGCCAGGCATTACCGGCTCACTTGCCGCGTGAAGAAAGCAGGCTGGAGCCGGAGAGCACAAACTGTCCACAGTGCGGTGATCCACTCCGTTTTCTCCGTGATGAAGTGAACGAGACACTGGATTATATCCCGGCGCAATTTATTGTCAGGAAAACGGTACGTCCACAATATAGCTGCCCTTGCTGCCAGACGGTGCACAGTGCCGAGTTACCGGCACAGGTTATTGATAAAGGTCAGGCTGCACCGGGCTTATTGACGCATATCACCATCAATAAATGTGTTGACCATCTTCCGCTGTATCGGCAAAGCCAAATCTTCGCTCGCGAGGGGATCACACTGTCTACCAGTACCCTGTCTGATTGGATGGGTAAAGTAGGTATTGCCCTTAAACCTCTGGTAGAACGGTTGCAGACGTTACTCTGTGAGCAGAAGGTGTTGCATGCTGATGAAACGCCACTCACCTTGCTGGCAGGTAAAAAAGGCACCGCACAACGTGGTTACCTCTGGGCATACGCTTCACCGGCAGTGGCAGTGGCAGTGGCAGTGGCAGTGGCAGAGCAGCGTATGGTGATGTTTGATTGCCAACCCGGACGCAATGGGGGCTATGCACAGACTTTTTTGACCGGTTTTACCGGTACGTTGGTTGTTGATGACTATGCTGGCTATAAAGCGCTCTTTGCTTCTGGCGCAATAAAAGAAGCCGGGTGCCTTGCCCACGTCAGACGCAAGTTCTTTGAGCAATACAAAGTTAACCATCACCCACTGGCCAAACGCGTACTGGACGGCATCCGCGAGCTGTACAAATTAGAGCGGTTGATAAAAACGCGAACAACCCAAAATCGGCAACGATGGCGAAACCGTTATGCCAAACCGCATCTGGCTACGCTGCATGCACTGTTATTAGCACAACAACATCAAGTTCCGGGTAACTCGGGGATCCACAAAGCCATCCTGCATGCCTTGAAACGCTGGCCAGCTTTACTCTGCTATCTGGATGATGGCGGGATCCCGATTGATAACAACCACATTGAAAACTGCATCCGTCCTGTGGCTTTGGGTAGAAAGAATTGGCTCTTTGCAGGTTCACTGCTGGCCGGGCAGCGCCTGGCCGGTATCATGAGTCTGCTACAAACCGCCAAACTCAATGGTATAGACCCCTTTACCTGATTGAGCTTCGTTCTTACCCATATTCCGACATGGAAAAATAGCCAACTAGACGAGCTGCTACCCTTCGCAAAAAACACCTTCGCCCAACCAGCACCAATAGAATAACCGATGAGTTTATTCACTCAAGGTGAGATCACCGGATGCATACGGCGGTCTTGGGGTTGCGGTAGGGATAGCCGTTACCGGCTACCCCCCGCGCAGATCCGGACGTGCGCTGCTAACGCATCCGGCTCCTACTTCGGGTTCTGGCGTGGAAGCGTTGCATGGGATAAGGGTGCATTATTCGGGGTGACGGGATCCAGCGTTCACACAACCGGCTGAAACGAGCCCAGTTCATTCTGTGTCGCTGACTGCCTGGCGTTTTTAACCGCTCTGGCGGGTTATCATGGTAGCGAGCCAGTTCACTCTCACCGGCAAGGGCTGGCAGTTGGGTAAACACCTGCATCAGGTAGTCAAATGGAACAAGCCCATTGGCTTTCGTCGTTTCAACCAGGCTATATCGACCGCGCACCGCTACGCGTGTAAACGGGTTCAATGACAGCAAACATTCTGGGCCATCGGAGTAGAGTGTCCGTGCGAGCAAAAAATATCTCTTTACGGATTTTGCGGCGCTTACCCATTGAACTCGCTATCCGTGAAGGTGAGTTGCTGATTCATGCCTAACCTCATCCCCTGATGCTAGGGTGTGCCTCGTAACTATTTTTTGTACAATTTAGCGATATTTAGCCGACAAGAGGCTTTTGAATTTGGCTCGTTATGATGTCCCTGATGAGGCTTAGGCGTTCATTTCCACCCTGTTGCCGCCTGAACGTAATCGTGTTAGCAGTGGTCGTCCCTACCTTGAACATAGGCCTGTAATGAACGGGATCTTTTGGGTGCTTTGCTCTGGTGCTCCCTGGCGAGATCTTCCTGAAAGGTATGGCAATTAGAAAACGATTTACAACCGTTTTAATCGGTGGTCAAAATCTGGAGTAATAAATAGTATTTTCAATAATTACTCCAGATTTTGGATGAGAACAAACTCATCAATTGGGATGCTATAGCACTGGATGGCAGCAATATCAGGGCATTAAAAGCGGCAGCAGGAGCTAAAAAAGTACCCCGATGAACTCAAGGAGCATGGACTTGGTCGCTCTCGAGGTGGTTTTGGCGCCAAAGTCCATTTGGCGACAGACAGCTCAGGGTTGCCGTTAAGCTTTTGCCTGAGCGGTGGGCAAACTCATGAGAGTCAATATGCTGAAACGTTGTTAAACCGAGTTGGTATTATTAGAAAAAGTGGACACCTAAAGTCCCGTCCTAACGCCATGTTAGCCAATAAGGGCTATTCGAGCCAGAAGCTTCGTAATCACCTGAAAATAAAAGGCATAAAAGCGGTTATTCCTTTTAAATCGAATGAAAAAGCCAGTCGAGATGGACGCAGAAAACTGGATACTCAGCGGTATAAAAAACGCAATGTCGTCGAGCGGTGCTTTGGGATGTTAAAAGAACATCGTCGCATTGCCACTCGCTCGGAAAAAACCGCCAGAAATGACCTTTGCATGCTTAAATTAGGCTCTGTTCGGTTGTTTTTAAAGCGACTATTGGGTTAAGGGACACAGCCTAAGAATTTCACTATTGACTATATGGAAATATTTAAAGAAGATAGTTTTTTGGTAAAAATATTATTGTAAGCATCACAAACGATAGGCACACATCCATTGAGGAAAATCCTTTCTTCGACTTGTTTATATGCATTAAAATTGCGCCCTGAAATACTCAAACAACTGAAAAATAAGTAAAAAAAACAAAAATATAAGCATTGGCACTATTTGAATTATCCAGGTTAATTTGAAAGTATTTATATTTTTTCTTGAGTAATTGGCTATGTCGTACGAAGGGATATTCTGAAAAGTCAATTACTACGCGTTTTATTACTTGCAAGTATTAACTTTTTTTCTCGTTTTCCCACATATTGAACATATGTTCATTAAATATTTTAAATCAGTAAGAAATTCAGACTTATCAAGGAAATAGTCTCAAGATGGTAAACAACGATCGCTTTTTATCAGTTCCCAAAAAGGGTTTTTCAAAGAGTTATCTCTATAAACTAAAAGATAACCATCAGTGGTTGTTAAGATTATCGCCACTCGCTTTGGCGATTTCATCACTGCTTGCCATCCCAACTCAGGTATTCGCTGCAGATGATAGAATTGTAGAGTCGAGTGGTAGCACTACGACATTGAATGGTAATATTCTGCATTCCGATGCTATCAATGATAGTGCCGCAGATGGCCTTGTGAACGTTTCTGGCAAGAACAGTGTCATCAATGCTGATAACGTAACGATCAGCACTACAGGCAAAAATATCAATGGGTTATATGCGTTCAGTTATGGCCAGGCTAATTTCAACAACGGCCTTATTACTACAACAGGGCAATTTGCCTATGCTTTCCGAGCCTCTAGTAACTCAAACATCACTGTTTCGAACAGTGAGTTGAATGTGTCGGGGCTGAATACTGCTGGTTTGTTTGCAAATGGTAACAGCAATATCGTAGCAAACAATCTGAAGATTACGTCTAGCGGATCAGGTATACAAAATAACGGTAACAGTGTTATTACCATGACAGATGGTACAATCACTGCGGCTGTCGGTGCACAAGCGATAAATGGTAACGCTCTTGTTACTATCAAAAATGTTGACATCAATGCCACTAACTATGGCGCCAACTCTATGCCCGGCACAAACTCGATCCTCATCGAAAATGGCTCTATAAAATCCGGTAACTTTGGCCTATATGCCAATGGTGCGAATACATTGATCGACCTATCTACCGGTAATACCGATATCACCAGCACTAGTCATGCAGCTTATGCTCTGTCAGGTGGACATGTTTTACTCAACGGTGACACGCTGACAACTACTGGTAAAGTAGGGCACGGTTTATTCGCTTTTAACGGTAATAATGACACCGCGCAAAGTCTCATCACTGCAGATGGAACGACGATAATTACAGCAGGGGAAGGTTCCTATGGTGCTTATTCCCGCTACAACGGTAAGATTGAGTTGCGCGATTCTTCAATAGAAACGTCCGGGCAATCGGCCCATAGCCTGGCTGCTCTCGGCAATCATGCGACGATTAATGCCAATAACGTCAATGTAGTAACAGACGGTATGGCGGCTCATACCGGTTGGGTACAAGATGGAGCGACATTGAACTTCACCAACGGTTCAATGCACAGCACCGGATTGAACGCCGCAGCCTTATCCATCGCCAGCAGTACAACTGATATTAGCAGCGCAAATCTTAACAATGTCAGCATCGTATCCGAGCAAGGAACGACAATCAACGCTGACAAAGGGAGTTCGCAGGTCAATTTATCCAATTCGCGTGCTCTCGACAACAATGGCACGTGGCTTAATGTCGCGAACGGTGGTCACACGCAGGTGGCACTAGACACCAGCGAAGTGAGAGGTACTGCACTGACCGCGGAAGATAGCACAAGCACGGTTACGCTAAGTAATGCTTCATTGTGGACAGTAACAAGCGATGCCAATGTGTCGTCTCTAATTAACCAAAACAGTGCCATTACATTCGCCTCTCCTAGCTCTGACATTGCGCAACAGAGTAGCTATCGCGTCCTGAAAACCCATGACTATACTGGCACAGGTGGCGTCATTAAGCTCAATACCTACCTCGAAGGCGATGACTCACCAAGCGACCGCCTACTGATCGACGGTGGGCACGCCTCAGGTAATACTACCTTGCATATTATGGGCACAGGTGGTCAAGGTGCTCTGACAATAGGCGATGGTATTCGTGTGGTTGACACAGCAAACGGTGCAACTACAGATGCAGGCGCTTTTGTGCTGGGCAATCGGGTTGCTGCAGGTGCTTACGAATATCAGTTATACCAAGGCGGACGTCAGAATACAGGTAGAAATGCCAACGATCAGAACTGGTATTTGCGCAATACCGTCATCGTTAATCCACCTGAAGTCGAACAACCAGAAGTCGAACAACCAGAAGTCGAACAACCAGAAGTCGAACAACCAGAAGTTACTGAACCAAAAGGCAATGTGCAGGAATTACCAAACTATCGACCTGAGGTACCAGTCAGCATGGTTGTACCAGCACTAGCCAATCGCCTGGGAGTCGCTATGCTGGGTACCTATCATGATCGACAGGGTGAGGACCTACGCTATAGCAAAGCCGATACGCATGCTGCTTGGGGACGTATCTTCGGCGAAACCGGCGATCGTGGTCACAAGTCGGGTAACATGAGTGAACGCTATCAACACTTTGAACAGAATGGGCCAACCTATGATTTTGATCTCTACGGCTTCGAGACAGGCTTCGATTTGTTGAACAAACAGGATAAACAAGGCGTTTGTGATATGGCTGGCATCTATATCGGCGCATCAAGGATTGACAGTAATGTCGACAGTGTCTTTGGTGGGCATGCTGGTACTGTTGCGATGAAAGGCTACTCATTAGGTGCTTATTGGACGCACAAAAACTCCAAAGGCGCTTATGTTGATGCCGTCATGCAGGGCACAATCTATGATGATATTGATATCAGAACGTATGCTAGTAGCCGTTCCAAAACTGATGGGAGCGGGTTTGCAGCATCGTTGGAAGGCGGCTATCCTTTTGCCCTTGATAATAACTGGGCAATCGAACCACAGGGACAGGCAATTTATCAGCATGTATCGCTGGATAACTTCCATGACGACTACGGCCAGGTACAATACGGCAGCACGGATACGTTGGATACACGTATTGGTACCCGTCTGACCAAAACCGTGATGACTCAGACTGAAGATAAGGTCATTATGTGGGGGCGGGCTAACCTGTGGCACAAGATGGGTGCAGATGCCAAAACCACATTCCGTGATCTCAATGGCAATAATGCGGTCAGCCTAGATACAAAGCTAGGTAGCACTTGGGGACAGGTTGGTGTAGGTATTTCAGGTCAAATTAATAAAAACTGGACAGTCTTTGCCACAACTGATTATAACCATGCTCTTGATGGCGGTAAGGGCAGCAGTGTTAGCGGTCGCCTCGGTGTTAAAATATCATGGTGATTTAATATCATCTTAACTTCATTAAGCATGAAGCGCCCCAGAAACTCTGGGGCGCTATTGCAAAATAGAAGACTGAATTGATTTTTGGGATGATGCCTCTAATGAGTTGAATCTGATGTATAATGTAGGCTTCTGAGGTTCTCTCATGGCTAGAGTTAATGCCTGTTGTACGTGCTGTCAGTCTGCTCAGATTTACCACCATAGTCAGAACCCTAAAGGCCATGACAGATTTCGTTGCAGTGACTGCCACCACCTCTTTCTGCTCACTTACACAATATCCAGCTCGCGGCAGATTGGCCCGCTCCCGTATTCGCCACTCAGGCGTTCGATAAGTGGCATTATTTTTTCCAGTGTCGCTCGAACTCCGCCGGAGCAAAATAAGCCGAGACCTGGCTTGCTGCGAATGCCGTTTTGTTAAGGCACCACCAGGCCCGCAAGGTATCGTAATGGCGGCCTATCTTGGATGAAATGGCGGGATGGCTTCCTGCTCAGAGACATATTCATCGCGATGTTCCAATAGCATTCTTACGGCACGTTCACGCAACTCGGATGGATAACGGTTTGCGGATTTTGATGTGATTTCGGATCTCCTTTCATTGAGCGTTTAGTCTCCAAGAAACCCAAGGTGGTTCATTTTTTGCCAGATCGATACCGAGGGTTGTCATCTTCATGATAGACTCTCCCAGCTATTAAATGGTCGTGTTTGACACAGTCCCATATTGGCACACTGATGCTGTTTAAGTGGGGGGAGCGTCCATTCCATTAGAGCCAACTCGTGTCGCACCACAGGATTACACATAGCCCCTTAGAAAAGACTATCTATTGTTAGGGGGTGTCCCTTAACCCAATTATCTAGTGTTAGCAACGCCTTGAGCTTATTAAAATTGACTTCACCGGAAGCTGCTGAAACGAAGTGCTGCAACTGCCATTCTTGCGTTGTAATCGCTTGTTTCACAATGGGTTTAACCCAAGGAGCATAAACGCGAATGGCTCTTTTCCCCTCTTTGCCCTTCACTGACATGACCCCCTTTTTCGCCAGCACATATTTGTTGAAGATAAAGAGACCCCGATGAGTATGATCAAAGACGCTCACTAATACGAACTCAATGCCATCGTCATAATCGATGGGCATAATCTCATCCTGTGCACGCGGTCTTTTCCACATGGTCACAAATTGCCCGAGTTTAGTTGGGGTTGTATTAGCGACGCGGAATAAGACTCGCTTGCCTTCCACCTCAAACTGACAGGCGCCATACTCGCCGCTCTCAGTTTCTCGTTGAGGTTGCGATATGCAGATCCCGGCGGGCAATAACACGTCGTTTATTATATCGGAAAGTTGAACGGGAATGCTCCCCTTCATCGGATCGGCAAACCAAGTCCCTTCAACGTCTTTACTATTTCCCAACATACCTAATTTCCCTCTTTCGCCTCAGTGTAGCGATCAGCAAAAGTTCGATTTATCCATAGATGCTCGCCTCCTGTTTGCCAAGCTAAATATGCCAATAACCATGAGTACATTACTCGGTATTCAACCCTGAATAGCATGCTAAATTAAATTTAGCGATCATGGTGATGATGATAACCCTTCGGATTTTTATTTTGCCAATTCCAAGTATCTCGCATCATGGTATTAATACCACGAGACACTTCCCAACCGAGTTCCATCTTGGCTAACCCTGCATCGGCCCAGAAAGCAGGGAGGTCACCATCACGACGCGGCAATATCTGATAAGGAATAGTCACACCCGACGCTTTTTCAAAAGCCTGTATCATTTCCAATACTGAGTACCCAACCCCGCTCCCCAGATTGTAGGCCCTAAAACCTCTGAGTATTCGCAACTTATCCATCGCTATACAGTGTCCTTCTGCCAGATCCATGACATGAATATAATCACGTACCCCTGTACCATCCCTGGTAGGATAATCACCACCAAAAACCCCCAGTTTTTCCAGTTTGCCGATTGCTACCTGCGCAATATAGGGCAACAAATTATTGGGTATACCATTTGGGTCTTCACCGATCAGGCCTGACTCATGGGCACCGACAGGGTTGAAATAACGTAAAGCAATAGTTGAGAATTGAGGCTCGGCTTTGGCAAAATCTTGCAGAATGTGCTCAATAAACATTTTGGAAGTGCCATACGGGCTGGTAGTACTGCCGATGGGAGTCGTTTCGACATAAGGAACTGGGGAATTTGCGCCATAGACGGTTGCTGAAGAACTGAAAATAAGTTGATGCACATTAGCCCGGCGCATTTCATCCAAGAGAGTGAGAGTCCCAGAGACGTTATTTTTATAGTACTCCAAAGGGTTGTGCGTGGACTCGCCTACCGCTTTCAGCCCGGCAAAATGGATCACTGAAGAAATCTTATGGCAATCAAAAATATGCTTTAGGCATGTGTCATCCTGAATATCGCCCTCATAAAAAATCACCTCTTTTCCTGTTAATTGCTTCACTCGGCGCAGTGACTCCTCAGACGAATTCGACAGATTGTCTAGAACTACCACATCCTTATTCAGCTCAAGTAGTGATAGAACAGTGTGGGAACCAATATAACCAGCACCACCTGTGACTAAAATTGTCATACTAACTCCCTCTATTTGATTTAATTCGGCTTGGCTTGTTGCACTTGAGAACCAATGGCTTGCCCAAAAGCAGGAAATCCATTGGACTGCCAGCCAAAAGGCTGCATATGAATTTCACGCGCCCAGCCCGCGCCTTTGAATTTTGCTACGTGGTAAATCAGCCAGGATTGTCCACGATTGTCGGTAAAAAAGCCGTTATGTCCAGGGCCATAGACATCGGCGGCTTCATTCTTGCTAAAGACCGGCGTCGGATGCTTGCTCCAATTGGCCGCTACCATCGGGTCGCCCCCTTTGAAAAGCAGCAAGCCAAGGCAATAATCATCTGTCCAGCTTCCGCTAGCTGAATAGACAATAAACACTTGGCCTTTAGAATTGATTAATACCTGAGGGGCTTCGTTAACCAGTGGTGTTCCAACCTGTTCCCACGTAAATTCTGGCCTGGATAATTCGACACGCTCACTAGTTAATTGCCATGGTGTCCCCATTCTGGCGATATAAAGACGTTGCTGTTCATTAGTATCACCTTCCCAACCCGACCAAATAAAGTAACGTTTTCCTTCAAACTCGAAAATAGTGCCATCAATAGCCCATTTATCACTGGCATCTGCTATTTTTCCTGACTGGGTTGCCGCAGGATAATGATATTCACTGAACGGATCGCTATTTTCTGATTGCAGCACATACATGCGTTGTTGGGTCATATCACCTGCAGACGCGGCAAAATAGATGTACCAACGGCCATCCAGATAATGTAACTCAGGTGCCCAGACGTGCTCGCTATTCACGCTATTGGGTTTAGGCATCCAGACGACTTTCTGTTCAGCATTATCCAGCTCGCTCAAATCCTTTGTGCGCCATAGCGTAATATTGCTCGCCGTGGTTTGGGTGTAGTAGTAATAACCATCAGTATGACGAACCACCCATGGGTCTGCTCCATCACTCAGTACGGGATTAGTAAACGTTGTGTTTGCCTGTAATGACATGATATTTCCCATCATTAATAAAAAAAAGACCCCCATCCAATGCATTAACGGATGTTTCATATTCTTTTGCATCTGTATACATCCTTCAGCATAACGTCAGTTACGTAGCGTTTTACCGTCTTTATCAAACAGGTGAATATGCTCAAGCGCGATCGACAAAGAAATAGCTTCATGGCATTCGGGTATACGGGAGTCGGTATTTATTTTTACCAACAGCAAGGGGTCTACGCCGGGACATTGAACATGCAAAAATGCTGAATCCCCGAGATTCTCAACCAACGAAACGTGGCCTCGAAGATGACATTCTCTACTATTCTCCCCCACTACAGTAAGGTGCTCCGGGCGGATACCCAACTTTATTTGTTGATGTTCAGTGCAGTCAAACCTGGCCTTGGCAATCTGAATAGGGGCATCATTCCCTAGTTCAAGATGCCATACGTCATCTTTTTCTGCGTTTACTCTGGTTGTGAGAATATTCATTCTTGGGGTTCCCAGAAAAGTCGCAACAAACTCGGTAGCAGGACGTTGATAGAGCGCGACCGGGGAACCCACCTGCTCGATATATCCTTTATTGAAGACTACAATCCTATCGCCCAGGGTCATGGCTTCCACTTGGTCATGGGTGACATAGATCATGGTGGTGCCCAATTTCTGATGCAAGCGTGCCAACTCTGTGCGCATTTTCCCTCTCAGCGACGCATCCAGATTAGAAAGCGGCTCATCAAACAGGAATACCTCAGGCTCACGGACGATGGCTCGGCCAATCGCTACCCGCTGCCGCTGCCCACCGGAAAGCTCTGCCGGTTTGCGCTTCAGCAAATGTGCCAATTGCAGGGTTTCTGCCACCTTATTCACTTTAATGGCGATCTCTTTCTTCGATGTTTTATTGAACAGCAAGGAAAAACCCATATTTTCCTCTACTGTCAGATGCGGATAGAGCGCGTAAGATTGGAAGACCATCGCGACTCCCCGTTTTGCAGCTTCAAGCTTGTTCGCCAGTTTGTCGCCAATATGAACCTCCCCAGCAGTAATCTCCTCCAGCCCCGCAATCATCCGTAGCAGCGTTGACTTACCACAACCGGAAGGACCAACAAAAACGACAAACTCCCCCTTGTTAATTTTTAGATTAACGTTATGAATGACTTGATTTCCGTCGGGATAAATTTTCTTCACATCGTTCAATATTACACTAGACATTCTCTTTATCTCTTTTACCAACCTCAATAAGGCTGTAATAAAGTGGGGAACCGATCAGGTTACCAAGCTAACCCAAAAAAAATTTAACCTTTCAGCCCAGTCGCGGCGAGAAAACCCGAAGCAACCCTCTTTTGGAAAAGCACATAAATAATCGCAACTGGCATACCGCCAATAAGCGCAGATGCCATATTCTGTGCATATCTGACCCCATAGCTGTCATTTAATTGAGTCAAGCCAATAGGGATCGTCATATTCTCGGTAGAACTGATCACCAGGAATGGCCAGAGGAAATTATTCCATGCACCGATAAAGGTAATAATCGCCATGGCGTAAATAATATTCTTCGAAAGTGGAATATAAACTTTCAATAGAACCTGGAATTCGCTAGCACCGTCAAGGATCGCCGCTTCACGAAAATCCTTGGGAACCTGATCAAAGAAGCGTTTGAATACAAAAAGCACCATGGGCGAGACAATCTGCGGCAGAATGATCCCCCCGAGCGAGTCAACCAACCCCATATGATAAATCTGTCGAAAAAGTGGGATGACCAACGCCTCAAAGGGAAAAATAATCCCGAACATGCAGGTCCAGAAAATCAGGTTGGCGCCCCGGAATCTGAGTTGCGAAAAACTATAGGCCGCCAGCACGGTAATCAGCAAAGTCACCCCCGTAATCGCTAAAGAGGTGACGACGCTATTCATGAAGAACGTGGGTAAGCTCCCGAAGGTCAACACACTAACAAACGCTTCAACGGTGGCAGGATCGGGTAGCCATTGTAATCCGGAGACAGTTTGAGCCTCTGAACGCAATGCCGTGCTCAACGCCCACAGCAGTGGGCTGCTCCAAAGAAAGCACAGCAGCAAAGTTAACATCGCGGCCAGCAAGGAACTAAGCTTTATATTCATCTTAACTCCGACGGTTTATAAAATGGCTAAACAAAGATTGCAGTAACAGGATCAGCAAAATAATCACTACGAAAGTCACCGCGATAGCCGACGCATAACCGGCATTTTGATTGACGAATCCCGTTTCATACATGTAATGAAGCACGACTTTCGTACTGTCAAAGGGTCCGCCTCCGGTAAGCAAGTAGGTCTGACCAAATATTTTCAACGATGCAACCAATTGCAAACCAAAAACCATCAAGGTAACCGGACGTAATTGTCGCCAGGTAATGTAGCGAAATGTTCCCCAGCGTGTCGCGCCATCCAATCCCGCGGCTTCGTAAAGATCTTGAGGAATATTTTTTAATGCTGCGAGGAACAGTAATACGTTGAAACCAACCGTCCACCAGATGGTGGCAAGTGCCACCATCTGCATGGCAAAATCAGGATCGTTAAACCACGCAATCTGGCTGCCAGCAACCAGGTTCACGACCCCAAAGGTTGGATGTAACATCCAACTGGAGATCATTGCCATCACTGCGATCGGCAAGATATTGGGAATGAAAAAAATAGCCTGCACCGTACTGGCAAAGTAGCTCAAGCGGTTGATCAACATTGCCATGACCAACCCTAGAGCCGTGAGTGGAACCACCGTCAGCAGCGAGAAGTACCCGGTATGCAACATCGCATACCAAAAATCAGGATCCTGCAACAGTTCTACATAGTTGGCTAACCCAACATAACCGTGAGTTTCTGTTAAGCCGCTATCGGTAAAGCTGAGCTGCAATGTCTGCAGTGCAGGCAATACAAAAAAGAGCACAAAGGCAAGTAAGAATGGCATTAACATCATCCAAGGTATCAATGCCTTACCTGCACTGGCTGAGAGTGTTTCTTGTCCGTGTTGGTTACACATACTTGAGTACCACCGTTTAAAAAAGCTGCCTGCTCACAACCCTCTGGCTTTCACCATGTTATGTATTAGCGAGCGGGGCGGTTCATAAATTTACCCGCATCGCGCTCAAACATTTGCAGGGCCTTTTCTGTTGCAAGCTGGCCTGTCAACGCGGCTGGAAAATACTTGGAGGCGGTTGCCTGTAGAGGGCCGGCTGCGCCACTGTACCAACCATCGGGTTCATAGACGATGTGGCTTGCGGTTGCGGTGGCATAGTCATTCACCAATGGCATCGCTTTAAATGCTTCAGTATTCACCGCTGGCTCAAAAGCAGGAATGTGGCCACCTTCCGCCCAGGTAAGCGCATGTTGGTTAACATAGGTGGCAAACTTCACGATACCCAGCATCTTCTCTGCCGTGATCGGCTTCCCTTTGTTATTGGGAATAGCGATAGCATGCGAGTCAGCCCAGACGGCGGGGTTGCCATTAAAGAATGCAGGAAGAGGAGCAACACCAATATCCAAAGCTTGCTGCTTGTTACTCATCTTATCCATGACCGAAGGGATCTCCCACACGCCGTTAAGCATGAAGGCTGAATGCCCGGTCAAGAATTCAGTCGTTGAGGAAGAGTAATCCAATCCCTTGGTGGCATAACCCTTTGAGTACCAATTTGCCATGGCGTCCATCGCTTTTTTACCGGCTTCACCGAAGACGAACTGGTTGTTCTGGATGGTTTGCGCGCCTTGCTGGCGAATCATTGATGACCATAACCGATAGGGCATATAGGACATGGGGGAGGTTTCCATGCTAAGCCCGACGGCACCTGTTTGTTTGACACTCTCGAGTGCCGCATTGAACTGTTCCAAAGAGTCAATCGGTTTAAGTTTGCCCTGCTCATCCAAAAGACCGGCTTTACGAACAATATCTTTGTTGTAATAGAGAACTAACGCATGGGTATCAATCGGCAAGGCATAGTTTTTACCTGCGACGGTACTTTGCTGCCAAAGCAATGGAAAAATTTTGTTAGGGTCATAGTTAGCACCTTTTAGCGCTGTTATTGTGATGGGTTCTAAACCATTAGTTTGCGTAAAACCGGAAATCTTGGACAAATGAATAGTCGCCATATCTGGGCCACTGCCCAGTGATGTCGCTGTTTTCAATTTAGTGTAGAAAGGCTCCCCCCAATTCAACACGGTTGTTTCGATTTTATATTCGTCTTGGCTGGTATTAAAACCTTCAACCAAGTTTTTCATACGCGCGCCATCACCACCATTAAGTAGTGTCCAGTATTGGAGGGTAGTTTGTGCCATCACTATCGGGGATAATATTGTCCCCATAGCCAATAATAACCACAATTTTGATTTATTCATTTTTTCATTATCCTTTTATTAAATCAGAAAAATAACTTCACTTACTTGGCATACAGTGATTGCAAAAAACAGCCCACGACTATTACCACCATGCTTCCCACATTGCCCCAACGTTTAAAGCATTCAGCCGGGTATCATCATTATTAAGGATATTTCTATTACGCTTATTATCTACTTCACCTGCGGTTACATAGAAACGCAACATCGGTCTGAAGCTTGGCCCCATACCAATTGAGATATTTTGCGAAAGTGTCGCTTTCCAACCTGAGTTCCTACCACCTTCTGAATAATCAACGATCTGATAGCCTGTTTCAAACCACGTAGAATGAACGTCATTCCAAAAATACATAGGACGAACAATAATTCCGTAATTAGTTCTATTATCTTTTTCATTACCATCAATATGGAAATCATGATAGGCCAGTAAATACTCAACAGAGGCTTTCTCAGAGAAATTAACGCTCCCTTCTGCACTGGTAAAAATAGTCGTCAGATCTTCTGTTTTCCAATAAACGCTATTATCAGCATGATTACTGTAACGCACTATCAGCCGGTTATACCCATGTTCCCAACCGCGCCCAAGCACCAACGCACTCTGCCAGGCATTCAACCTTTTATCTTTATCAACCGCTTTTGAATCAAAACCATAGTTGCCATATAACTCAAGATCGGCAAAGCCTAAATCGATGTTATACAGCTTCGACGTCAGTGCATAATGCCCGCTGTCGCCAACACCTCCCCCCCCTGTACAGGTAACTCGCGAAGGATTAGGGTTGTTGTTATCGCTGATTAGCCGTGGATCACACCATTCCACTGCACTGACTACTCCTAACTCCAGTTTGCTCGAGCCTAATTCAAGATTCTTTATACCAGCCCCCTGACCATCATAATTCATCACCATGTAGTCATTGATGCCCTGCTGTAAACGCTGATGGAAATCGCGGCCAGCCCAAATATAAGCATTAGGCTGAGAATCGAGCACCTGAGTCACACCAGCGTAACTTTTCTTCAGATTGACCTCATCCCCCCAGTGGTCAATCATCACGTTCACATCCCAGATAGCCCCCTGCTCGCTACGGAAAAATTTGGTAACCTGAAATTCCCCCCGTTACCTTCATTACCTAATCGCCCTAGCGATGAAGCACCGTTAAAAGAACCATCAACGCCTACATATTTTAAGTCATCCGCCTGATAATGAGCTCCATAGCGTGCATAGCCTGAGAACACCACTCTATTTGGATCTTCCTGAACAGGTTTTTCTTTTGGTTCGGGCTGAACGTTAAGATCGGACACTTCACCATATACCGGCTTCTCTTCTACGGCTTTTTTATCTGCCATTAAGGCATCCAGCTTTTCCTGCCTCTCATTCAGGGCTTTTTCAACCGCGGCGGCAACTATTTTATTCAGTTCACTGCGCGAAATCATGTCATCACTTGCTGCACTAGCACTAGCGGAAAACAAAGCCGTAACAGCTAGCGGTAATACTTTCAAAGAAGCCATTAGATATCCTTTCTGTTCGGTTATTTCCGTTACCATTTTAAAAAGGCACGGTAAGTGGTTGTGGGTAATTTGCTCGTTTCACAATCTCATTCTGTATGCTGGCGCAGTTTAAATATGCGCTACTGATTTATCGTCCAGAAAAGCCATTGACTGACTTCAATGGCTTAAACCGGGCCTGTTACGGTCTGGTAGGCCTTGAACTATTTGGGATATGACTAAAGCGGTGTTAATTATCCAGCTCGTGGATGTAAACCAACTTTACTCAAGCGAGTGACGAGCTCCATCTCCGTCTTACGAAAAGGAATACCATGCTCGTCAAAAACGTCATGGAACCAAAGATGGGCGTAATCTTCACGCTTCTGCAACACCACCGGCCACGGCATAAAGGTTTGGGTTTTACCGCGTACCAACCCCCATTGATAAGGCACAACATTGCAGGCATGCATCAGTGGGAGTTGTTCTTCAAAGTTGCTGCCAACGTGGCGTGCCAGCCATTCAGTGCAGAATATCGGACGTTCGAACTGCTCCATATAGCGCAGTACTCGAACCATTTTGGATGTGGCAACATAGGCATGAAAACTGACCACATCTGACAACTTGAGAGCAGCCTGATCGATCGGATGCTGAAAAATCTCTTCATCAGGTTGATCCTCGTCCAGCGGCAGGTGCCATGCCCCCACGGTCAAAGGTTGTGTCGGGTTTTCCTCACGTGCCCAACCGAATGCCCGCGTCATCAGCTCCAACGCGAATGTTTCCAGCTTTTCGTGATATAGAATTTCTGTTATCCCGGTGGCAAAGGTGCCACGGTTACCCGGTTCGTTGTACAAATCCCACACCACGATGCGTTTATCATCACGGAATGTCCGCACGATGTCGCGAATATAACGTTCAATTTCCGGCCAGATACTCTGATCGCAAACCTTATCACGCCCTGGGCTGGCCGCAGCCTGGCTATTATGTTTGCCTGGAATAGGGGCTTTCTGAGGGCCAAGGTAAGGTTCATCGCCTGAAAAACTGCAGTCATCCATTAGCGTTAACATTACGCGGATGCCGTGTTTCTCAGCAATCCCGAGGAAAATGCCAATACGCGATAACAGCCCTGCTCGGTCATGCTGCCAGACAATAAACGGCAGGTTGATGCGCAAAGTGTTGTACCCCACCTGTGCTGCCCAGCTCAGTTCTTCATCGATAATCGGCGCATTGAACGTCTCAGCCTGCCAAATATCGGTCCAGTTTACTGCTGAACGTGGCAGATAGTTAAAACCGCACATCCATCCCTGCTGCCGATACCAGTCATTTGCCTGCTCTTTACTCCACTGTTGGTACATAACCACTCCTGTCCTATACTCATTATAATAATTAATATTATTAGCTAATATTTATTAGCAATGACTGTAGACAGCAAGGCTGTGATGGTGAAATTGTAAGCACAGTCACACTTCTGCTATTCCCCTGTCGGTGAAATGTGACAGCAAACTCACTGTGATATAGTGCGGCCAGATAAGCAGAAGATGATGAATGCAATGGAAAAGAAAAATAAAATCACCATGAATGACATTGCACGCGAGGCGGGCGTGTCACAGTCTACGGTGTCGCTTATCCTAAACAATGCGCAAAGCATCAAGCTTAGTGATGAGACACGTTTAAGGGTTATCAACACGGCACAAATGCTGGGTTATAAAAAGATCCCCTCACCGCAGAAAGTGGGAGGGCAAGAAGAAGTCGCAATTATTATCAATTCGATGCCAAGCTATGATCCTTTTGTTGATGCACTAAGCCAGGCTCGTGATGCGGCGTGGCGCAACGACACGTTACTGACGATTTACGATTACGGTGATGATATCGATCTGGCGTTGCGTATTATCCAGCAGCTTGAACAGCGCCGTTGCACCGGGATCGTTCTTGCCTCGCCGATTACCCGCAGTATCGATTTTTCGCTTTTCGACCATTGCACTGTGCTACCTATGGTATTGCTAAACGTTTATGACAGTGCCTATCCCCTTCAATCAACCTTTTTACCGGACGATTATGCCAACGCGTTGCAGGTTACACGGCATCTTATCAATCAGGGCGCACGGCGCATTGCACATATCATGGGGGATGACTGGATGGATGCATCGCATCATCGCCTCTCCGGGTATAAAGCGGCTCTGGAACATGCGGGTATCCCATTTGATGACGCGCTAGTGATAAAAACCAACTGGCGACTGGATGAAACGCATCAGGCAACCTGTCAGCTTATGCATCTTCCTTCTAGGCCGGATGCAATTTTTTGTTCAAGTGACTGGATAACACTGGGGTGTTATCAGGCTTTAGCTGAGATGGAAGTGAAGGTGCCGCAGGATATTCTGATCGCTGGGTATGACGATCAGCGAATTGCTGAACAACTGATGCCCAAGCTGACAAGCGTGCAGTTACCGTACACAGAATTGGGCCGTATGGCAGTAGAATACCTTTGCCAAGGGGAATGCACCACGACGCATGTCAGGATGGCGGGGAAATTACAAATCCGTGGTTCGACAACACGGTAATTTATTTAGATTCGCAAAAATAACCGGTTGCTCCACATTAGCAAGGCAAGTCCGCAAAAGTTGCTGTGCTGCTTGTTGGGTAACCAACAGATAAAATTGCTCCTTGGGTGAAATAAAGGCTTCACAGTTTAAGTAGCCTGAACTCCCAAACGCAAACTTTCCAAGTAAACCGGGACAGTTCAATTTCTTGCTTAACATTCTATACTTAGGTATTACTCAAAATATTGGATAAAAACATGCTTTTAGCTACGCTTGCCATTATTGTTGGTTTTGCACTGCTCGTTTGGAGTGCAGACAAATTTGTCGAAGGGGCTGCCGCTAGCGCCAACTATGCAGGAATGCCTCCTTTATTGATTGGTATGATCGTTGTGGGATTTGGTACATCGGCTCCCGAGATGGTGGTCTCGGCTATGGCTGCGATGGAAGGTAATCCGGCTCTTGCTCTTGGCAACGCACTTGGATCAAATATTGTCAATATCACCTTGATACTAGGTGTGACAGCTATTATCGCCCCTATCGCAGTTCATTCGAGCATAATTCGTAAAGAGCTGCCCATTCTCTTGATAATTACTGCAGTGATTGGGGCCATGCTATGGAACCACCAAATAGGCGTTGTTGAGGCGTGGGGACTGATCGGTGGTTTTTTATTGCTGATAGGTTGGTCAATCTGGAGCGCACTTCGTTCGAAAGGTGACCCTTTAGAACAAGAGTTTGACAAAGAAATCTCAACAATTGCGATAACACTCAAGGCGGCTCTTTTCTGGCTGATCGTAGGTTTAGCTCTATTGATTGCCAGTTCTAGAATTCTGGTTTGGGGAGCGGTTGAAATTGCCCAGCAGCTCGGTGTCAGTGATTTGCTGATTGGATTAACAATTGTTGCTTTGGGGACGTCTCTTCCGGAGCTGGCAACATCAATTATGGCGGCTCGAAAAGGTGAGCATGATATCGTAGTCGGAAACATCGTTGGTTCCAACATGTTTAATTCATTAGCGGTTATCGGTATCGCAGGTATCATTGAACCGATTACCAATATTGGTGCTGAAGTCTTCTGGCGTGATTGGACATCAATGCTGTTTGTCACTGCACTTTTGATGTTGCTCGCAGTGCGTTTTGGTAAATCACAAAGCATTAATCGTGCCGAAGGTACTTTGCTTTTACTGTGTTATCTAGGCTACAACACTTATCTGCTCTACGGAGCATTATAAATTCTACAACTCAGGCAAGGGGTTCAGCCTCTTTGAGGGGGCATATCAGACAGAAAGTAATCAACTTTTGCTGCCCCCTCAGCAACACATTTCACAATTTAAATTACAGTCTCATGCGGCCTGTTTTCCCTCTCTGTCTTGAGGTTGTGCCCGTGCGCCGTTGTGGCTGAGCGTGAGCTACACTGCTATCCTCAGTTTCGCGTCCGCCCTGGCCTACGTTTCGGGTTCTCTGTTTGATATACGTTGTCTCGGTGGGTCAATAACGCCTTGTCCCACCCACACAAGCTGCAACGGGGTTGCATAACCTATAACCACTGTGCCAGTGCTCTTCGTTATACCAACGGGTTATACCCTTCATTCTTCAAGTTGCATGGGTGTTGGCGTCGTCCGTTCGCACCCGTCACAGAGTGAGCTATGCTCCTGACGACTCTCCGACTTGCCGCCTACATGCAATTCGCATTATTTTGGGTATAAACCAACCGGATTAAAATCCAAAGTGACACACTACACTGGCAAAGCTCGAACTACGCACCGGAGAGAACAGGATAAGCTTGTGGTACGCAACACAGGATCAACCTGTTACGGGTTCTCTGATTTTTCAGGCGAATCGCTTTCGCCATCTGTTTGTGGTGCTTCGCCATTGTCCCCTTTTTGGAAGGCTTCGACCTGCTGTTTAGCTGAATCCAGCAATGATTGCGCTTGGTCGCTGAGATCTCCTTTCAGCGCCTCAGTGTGTTTCAGCGCATCTTCCTTCATGCTTTGTGTGTGTTCAGTCACTTCTGCCTTTAACGCGTCTGCTTTCTGTTTCAATTCCTGAACCTGGCTGGTGCCAGCCTCTTTAAGAGCACCGATCTCACTTTGCACTTTTTCGCTCAGTGTGCTGGCTTTTTCCTCTGTAGTGTCACTGTTTGAACCGTCGTCGCATCCTGCAAGCAGTAAACCAACCAGGGAAGCCAGTAGAACTTTGTGTAATGTTTTGATCATTTTTAATATCACCTCTGGTTCTTGAAGTTGTGCTTACGAGCCGTTGTTAACGTATTTTAGTATAAATAGACAGCATGATGTTGATTAAGCCAATTGATGACTCAATGCCCAACTTAGGACTAATCTCACTCAATATTCAATTCTTATACCTTCATTTAAATTACCTATAAGGGATTATGAAGATGGATGGGATGAGCGGCGATGGTTAACCCAAACGTTAATCAACAGAGTGACAATCAAAATTGTGACGACCACGCTCAAAGAGATTGCGACAGGGATATGGTAGAGATCCACTATCAGCATTTTTATACCGATAAAGACCAGGATCAATGCCAAACCATATTTCAGCATTGAGAAGCGCGTAGCAACATTCGCAAGCAAGAAGTACATGGCGCGTAAACCTAAAATAGCGAACAAGTTTGAGGTAAGCACGATGAAAGGATCTGTGGTGACAGCAAAGATAGCGGGAATACTGTCTACCGCGAAAATAACATCACTTATCTCTACCATTATCAACACCAGTAACAATGGGGTAGCGAACAGTACGCCGTTACGACGCACGAAGAAACGTTCTCCCTCAAGATGTTCAGTCATACGCAGGTGTTTACGCAGCCACTTTACTACTGGCTTATTGCCGATCGCAGTTGGGTCTTCTCTGGTTAATGCCATTTTTATCCCTGTAAGCAGCAGGAAGGCACCAAACAGATAGAGTAACCAGGAGAATTGAGAAATCAGCAAGCTTCCGGCAAAAATCATGATGGTTCGCAGTACAATTGCCCCGAGTACGCCGAGGATCAGTACGCGTCGCTGCAAGTGAGACGGAATAGCGAAATAACTGAACAGCATCAGCCAAACAAAAACGTTGTCAACGGCCAGCGCTTTTTCGATGAGATAGCCAGTGAAAAAAGCTAATGCCTGAGCATCAGCTATCTCTCTGCCTGCTGTTTGATTCAGGTGGTACCAAAAACCAAAATTAAACAGCAGAGCCATGCTGACCCAAACCAGTGACCAGCAGGCAGCCTGCCTCATTGTCATGGTTTTTTCACCTTTTCTGCCTTGCAGCAGAAGATCGATGGCCAGCATCACGAGAATGATGGTGGAAAAAATAGCCCATAACAAGGGGCTGCCAACGCTGTTTATCGCCATACACCTTCCTCAACGAAACGTAAAAAGCCACAATAGTTAAAAGTTATCAATAGGTTTGATAAATGCCAGAATACTGCTAGAGCGTAGTCAACAGGCGGCGATTTTGAAAGATATGGTAACGATTAATAAAGGCCCCAAAAGGCATGTAATGTAAAATTCAGTGCTGATAAAGGGAACGAGGGCACGTTACACGTCAGGAATAAGCTATACCCAAAATAATGCGAGTTGCGTGTAGGTGGCAAGTCGGAGAGTCGCCAGGAGCATAGCTCACTCTGTGACGGGTGCGAACGGACGACGCCAACACCCATGCAACTTGAAGAATGAAGGGGATATATCAGTAAATTAATGCCTACCAAACTGCACACTGAGTCAGCCTGCAATGAGTCGTAAACTCAGCAAATGATGGCAATGAGTGACCGTTCCACCTTTTGTCAGACCTCTGCGTGGATCACACTTTTATAGAAATAAAGAATCGAACACGATGCCTGCCCGGTATCCTTCACCCGCTGCAATCAGACACTGTACTTACTGAATCGACAACCCGGCATCAACGACAAAATTCTGCCCGGTACAGCCACGACTGTCGTCAGATGCCAAAAACAGCGCCATGCGTGCGCAGTCTGTTGCGTCCAATCGAAACTTGAGCATTTGCATTTCGATGAAATTCTGGTTAGCCAGTTCAAAACCGGCGGGATCCTTGGCCCACATGGCATCTTGACGAGCCGTGCGGATCGCTCCGGGCACTAGGCTATTGACACGAATGCCACTGGCTCCCAGTTCCCGTGCAAGCGTGCGGGTCATGCCATTAAGCGCCGCTTTTGCGGTGGTGTAACAAACCATACTTGGGCGCCCCCGCATCCATGAAATCGACCCCATATTGATAATTACCCCACTGCCTCGTTGGGTCATGCCGGGCA
Source organism: Serratia sp. UGAL515B_01 (assembly GCF_033095805.1). NCBI lineage: Bacteria > Pseudomonadati > Pseudomonadota > Gammaproteobacteria > Enterobacterales > Yersiniaceae > Serratia > Serratia sp. UGAL515B_01. Next base: position 717,696 of record NZ_CP109901.1, on the reverse strand, counting down.
CCACAGACTGTACAGCGAAGAAGGCGTGCCGCAGGTTAGTTTCCATGCGCTCATCCCAGAACTCGACGCTCACGTCCTGTAACGGGTGGCGATCATCCCTTGCTGCATTGTTGATCAATACATCGATAGCGCCCCACTCGGCTTCCACGGACCTGATGCAATCTTGCAAGCTTGCAATATCACGAACGTTGCATGGCATAAACGACACACGCTCCTCGCCCAGTTGGCTTGCTAATGCCTGACCGCCGATGTCGTCCATATCAATGAACGCCACACGTGCGCCTTGCTCATGAAAGGCTTCAACAAAGGCTGCGCCAATGCCCGAAGCACCGCCACTGATAAATATCACCTTGTTGTTCAACGAGGGGTAACGTGTATCGGTGTGCTTACTCATGAAAATGTCCTTAAAAATAATTGATCAAACTCAACCAGCAAACGTCGGCTCCGGGTTGCCGGGAACGTTAACCTCAACGGCAAACACACAACCTGAAAGCGGCCACTCTGCAAGCTCCTCGGCGCTACGGTTTTCCCGTGAACTGGTGATATACAACGTCCTTAGGTCAGGCCCGCCGAACGCAACCATGGTCGGCCATCGGGTAGGAACCCGGATTTCGTCCAGTTGAGTCCCATCCTGTGCCAGCCGCAGAATGCGCCCACCGTCAAACTGCGCGCTCCAGTAACAACCCTGGCTATCAAAAGCAGCGCCGTCGGGGCGTCCACCCGAGCCACGGTTAAAAGTTCGCACCATCTGACGTGCCCCTGGATCCCCATCGGCATCCAAGGCATAGCGATAGAGCACATGATTCGGAGTATCACTGTGATACATCCAGGCACGATCCGGGCTAAAGGCCAGCCCATTCGACACCATGACATCTGCGGCCATGACTTCTGCGCGCAAGTGCTCATCGATTCGCATCAACACTGCGCCATTGCGATCGCGAGGTTGCCAGATCGTCCCGGCCCAGAACCGCCCCCATGGGTCGACGCGACCATCGTTAAAACGACTATCTGCGGGGTTGCAAGGGTTATCGGCAAGTTTTTTGCCGAGCGTACCGTCCTCCGACAACAAGTAGATACCGCTACGCAAAGCGACGATAAACCCACCCTGACGGCGCAGCCCATAACAGCCGATCTCTTCAGGCAGTACGATACTGGCAACCGCTCCGGTTAACGGGTCGAACCGGTGTAGTTGTCGTCCCAGAATATCAGCCCAATAAAGAGCCTGTTCCCTAACCGACCACACTGGGCATTCCCCCAGTTCGCTGACCTGTTCGACGACACATTTAACGGTGTAACTCATGCCCTATCTCCTCAAGAACCCTTTCCTGCTCCACTGCCAAAAATCTGTGAGGTTAATTCATTTGGCTACATCAGCGAGGGACTCAAAAAGATCCTGCCACTGGCTGCCAACACGGATGAACACCGGTGGTTGACCTAACGGGGCGGCTACGGTCACGCGCTGGCCACCGGCAAAGCGTTTTCCACTCCACAAGTGCTGCCACTGTTCACTGCTGGGCAGATAAGCACTCCATTCGTTTTTCCCTTCGGCGTGTACCGGCGCCACCAGTAAATCCCGGCCATAAAGGTAGTGATCCTGAATGGTGTAGGTGGCCAGGTCATGTTCGTAATGAAGGAACAATGGTCGCTGTAACGGCAACCCCTTGGTCTCAGCTTCGTCGACAAGACTTTGCAGGTAAGGCCGCAGACCAACGTAGATACGGGTCATACGGGCAAAATGTGCGTAAGTGTCAGCATCCTGCCAAAACTGCACGTTGTGATCCGGTCTGTTACCTTCATGGGTGCGCATTACCGGCGTGAATGTGGCCATCTCAGCCCAGCGCTGAAACAGTTCCGCCGTGCGTAGGTTGCCGTAAAGGCTGGTATAACCGCCGATATCACTGTGGTGGTAAGCATTGCCCAGCAATCCAGAAGACAGGGCACCGCAAATGACGGTTTGCAGGCCGTCGTGACGGCTGAAATCGACCGACTGATCCCCCGCCCACAGTAGCGGGCAGTGACGCTGCACACCGCTGTAGCCCGCACGCATAAAAAACAACGCCTCGCCGGTCTTGCCAGCGGCAGCAATTGCCCGCGCGTTGACTTCTGCCCAGCGTACTGGCCAGGCGTTATGTTCAAGCATTGGGTCTGCATCGCCGGCAAGTTTCAGATCGATAGGCAAGTACTCGCCAAAGTCTGCCATCCAGCCAGATAACCCTTTATCGAGCATTTCGCGGCGTAAAATACGTTCCTCGAACCACTGCGCAGCCGCGGGCAAAGTGAAGTCAACGACGCCGCAAAGGAACTCGCCGAAATCGACCAGATAGGTGCCGCCTTCAGCACGCGTCGCCAGGTAACCGGCCTCCTCCGCTTCCAGAAAGAGCTGACCGTCGTTGCATAAGTATGGGTTAACGTATCCCATGAAACGAATGCCCTGGGACTCAAGCTTAGCAACCCATGCTGCGTGATCGGGATAACGCGCGGCGTTCCATTGCCAGTCCCAGAACAGTCTTTTACCGAATGAAGTAATGCGCAAGCCTTCCCAGTCTTCACACCAAAGCGCGCTGACGGCGACACCTTTTTCCAGTGCGTCGTTGAGACGCGACTGAGCATGTTCGTAACCGTTCTTAAGGCCAAGGATGGCACCGTTCATCACCCACTCTGGCAGGCGTGGCTGACGACCGAAATGGCTCGATACCTGACTGACCAGAGTAGGGAAATCATCACCCAGCATAAACTCGAATGCTTCAGGTACTGCCCAAAACTGTAATTCGTGAAAACTGTCATGACGGAAATCGAAATCCGCGTATGCCGTGGTCACTGCATGCAGGCAATAACGCTGAGACGAAATATAAGTCGGCTGGGGATAATTGGTGTGGTAGTAATCACCACCAGCATTGGCTTCATTGTCGGCCTGCAAGGTCAGCCACGTCGACTTATCGCGTCCAACCCCGGGTTCTGAAGTCCACAACGGGAAATGTCGGCCACGCAGGTCGAAATAAGACATCTGCTCGCCGCAGCCCCAAACGTGCTCATCAGCCAATGCCGGCACGCGTAGCCAAAAGCGATTGATAGCGCCATCAACATTCAGCGGAACCAGTCGCAACAGGTTACCGTTCACCTCCAGTTTCAGGCTGAGGATAAGCGGGCCGTCAACCCATACGCGAAAATCAATACGCGCTGCCGCTTTATCCAGCCAAACGTGACGTAAAGCAATCCGTTCGTGAACATAGTCATTAATGGAAAAATTGCCGCGTTGCATGGTGATATCGGCTTCACCGTGACCAACATAAATCGCTGGTGTGCTTTCGCTGTGACGGAACAACACGCGACCATCGACAACCAGTTGAATTTCGCTATTCGCTTGTACAAAGCCTGCGGTGATCATTGAAGTTAAAGACGACATTAGGACTGCACCTCGTAAGCTGGCTGGCTAGACTCATTCGCCTTCTGGCGCCAGCGACTGTGGGTAACGCGTGCCGCGATAAACGCCAATACCCAGACCGCAGTCAACAGCGGCACATACCAATCGCTCGGCCCGGTGCTGCTGGCGACGCCCAATGGGGAAAAGGTCAGGTAAATCGACACCAGTGCGGCGACCAACATGACGCTGAAGCTTCCAGCATGGCGCCAGGGAGTCAGGTCCATGACCCGGCTTGAAGTTTGCGCGACGTAAGGTTCGGCGCGGGCAAAGCGTTTACGCAGGGCGATCAGGATCGCCATTTCAATGGCGAACATAATGCCCATGACATGAATAAAGCTGATACCCAATAACACGTCGATCTTGAAGCCCAGTACGAAAACCCCGTAGCAGAAAGCATGCAGCCCCAGTACTAGCTTGGCAGGGAATGCGCCGCCGCGAGCATTGAAGAAACCAAACAGCATGATGGCAATGATCGGCATGTTAAAGAAACCGGTGAAGCGGCGCAGCACGGCGTAAATACCTTCTGGTGTGTACATCAGCATTGGAGCTACCAGTAACGACACCAGAGCGGCGAGGATGCTGATGCGTTTACCAAAGCGCACAAGCGCTTCATCGTTGGCCAATGGCCTCAATGGCTTGTAGAAGTCGTAGGTGAGCAGTGTTGCGGTGCCGTTGATGATGGCATTGAAGTGACTCATCACGGTACCGAAAATCACCGCCACAAAGAAACCTTTCATCCACCAAGGCATCAATGACGATACCAGCGCCGGATAAGCCATGTCGGAATTCGATAGCGGCTGCTCCCGGAAAAGATGCCAGGCAATGACGCCAGGCATCAGCATGGCCAGCGGCACCAACAGCTTCAAGCAACCAGACAGCAGCACCCCCTTCTGACCCTCAGCCAGGTTTTTAGCCGCCATGCTCTTTTGTACGATGGCCTGATTGGTACACCAATAAAACAGGTTGGCAGCGATCATCCCGGTGAACAGTGCACCGAACGGCACCTTATCCTGAGGGCCGCCAATGGCGTTCAGCTTCTCGGGGGTATCGTGCATGATGGTCTGAGCTCCAGACAGCACGTTTCCTTGGCCGAGGGTCCACAAACCAATGATCGGGATCAGGATCACGACTATCAGTAAGCCAATACCGTTGATGGTGTCCGACACCGCCACAGCGCGCAGACCACCGAGTACAGCATAAGCTGCGCCAATCACTCCAGTGCTGACGATCAGTAGCGATATGGTGGCCGGATAAGACCAGCCCAAAATACTTTGTAGATCAAAAATCTGATTGAACGTGATCGCGCCCAAGTAAAGCGAAGCGGGATTGAGGACCAATGTGTAGGTAGCAACCATTAGGGCACTGACGACCCTGCGAGTAGAGACGTCGTAACGTTTCTCAATAAACTCCGGCAGTGTTGAAAACCCGCCTCGCAGGTAGCGGGGCAAAAAGAACATCGCCAGTGCGATGGTCGATACTGCGGCTGTAGCCTCCCACGCCATAGAACTCAGGTTATGTGCATACGAATCACCGTTAAGGCCGATCAGTTGGTCGATGGACAAGTTGGTCAGCATCATCGAACCTGCGATAAACCAACCATTGAGGCCACCACTGGCCATGAAGTAGCCATGAGCACCAACGTCCTTTGCCTTACGAGTCAAGGACCAGGAAATGGCGGCGACAAGACAGGTAAAGAACAGCATGCTAATGAAGGTAAACAGAGATGTATTCATTTTTATAAGTGTTCTCCAACATGGGTTTCCTGGCTGCTCCGATAAAATCGCAGCGCTGCTAAAATGCACGTGAAGAGCATAAACCAATAAAAATCGCATCGCTACGATTTTTGTTTCATTTTGGTTAAATAAATACACATCGATAACAAAAATGACTTATCTTGTTGTTTCTACGTTTTTTATCGGCTCGAAGGTCGTGGCTGACCAGTAACTTTGCTGGCAAGATAGCGGTCTACAATCAACCGTAATTGCAAGGATGCTTCTCAAGGTTGAGGGCGAGGCGTTTTGCGTCATCCCACCGGCTTTAAACGTAAGTGGGTGCATACTAAGCGCAGGTATTTGGACGTTACCAATACGTAAAAAACTCTACCATGCAGATATTTTATCAATGTCCCTATCCAGAATGACGGGGACCGTTACCGAACCATAACTAGCGTCGGGTGTGAAACCACTTTATGATTAATTACCCTATACAGGTTGCAGAGTATTTATAGCCAAGTGACTTCAAGTTGTATGGGGATGGGCTACTGGCAACGATGAGCATACAGGCCCGCACTTCAGATCCAAGCGTATTTTTGGTCGAATCCGAATTTTCAATTCTGATGGCGACTCGCGATTGACGTTGTAAACGTCCCGCTTTCATTATCCTGAGCTTTTTCATCCGAGGTAACAGATGAGCGACTTACCGCTAACCGTAGCCAATCTCAATCTGGGACGTCGCAAAGGAAACCGCGTAACGATGAGTGCAGTAGCTAAACGGGCAAATGTTTCACCCAGCACCGTTTCGTTGTTCCTGCGCGACCCCGATGCGGTATCCAGCAAACGCGCCGAACGCATACGCAAAGCGATTGCCGATACCGGCTACACCATCAATCGGTTGGCGGGTGCACTCGCGGCTTCGCACAGCCGCACGGTGGCAGTGATCGTCCCATCGATGGTCAACGCATTTTTCTCTGAAACATTGCAGGCCATGCAGGACATTTTCGAAGAACGGGGTTATCAGTTGATGATTAGCAACAGTAACTACGATCCCGAGCGTGAGATGGAACTTCTGCGTGCACATTTATCCTGGTCGCCAGCAGCACTGGTACTGACCGGAAACCAGCATGCTGCCCACCGCTCGATGCTTGAAGCCACCGGCATTCCGGTGGCTGAAATGTGGGAGTTGGGTGACGAACCCTTTCACCTTCAGGTCGGTTTTTTCCATGAGGCGGTCGGTGCTGCGCTGGCCGAACACATGCATTCACTCGGCCTGCGGCGCTTCACCTATATTGGTGTGCGTATGCACCTCGATCATCGCGCTCGCAAGCGTGCAGAAGGCTTACGTGCGTGGCTGGAAAAACAGGGCTGTATTGTCGATATCATTGACTTGGAAGAAAATATTTCCGAGACGGTGTTAACTCAAATATTCGATCAATTAGCGCTGATCGCCGCTCAACCTCAAGGGCTATGCTGCTCCAACGACGTGTTGGCGATTGCCGCACTGTTTGAAGCTCGTCGACGTGACATTAAAGTCCCGACCGAACTGGCGATCGCGGGTTTCGGCGATTTGCCATTGAGTAAACTCAGCGTACCTAGCCTCACCACCGTACGCCCTTATCCCATTGAGATCGGACGCACCGTAGCCACACGGCTGTTACAGTGGATTGAAACGGGGACACTGCCCGCAAGGCCGGAAACCATTGATCTGGGATTCGAGCTCATTGTGCGGGAGAGCACCCGCCAATAACTTGAGCTCGGTGCTGCAAACTGATGCGGGATCCGTGGAGACACCCCGCGAACGGTTTAACGATCAATACCACCCAGGCACACGTATTTGATTTCCAGATAATCCTCAATCCCGTACTTGGACCCCTCACGCCCCAGACCGGATTGTTTGACTCCACCGAACGGCACCATTTCGTTGGCAATCGCTGCCGTGTTGACGCCGACCATACCGTACTCCAACTCTTCGCTGACGCGCATGACTCGACCAATATCGCGAGTATAGAAATAACTCGCCAGGCCGAACTCGGTAGCGTTGGCCTGCGAGATGACCTCCTCTTCAGTGCTGAAGCGGAACAACGGTGCCAACGGGCCGAACGTTTCTTCTTGTGCAACCTTCATGCTGTCGGTAACGCCAGTCAATACGGTGGGTTGGAAGAAGCTGCCACCCAGCGCGTGACGTTTGCCCCCGGTCACTAGCCGCGCGCCTTGCGCCAACGCATCGCTAATATGCTCTTCGACTTTACGTACCGCAGCGTCGTCGATCATAGGCCCTTGGGTCACGCCTGCCTCAGCCCCATTACCCAATACCAGTTTCTGCGCCGCAACGGCCAGTTTTTCAGCGAACAGATTATAGATACCGTCTTGGACGTAAATACGATTCGCACAAACACAGGTTTGCCCGGCATTGCGAAACTTGGACAGCATTGCTCCCTCCACCGCCTGATCCAAATCGGCATCATCAAACACAATGAACGGTGCGTTCCCCCCCAGTTCCATCGAAACTTTTTTGACCGTGTCGGCGCACTGCCCAATCAATAATCGTCCCACGGCGGTTGAGCCGGTGAAACTAAATTTGCGCACCAGTTGATGCCGGGTCAGTACGCCGCCAATTTGCGTTGCGCTGCCGGTAATAATGCTGAACACGCCAGCAGGAATGCCCGCACGCTCGGCCAGTGCGGCCAAAGCGAGTGCCGACAACGGGGTCTGGCTGGCCGGACGCAAGACCATAGCACAACCGGCTGCCAGCGCCGGCGCGACTTTGCGGGTGATCATCGCGTGCGGGAAGTTCCACGGTGTGATCGCTGCAGTCACGCCAATCGGCTCCTTGGTGACAATAATGCGTTTATCGCCCGACGGCTGCGGAATGGTGTCACCGTATATGCGTTTGGCCTCTTCGGCAAACCACTGTACAAACGAAGTGCCATTGGCCAGTTCACCACGGGCTTCCGCCAAGGGTTTGCCCTGCTCGGCGGTGAGTATCAATGCGAGATCATCAAGGTTTTCCTGCATCAATGCGTACCAGCCTTGCAGCAACTCCGAACGTTGCTTGGCGGTCTTGCGCTTCCACTGTTTAAATGCTTTGTGTGCTGCAACAACTGCCCGCTCGGCTTCAGCCTCACCCATCTGCGGAACTCTGGCGATGACTTCACCGGTGGCCGGGTTGGTCACCTCAAAAGTGGCCCCGCTGTCAGCGGCGACCCACTGGCCATCGATGTACGCTAGCTGTTTTAACAGTGAAGGATCCTTGAGGTTAAGCATGAGATGCGAACTCCTGTGTATGTCGAAAAATGGAAAGTTGCATGTGCGTTGGCTTTGTTACTCGGCCCATCCGTGGGCCTCGCCCCTTCGGGGCCGCTGCAAACAGCGTTGCCGCCTTCCTGCAACTCGAATTATTTAGAGTACAGTTATCAATGGATCGGCGGTTCGGGCACGATTTCCCCGGCTTGCAGAAAATCAAAATCACAGCCTTCATTCGCCTGAGTGACGTGTTGCTGATAAAGAGCCGCGAAAGAACGGCCATATTGTCGGTGAACCGGCACATGTTCGGCACGGCGAAGCGCCAGTTCAGCATCGCTGACGCGCATGTTCAGCGTGCCAGCGGCGATATCCAGGTCGATAATGTCGCCGGTACGCACCAGACACAGTGGCCCACCCACGGCGGCTTCCGGTGCCACATGTAAAACACAGCTGCCATAATGGGTGCCACTCATTCGCGAATCAGAAATCCGCAACATGTCGCGTATCCCCGCCTCCAACAGCTTTTTGGGGATCGGCAGGTTACCCCATTCTGGCATGCCTGGCGCACCGACTGGCCCGGCATTACGCAGCACCAGTACCGTGTCTGCGGTCACCGCCAATGCCGGGTCGTCGATCATTCTGCTCAAAGTTTCGTGATCGTCGAACACCAGTGCCGGGCCCGAATGTTTGCGCAGCGCCGGGCTGGCAGCGGAAGACTTCATCACCGCGCCGTCCGGGCACAAATTACCGCGTAACAAAGCCAGCGTGCTGCCTTGTTCAAGGCCCACAACCGGGTTGTCTATCGATCGAATGATGTCAGTGTCGTAACATTTGGCCTCGGCAAGTAAAGTATCCCAGGTTTGACCGGTCGCCCCGGCACAATCCAGTGACAGAAACGGTGCGATCTCACGCATCAGTGCCGGCAGGCCACCAGCGAAGTGGTAGTCCTCCATCAAAGCATTACCCGACGGGAACAGGTTCAGTAGTACCGGGATCTTTGCCGCCGTTTCCGCCAGTTGCTCAAGGGTCAGTTCGATGCCTGCACGTCGAGCAATGGCAATCAAGTGAATGGCCGCATTGGTTGATCCCCCCATTGCCATGTATACCGCAACACCATTAGCAAAGTGCGCTGAGGTCAACCAGGTCGATGGACGGCGGTCGCGCCAGACCAGGTCAACGATTGTTTCGCCGCATTGCGAGGCCATGCGTGGATGTGCGGCGTCAGCAGCAGGAATACTCGACGCACCTGGTAACGTGAAGCCGATGGCATCAGCGATGCTGGTCATGGTGGAGGCTGTGCCAACGGTATTACAAGTGCCGATAGACCGGGTCATCGCCCCTTCCAGCTCTTCCCAAGCCACGGTATCGATCAGCCCCATACGGCGCTCATCCCAATACTTTTTGGTATGTGTACCGGCCCCGGTCTTTACCCCGCGCCATTGCCCATTTGACATAGGCCCGGCCGGACAATAAAGAACCGGTAAATCCACACTCAGGGCACCCATCAATAAACCGGGTGTAGATTTGTCACACCCTCCAAGTAGCACCGCCCCATCGATTGGCAGTGAACGTAGCAGTTCCTCGGTTTCCATCGCGAGCAGGTTGCGATACAGCATTGTAGTGGGTTTGACCATCACCTCACCCACGGACTGTACGGGCAGTTCAACCGGAAATCCACCGGCTGCCCATACTCCCCGTTTCACTGCTTCCGCACGTTCACGCAAGTGAGAATGGCAAGGCGACAATTCGCTCCACGTGTTGAGGATGGCGATCACCGGCTTTCCCATGAACTCCTCACGCCGCAGCCCAATCTGCTGCATGCGCTGGCGGTGGGCGAACGCCCGAATGGTATCCGGGGCGAACCAACGCTGGCTGCGTAGCTCTTCCAGTTTTTTTTGATTGTCTGACATAACATTGTTCCCGCTGGGTTTAAAAGGCCGACAACGCCACCAACACGTCCTGTTGAGGAGTTCTGTGTCAGCGGTGCTGGTTTTTAAAAACTCATCGTGCAGTTTTTGTAAACGTACTGAGGGTCCCGCTTGCTTTACAAAGCCAGCATTGCGGGACCTGCCAGGCTTACACCGGACAGCAACAACAAAATAAATACTCCTCTTCTTAGCGTCTGGGGAGCAATTGCAGGCGGATGGCGACGCATGTACCACGTTAAGGCAAACACGACCGGAGCAGCTTCCAGCGCCAGATAAGCTGCCTGCAAGTCGAAGCGATGGGTATAGGTCAATAGCGTCAGCCGCAGAAAAGCATTGACTGCAAATACCATAATTAATGTGTCGCGCACCACCTGGGCGGCTAACGGTTGACGATAGAGTTGATAAACCAGTGGTGGGCCAGCGCTGGAAAATAAGCCACCCATGATCCCGGATAGCGTTGAGAAACCACTGAAACTCAGCCAGCCGGAAAGTTGCTGAAGGTGTCGTGAACGTACTATCAGCATGAAGCTGCACACGACAATCGTTAGGCCCAACAGCAGTTGTAGTAATTCACGCCCATGGGCACCCAGTACGTTCAACAGCTCTACACCGATGAATACGCCTAACAGGCTGCAGCACAGAATCAACGCGACCAGTTTGGATGCCAGCTGTGGACGCCGCCGCAGCAGGATAAATGCGTTGATCAACGTCAGCACCGAACTGACGTTGGCGATGGTTTCCGTGGGTGCCAACTGCAACAGCCCAGTCAGACCCAATAACAGTAAACCGAAGGCAAAACCCGTGGTGTTTTGTGCAAACGTGGCAATTGCGACACACAGCAAAAAACCAACGTGAGGCCAAGCACCCGTCATACGCACACCGCATGGAAACGGTCGATCTTGTCGGGCCTTATGTTTGCAATGACCATTGAGACTCCTTATGGCTCAAACCGCCTGCACCGTCAGTTTCAATAAGGAGTGGCAACCGCTGCCGGAGCCTGGTGTGCTTTGAGCGTGGTCAGGAACTCGTTGGCCTTTTTCATCATCATGGCGATGTCCGAAGCCACGGCGGCGAAGGCGTAACCTTGTTCAAGATAACTTTGAACCAGTTCTGGCGTACCGCCGACGATCCCCATCGGCATACCGATCTTTTTTGCCCGAGCGATGGCATCACTGATCATCATTTGTACCTGCGGATGCCCCGGATTGCCGATATGACCGCAGGCTGCCGAGAGATCGCCTGGACCAAGAAACAACGCGTCAACGCCCGGTATCGCGGCGATTTCTTCCAGGTTTGCTAGGGCATTCGGTGTTTCGATTTGCAGGATGCAGGTGACTGCGTCATTCGCTTCCTTGCCGTAATCTGCCCAGGTGCCGTAGCGGCTAGCTCGGTGTACCGCAGCAAAACCACGAGTTCCAAAAGGGGGATATTTGACCGCATTGACGGCCGCTTGCGCCTGCGCTGCGTTTTCCACGAACGGCACCATGACATTAAACGAGCCCAGGTCGAGCGCGCGCTTAAGCAATACCGGATCGTTTGCAGCTACTCGCACAATCGGTTGTGCGCCGCCGCACTGAATGGCCTGAAGCAGATGCCACAGGTCACGATATTCGATCGGCACATGTTCCATGTCCACTAAAAGCCAATCAAAACCTGCGTATCCCAGTGCTTCAGCGGTGCTCGCCGACCCCGACATCAGCCATGTGCCAATGGGGGCATTTGAGCCGTTCAAGCGGCTGGCAAAAGTGTAGGATGAATGTTCACTGGGCATACGTGGCTCCGTTCTAGGATTTAGGTATCAGCGCTTGGATTTTTTTATCACGGTGTTAAATCGCAGCGCTGCAATTTATACGGGAAGCATATTCCAAAAATAATCGTAGCGCTACGATTATTGATTTTATAGCGGTAAAATTCACCAGAGGTGCGTTCAGTATATTCTTCCCAAAGCAACTGCAGAGTGACTATCTTGTTACGCAGCTCGTTGTGCACCAGGCCCAGCAAGGCAGTGTATGCTGCTTCACCTGCGTCTGAAGAAACGCATTGTGTAATCCATTCTGGTGGCAATAGCCACTGCTTTATGCCCAGTTGAGTTCACAGGATTCATAATACTAGGCTGTGTCCCTTAACTGTCCGTGGTGCCGTCGCAGCCCCAAAAGCCCATTATCAATGGCTGAGGGTGAAGGGCTGTGTGTGGTCCTCTGTTCGAGCCCGACAACACAGAGAATGGGCTTTTGGGACGCGGCCCTACGGGCTGACGCCATTGGCGTGAATTGCTGCGTTGTTCCCCGCTTATTGGGTCCACCCAACCTCGCAGCTCACGCCTTGCTCTGCGCGTAAATGATCGCCAGCGGCGCTCGCATACAGTTAAGGGACACAGCCTAGTGATCAATATCAGGTGCCGTTTTACCCACTTTTTCCAGCTCTCAGGGATAAATTTTACCGGCGCTGATGAAAGAACCTTGCGGAGTTGTTTGCGGTACCTTTCTCTGACGGTGCGCTCAGAGCATCCCACCTGAGTCGCAATGTCGACAATGTACGCCCCTTGCTTGCGCATTTGCTTTATCATGTAAAAGTCCTCTCTGCTCAGCATGCGGTTGTCCTTTCTGGTGTGAGAACCTCAAGGAAACAACCTGTTGGGTGGAGTGGACAATCCAAATGGTGAATTTTCGGATGAGAGACATCGGCAGGTAACATATTAAAAAATAGCATTGTTACCTGACGACGCCTTAATGAGACACAACCGTTTTTGGCGATTGTTCAGATCGCTCAAACCGGATGGAGTTCCCTTCAGTGATCTACTATTTGGCGCAGGTCTTTAGAGCAAGTTTAATAGCTCATCTTTTTTTGAGACGAGCTCAGAGTTGTTTTTTAAGCCGAGTTTTTTCATGGCGCTGCATTTCTGGGTGCTGATGGTCTTAATACTCCGAGATAACGAGTGGGCAATTTGACGCTGGGATTGCCCATTCAGCAACAGTAATAAGACTCTTCGTTCACCGTGTGTTAATACTTGGTTCAGTCGCATTACTTCCTTAATAACATTCTGCTGGTCGGGTATCACTGCGGGATGGTAATAGCGGCCACCATTCAAAGTTATGGCAATGGCTTGATGCATTTCCTTAAGTGGGGCTTCGTGCGGTAAGATGCTCACCTGCGGGCAATGTTGTAATAGAGTATGTACTTCCGACGTCAAAAAACGGCTATAAATAATAACTTTCAGTCGGGGATGATGTTGGCACATGGTCAATAATAATGCGGCATTCTGTTCCTGCATATTCTTTCCATTATACATATCTGTTAACAACAGGTCTGCGGATACTTCAAGAACAGTGAACAAGGCTTGGTTAATACTATCGATATCAGAATAAATACGGGCGTCAGGCACTGACAAAGAAGTGACAGTCTTCATGCCTAAGCGGGTTAACGGGGCTTGTGCTGAGATGACAATATTAATCTTAGGGAGTTTATTTTCCATAGTCATCTTCCTGCTGAGATAATGGTAAAGAATACGTCTTATTATGCGGTATCATCCATTGTGAGTGAGAGAGTATTTCACTGTCGTTTTTAAATCCTATTTTGCGCATAGCGCTTCTTTTATGTGTACTCACTGTACGGATGTCGCGGTGCATCAATTTGGCTATCGTCGTCACATTTTTGCCGGAAAGCAGAAACACCATGACTTCCAATTCTTTTTCTGTCAGAGGGCTATGAGTGACCTGCTCCATTTTCTGCAAAGAGTGGCTGACCATCGGACTAAATTTGTGAGAGCCATGCCAAGCGTTTTCTATACACTGGATCAATGTGTCTATCGGCTCCTGTTTCAGATAAATACCTCGCACATCCATAGCACGTAACAGTTGAAACAGGGGAGCATGGTGGAGTTCGGTACACACCACTACCGGTATATGTGGCCAATAGCGGATGCAATGGTTGATTATACGCAAGGCATCCAATACGGAGTCACCGTTGCCCATCAACTCTATGATCATGATATTGGGCCAATACTGGGTGATGAACTTCGGTATTTTTGATAATTGGCCAGTTTCACTAATCTGTATCACTGGCAATAATTTCGAATTAATGGCCTGATGAATTCCGACTCTAGTTACTGGGCAGGGATCTGCTAACAAAATTTTGAGTTCTTTTTTTAAAGGGTGAAACTCTGTGTAATTTGGCATGAATGGTAATCTAAGATAAAGAATTTCGTGGTAGGCATAACTATTTATACCCTTCATACTTCAAGTTGCTTGGATGTTGGCTGTGTAACTCGCACTAAGTCGGTGCTGAACACAAGTGCGTCACATTTTATTGTCAAGCAACTCGAATTATTGTGGATATAGTAGGGTATATCTTGGTTTGTTCTGCGTGAATTAATTTTATTCATTTATTTCATAATAACGGGGAGCTATGTCCTTGTTTTCTATCACCGATGGCGGAGCATGCCAAAGGGGTATTGACACTCTGAAGACAATAAAATTGTGTAATTAAGATTTTTATATAACCAACTGATTTTATATCATAATTTTACATTTTATATTTTTTGGTAATTGCCTGTTTTGTTAACTACAATTAAGAAAAGTCACAAGGGGGTGTACTCATTATCTATAGGCTACTGAGAATGAAAGATAAATTCATTATCAATGATATGGTTGTTTATCATCCTGACCAACACCGGCTAACCCCACTCGGAAGCCGTGGAAAAGAAACGGCGTTAAATGTTCCTAGCAGTCGCTGCTTGCTTTTGATGCTGCAACGTCCCGGTCTTAACATTACTCAAGAGGAATTTTTCAGAGAAGTTTGGGAAAAACATGGGCAATACGTGACGGCTAATACTTTTTATCAGAACATCAGCCTGATAAGAAAAGGGATCCGTAATGCGGGGATCAGAAACCCCGTGATCAGAACCTTACCAAAAATTGGGTTGTGTTTTACAGGGACCGTTCAGATTATCAGTCAGGAGAGTAATGAGAGCGATAATTCCATAGAGCAGTCTGAAGACAGTAATCAAAGTCCCCATTCAGTTACCCAACCAGAGGTTGTTTCAGGTACAAAAACTGACGCGATGAGATATACGGGGACAGAGTTTTCGGCAAGCGAAACAGACCCCAGTACTATTTTTAAAAAAATTACTGATACTCATACCCTGAGATCTTCTCTATTTAGACGCTGGAGAATTCCGTTCATCGCTACAATAACCCTGGTACTCTTCGGGCTTTCATCTTCTGTTTACCATTACATTCTTTATCCAACGCTGAGTGTTTCTCAAAGTACCGACTTCTTTGGCGAGCATATGCGTATATTTACTGTGAATCAGTGTGATGTTTTCATTAATCGGCTAGAGAACAACCTTAATCGAGAACGTTTCCTCAGCTCTCTGGAGTCAAAGAAAGTTTCCTGTAATCCTAATGAATTCATATATATTACCAATAGCCCCGTAACAATAAAAAGAGTCATTATGCGCTGCCAAGCATTTGTTGATAGTAGTTTACGCTGTGAAACCATTTACTCTTTTATATGAATCGTCCCATCGCATCTTAAAAAGATAAATATTACTACTTACCTGCATAATACAAGTTATTCAGGACATGCCACCATACTTCAAGTTGCATGGGTATTGGCTTTGTTACTCGGCACAAGTCTAGGCCGAGTCTCTTTCGGCAAAAAATTGAATTACTTAGGTTATATACAATTAAGTAAGAAGTTTTTAATTTATACGCACTAACTACAATTGATGAAGTTTATGCATTCCATCGAGAAGTCTATTAAGAACTGACTTGTTATTTTTTGATTCACCTGAAGCTAAAGCGACATTCTCTTGTGAACTAAGGATATTTTCACTTTGAGAAATAATCTGGCACATTTTTTCACCAGTTCCCTCATATGCCTTAAGTAAAGAAGTGAATGCACTACGTTCTAAGCGATAAACAACTGTGGAAACTAATGCTTTAGCAGAAAAATTAATTTCAATACCAGCTATCACACTGATTTCACCTATCGAATCACCAGGTGAAAGTCGTTTAACCTCTAACTTATCAGTGCCTTTTTCTGCTTCAATGGAAATAACACCAGATGCTACAATTAGCAAATAATCTAGCATAGAGTCTGGTGATACAACCACTTGGCCTGGCCCATAAATATGAGTGGTTATATTATCCGATAAAAAAAACACTTCCTCTTTTTTAAGTGATTGAAATAAATCCACATATGATAGCATTTTTTGTTTTCGATCAAAGGGTTCATTGTGATGCTTAAAAAGCATACCCAATGGTTTGAGTCCTATACCCGCAGAGGAAAGGTGTCTATGGCACAAGTCGTATAGCTTATTAATAGCAACTCTCTTTTTTTCAACCTCATCAACGAAAGCTGTAATCTCATACTGGAAAGAATTAATTGATGTTCCTTTAATAATATAAAATGGCTTAGGGTCTTGCAATAGCATGCTTATACCAATAAGTGCATTATCTAATGCAGAAAAAACAGTTTCAGGCCTCTCCTCTATAGATACCTCAATTGAGATAGATACACCATGTAATTTAGCAGGTCGATTATTATTGGTTATTTTAGCTTTTGCTATAAGACTATTAGGGGTAATGACTATATTTCCCTGAAGGGTGATTAAATGAGTTGCCCGCCAGTTTATATCAATAACCCTTCCTTCTGTAGTGTCTATCTTTATCCAATCACCAATCTCACAGGGAGATGTCGTATTGAGTATAATGCCTGAAAAAACATCATTCAGTGAGCTTTGGATTGCCAAGCCCAAAATGACGGCTAAAACACCGGATGTTGCGACTAACCCACGAATAGAGAAATTAAATACATTTGATAAGTATGCTCCCAATGCAAAGATAAATATCAATGCGATCGTCAAATCTCGAAAAATTCTGTTCCTTTTGTTTTTACCTTTGTTTAGTTCAAATAATAAGTGTGAAAATAATGACAGTAACGCAGCAGCACTAAACCACCAAAATGCTGTCAGAAAATACACCATATAATGATAGTGAAGAGGACTATTATCTCGAGGGGAAGCGAATGGGGTAATTCCTGAGTTAAATATAATCCAGTTAAGCAACCCAAAACTTACAATATGAAAAAGTAAATTAGAAAGCCTTCTTTTTAGAAAAGATGAATACCAAAAGAAGGCATCTAACACTACAAGAGGGATTGAGTATAAAATTAAGTTTTCCATAACACTTTAATACCTACACAAAATATATATATGAATTATGCATCCTATAGGTGTTAGTAATAAAAAATTTATTTTACTTTACACTCTAATTGTAATGCAGTTTGACTGGCATAGGATGATTTTAAAGAAGTATGAGGTAAGGAAACAAATGACGCACAATTTGGAGAGCGTCAATATATCGCTCAGATTAACCCACTATTATCTTTACTTATCAATCTACTAACCTTAAGATTTACTGTTCTAAATAAAAGCTTTAAATAGCGCTCCAATGGAGACTTCATACCGGTGGAGTTATGCGGAACACCGACACGCCGTGAACACATACCTAGAGGTTAGTATTATCTATATGCAACGGTCCGCTAATCTACATTACTCCACCTATTAACATTATTGGGTGCAGCTATTTTGTATATACCCAAAACAATTCGAGTTGCATGTAGGCGGCAAGTCTGAGAGTGCCAGGAGCATAGCTCACTATGTGACGGGTACGAATTGACAAAGCCAACACCCATGCAACTTGAAGAATGAAGGGTATAATCAATTAATAAGCGCTCCTGTTAGCCCCCATTCAATAAAGATCATACAGCCCAACAAGAGCAACCTAAAGCACCGAAGAAGCCTTTAAGATCAGAAATAGGTAACGTCGATGTCCAGGCTCCAGCATGGTCATGGCCATGTAAACCACAGTTATCTGCACACCCACAGGAAGCCATCGCCATCTGACGTACAGCCAGTGAATTCTTGCCTGCACCTTCTGGCTCCCCCCAAGCAGCAAAGCCTTTGAAAGTACGTACTGGTGACCAATCAGGCATCGCCGGTGGAACCTGGTTTTCATCGTATGATGCAAACGGACCTGCACCCCAGACCACTTTCCCCCCTACCATCGTCAACTCAGATGTCAGGAAAGAAATTTCATCTTCAGAACACGCAAAATAGTCCTTATCCGGTACCACCAAATCAGCAAACTGTCCCACTTGAATACGCCCTTTCTTCCCTTCCTCATTAGAGAACCAGGTAACGTTTTCAGTCCACATACGCAATGCTGTTTCCCGATCAAGGCAGTTGCTACGCGGATAAAGATTCATACCGCCCACGGTTTTTCCCGTGATCATCCAAGCCAGAGAAACCCAAGGGTTATAAGAGGCAACACGAGTAGCATCGGTGCCAGCAGAAACTTTGACACCTTTCTCCAGCATACGCGCAATAGGAGGCGTCGCTTCCGCTGCACCCGCACCATAGCGCTCAACAAAGTATTCTCCCTGGTAAGCCATACGATGCTGTACGGCTATCCCGCCCCCCAATGCTGCCACACGATCAATAGAACGTTCTGAAATGGTTTCCGCATGGTCGAAGAACCAGTTGATACCCTCTAGTGGAATATCCTGATTGACCTTCTCGAAGACATCCAGTGCACGAGAAATGGTTTCATCGTACGTTGCATGTAAACGCCACGGCCAACGGTTTTCTGCCAAAATCCTGACCACTTCTTCCAGTTCGCCTTCCATTTCTGGTGGCATATCTGGCCGCGGTTGGCGGAAATCCTCAAAATCCGCAGCAGAGAACACCAACATTTCACCAGCACCATTATGGCGAAAATAATCATCCCCCTGTTTATAAGTGACCGAACGTGTCCAGTTCAGGAAGTCTTCTTTCTCTTCCTGTGGCTTTTGAGTAAACAAATTGTAAGCCAGTCTTACTGTCATCAGCCCTTCATCAGCGAGTTGTTGCACCACGGCATAGTCATCTGGATAGTTCTGAAAACCACCGCCCGCATCAATCACACCACAAACACCGAGTCGATTCAGTTCGCGCATAAAGTGACGCGTAGAGTTGACCTGATACTCAATAGGCAATTTAGGGCCTTTTGCTAACGTTGCATACAGTACACTGGCATTAGGTTTTGCCAATAATAATCCTGTTGGATTACCTTTCGCATCCCGGGTAATTTCTCCACCAGGAGGTGCCTGTGTATCTTTGGTATAACCAACAGCACGTAATGCTGCAGCGTTTAGCAGTGCTCGATCATACAAGTGAAGCAGAAATACTGGGGTATCTGGCGCGATCGCATTGATCTCTGCCAGGGTAGGTAGGCGTTTTTCAACAAACTGATGTTCAGTGAAACCGCCAACCACACGTACCCATTGTGGTGCAGGGGTAATAGCGACTTGGCGACGAAGCATGTCCATAGCATCGGCTAAAGAGCGAACACCATCCCAACGAAGCTCGAGATTATAGTTCAGGCCACCGCGCACCACATGAGTATGGTTATCAATCAACCCAGGTAACACACGTTTACCTTTTAGATCAATGATTTTTGTGGCTGAGCTGGCAAAAGCCATCACTTCAGCTTCACTTCCTACTGCAAGAAACTTTCCATCTTTGACCGCTACTGCACTCGCTGTAGGATTGGATTTATCCAAAGTGCTGATTAAGCCATGATGTAAAATAACATCGGCTATAACAGGTTTGCTCATGAGTCTTTTTCCTCAATGGATGACTTTTTGTCTGCTGTTTGACGGCCAGGCAACTGACCAAAAATATGATTGATAGTTTCTGTTCTGGTACAAGCGGTAGAAAAAACGGTACCAGCAATCAATTGTTTTCCTACAGGAATAATTTGTTCGCCAATCAGCATACCTAATAAACCGAGAAGAGCGATTAAGGGAGGAGCTGGAGAGCGGACATTTAGCAAGCTATAAATAATGCCGACTAAAAGGCCCGCTCCTAATGTCAGAATATATATTTTCATCTTAACCTGAAAATAAAGGTATAATGCAAGCGATTTCATATAACCTGGATTGAAGAATATTCAAGTCAATAAAATATGCATTATACCTGTTGTTAGACTTAGAGATTATTTGGCTGGGTTAGGGCCAATACGCTCACCATGTTGTACACGTTCTTCTGCTTTGTGAACCATAGTATATGCGTAGTCAACACCGATGCCATAGGCACCAGAATGCTCTTTAGCTATTGCCATAACAGCATCATAAGTTTCTTTATGTGCCCAGTCGCGTTGCCATTCAAGCATCACTTGCTGCCAAGTAACAGGGATTACACCTGCTTGCACCATACGATCCATTGAGTATTTGTGTGCATCTAGGGTAGTACCACCAGAAGCATCAGCCACCATGTATATTTCATAGCCGCCTTCTTTCATTGAGCAAAGAGCAAACGTGTTATTACAAACTTCCGTCCATAAACCAGCAACAATCACTTTTTTACGACCATTGGCTGCCAGCGCATCACGAACATTCTGGTCATCCCAAGAGTTCATCGAGGTGCGTTCAAGGAGTTTGTTCTCTGGAAAAACCGCAAGCAACTCTGGATAGGTGTGCCCAGAGAAACCGTCAGTTTCCACAGTAGTAATAGTCGTTGGAATATCAAACGCTTTAGCTGCTTTTGCCAACGCAACTACATTATTTTTCAGGGTTTGACGGTCAATAGATTGAACGCCAAACGCCATTTGTGGTTGCTGATCGATAAAAATAACCTGGCTATTCTGTGGTGTTAATACATCAAGAAAATAAGACATTTAAAGACTCTCCTAAAATTATTTAAATTATGAATTAGAAAAAATCAATATCCACTTTTTTTGGAAGTCACAAGCAGTACTGATTTTTAATTACTCTAAAACTTTACCGCCTACATTTCCAATTAAATCTTCTTCACCTAAATAAGATGTTTTCTTATTTTATCTTAGGTTATTAAGAATTAAAAAAACCAGTTATCATACAATGACTAAATTAGCTCACAAAAATCTGGCGCACGGAAATCGATTTTTTCAAAAAAACATTAATGTCAGTTAAGTAGATGGTTTTCCCAGCCACTTCTGGCAGTTAATAATCATTTTAAAATCATGGCAATAAATTAATTACAGCTAAAAAAACCAATACTATGAAGCAAGTAGCGTATAGTAAAAACTCGATTTTTTATTGCTGAATACGACTCCAAGTTAAATGTGTATTGACTACGCCTACTCACCCTAGTCATCATGTAGCCTCTTTATCTACTTTGTTCCTAGAGGTTTTCTGTCCCCACACAACTTGGGTGCTTTAAAGTATATGTAAATTAATATTATTTTAAATATCTATTTCTGATAAACACTGTCCTGAACTAGGTGACAATGATGAATTTCGAAGATCTTCATATATTTACTACTATTGTTAATACTAGAAGCTTTACAACAGCTGCGGAGCAATTGGGCCTATCAAAACAATTTGTTAGCCGGCGATTAGCTGCCTTAGAGCAGTCCGTTTCTACAAGGCTATTAGTGCGTAATACTCGCAAGCTTTCTGTGACTGACATTGGTATGGCTTTTTTTCATCAAGCACAGCGAATTATTGATGAGGTGTACGCTGCAAATCAGTTACTTTACCTTCATCATAAAAAACTGGTTGGCTTTATGAGAATCAGTATACCTATGACGTACGGATTACATAATTTATATAAAAAAATTATTGAGTTTAAAAACCTAAATACTGATTTGATGCTTGATGTCGAAATGGAGGACCGCTTTGTAGATTTGGTTGGAGAAAGTGTCGATATTGCCCTACGTGTTGGAAATCTTACAGACTCAACACTGATTGCACGATCGCTTGGGAGCTTACCAATGGCGCTTTGCGCCAGTCCTGAATATCTTCAGCGCGAGGGCCCAATAGAAAAGGCAGAGGACCTAATTAAACATAAGTGTTTACTGTACGGGCATGAAGAACAGCGCGGTTGGAATCTTTGTGTGGATGGTAAAAGCAAAGTATTTGCAGTTACTGGACACGTTTGTAGTAACAACGGTGAATTTATTAAGGAAGCGGCAGAAGCGGGGTTGGGTATAGCTTTGTTGCCACTTTTCATTGTAGAACGAGCATTTGAAAAAGGAAAACTGGTTAAAATACTACCTTTCAATACTCCAATAGGGTTACCTATCAACATCGTTTATCCGAAGCACAAACAGAATTCTTTAATCATTCGGGA
Source organism: Serratia sp. UGAL515B_01 (assembly GCF_033095805.1). Lineage (NCBI taxonomy): Bacteria > Pseudomonadati > Pseudomonadota > Gammaproteobacteria > Enterobacterales > Yersiniaceae > Serratia > Serratia sp. UGAL515B_01. The sequence goes on along the minus strand of NZ_CP109901.1, from coordinate 695,232 downwards.
GTTTATATCCTTCATGCTAGGTAGTGTCTCTTAATGAACAATGATAATGCCATGTTTTATAATAAAGAATAACTCATATCTCGTTATAATATGCCGAACCCGGCTTGGGAATTAATCGCTTCTTTTTTGCCTCCTGGGGTCTGTCGCATTAGCGTAGAGAAGTTAGCAACAGTTGCGCTGCCGATTATTTAGGCAGCCAACAGATAAAATTATTCCGCAGGTGACAATCCCTCACTTGGCGGATATTGATATTACCCTTTACATATCATGTGGATCAATTCGATGCTGGCTAAATAGCTATATGGACACCTCACCAGTGCAAGTGTGGGCAGACCTTTTTCTGACAAGGTAGTCACAAACATATATTCGGCTTCGTGAGCCCTGATGAACATCCGTACTCTCTGACCTCATTAGCGCCATGGCTTCTGACAGCCAAGCTATTTGCCAGGTTTACAGAGCGTTGTTTCTACCTGTGAGTACATCAACGCTTTGACTTTACTTGATAAAGGCACTTCACTTCGAGACATAAACAGTTTTCTGATTCACCAGCGACCATGCTATTCGCGCATTTTTGTTCGCCAGTGCTACAACTGCTTTATTCACGCCGCTTCGGGTGATTATGCCCTTCAGCCAGCGTTGCAGTCCGCTGCAACGCTCATTCAGGAGGTTTACGACGCGATAGACCACTGAACGAGCGCCATGGATACCTGACGACGCCTTAATACGGCATCAACATATTGAATACGCTACCGTATTATTCATTAAATTCAATCAATTAGAGATTTTTCTATCCATTTTTTTACTAAATAGCCGCGTCTAATAGTGCTACAGGTGGGAGTGATGCAGGTTAGTTGAGCGCATGAATGCGCGATACGAGCCCCCAAGGATGGGTTCACAGCGTGTCGGCGTTCCGCATGATTCCAACCTACCTGAAGCTTACAGTGAAACGGTATTAAGCGTGGTTATTTAGGCTATCAATAGTTTAATTTTTCGAACAAATCTGCTGCTGAAGTATATTCATTTGATAAACATAAGTTTTCCTCTTCTATTTCCGCATCGGTATTTATAGATTCAAAAATCATTATTTTACATTTTTTATGATTGTATCATTCCAAGACTTTTCAAGTTCTAATATGCTTTTTTTCTTTTGGTAAATGTTGGTTTTTTTTTATTGTTTCATCTAATATTTTTTTCTTTTTTTTCAATTGACTTTTGTTTATCTCTTACAATTGACTTACTTCCGGCTCGGTAAACGCAGCACTTACATTGAAGGAATAAATTGAAATAAAAAATAGAACTTTAATTACTTTCATAGAATTCAACCCTTCTTTTAAACCTGTCATCAGGAACAGAAAGCCAAATTGACCTGTCCGCAATTACTCTCCCAAAACTCTGTAAATCACCTGAGTACGCTGGCCTTTGTATGTATTTTCTGGTTCTTGAGCTATAGTCTCCACGGTAACGTAAATCTATAAGGATTTCTTTTATCTTATCTGGAATAGCATCCCATGCGAGAGTCGATGATATATTAGGATTTGGGTGGTATTTTGTTATTGTGAACTTGTCTTTGCATATTTTCTCCACATCACTTTTTAAATCCTCGTAGGTTAACATGAATAAAGATAATTGCTGCAACTCGGTTATCTCACCAATTGAATCTCTATATTTAGCAACAAAATCATAAGCCTATCATCCTTTTAATCTAGCTCCTTCCGATATGGATTCTGCTTTTTCTTTTTCTATCCCTGCTTTCCTTAGGCTTATTAATGCACTTGTTCTTGATCTTTCACCAAGGTCAAACCCACGACCAATAGTCACTCCAGAGTTGCTTCTTCCACATAATGAAGACTTTCCTGGTCAATGTATTTTCCTTGAATAAAAACGACTTGATTTTAGATTATCACCCTCTGCTCTGAAGGTTAATATTCCTTTATTTGGTTCTAGCATTTTATGTAATCTACAAGGTTTTATTTATTATATATAACTCATTTTTTTATGATTCTACTTTTTTTCTTAGGTAGCATTGTGCAATTGGGGTATTTTCTTTATGAATTCGCATCAACAATGGCTGGTTTGCCCAGCCATTGTTATTTTGTGCAACTGCGGGCAATTTTGACCGGGATCAGTAGGTCAAGCCATGCCCAAAGGGGTAGATGATTTCGCCTTCAGGAGATTTGATATCAACAGGCAGTTTACCGCTAGGAACATTAAAGAAGTGGGTGTCAGTATCATTTTTAAACAATGTTCTGATGCCAGCCCGAATATTGGCTTCAAGAGAGTTACGATTGTTATTGGTGACATCAAATCCGGTGATACCATAAATCGCCAAGTTAGCGTTCACGTTATCCAGATAAGCAATGTCGTAAGGGTTGCGTGATGAGATAACAACCAGAGGCGTTCCCAGCTCATTCGCTTTATCAATAGTCTGTTGTGCAGCATGCCCTTTGGTCTTTAGATTGTAAGTAACCAAAATAACCAGATCGTTGGCTTTAATGCTTTCTTCCAGACTGGCTGGCACAGTTTCCTTATCCAGCTTATATGCCAGACTAGAAACTGTGATTTCCTGATTTTCAAGCCGGCTAGCAATGTTTTTCAATTCACTTTGGATAATGTCATTGCGTGTATTTTCATCAGAGATGATCAGCAGGTTATTCTGTGCATTAAGGGAGTAGGGCAACAGATTATCATTCTTGATAAGCGTAATGGCGTGTTCCGCCACGTTCTGTTCATCGCGTTTATGCTCTGGTGAAGCAACGACAGATTGAGCGAACTCCAGAGTGTGTGGATTGTGTGCAGTGATCTTTTTTGCCAATTTAGTTTGAACAACCCGGGTCGCTGCTTCTTGCAGGCGTGACGCGAACGCGGGGTTTTTATAGTGCTGTGTTTCCAGATACTGGTAAAGCTCTTCCAGTTGTTCAATCCCCTGCTGATCCCATATATGAACTGGCATCACAATGACATCACTACCCGCCATCAGTGCCATTTCCACAGCTTCAACAGCACCAAAGTTCTCAGTGATAGCTCCCATATCCATGGCATCAGTAAATATTAGGCCGTTGAATTTAAGCTCATCACGCAGGATACCGGTAATGATTTTTTGGGATAATGTGGCTGGCAAACCGATTTCGGTTCCATCTTTTTTAGAAACTACCTTGGTATCGTCAAGGGCAGGCACAATGATATGTGCCGTTATTACGGCATCAATTCCCTGATCGATAACATGTTTGAATGGCACAAGATCGCTTTGCCGCCATTCGCTTTCAGTATAAGGAACCAGCGGCAACCCAAAGTGAGAGTCGGTTTCCACGTTACCGTGACCAGGGAAGTGCTTTGCGGTGGCCAAAACAGAGTTCTGCTGCAATCCCTTGATATAGGCACCCGACATCTCATTAACCAGCGAAATATTGCTGCTGAATGAACGCACGCCGATAACCGGGTTATTCTGGTTGGTATTAATATCCACAACCGGGGCGAAGTTAATGTTCACTCCCAGTGCTTTGAGCTCCGAGCCGTGAACTTCACCCACATGTTGTGCCATATTGACATCGCGCGTTGCGGCCAGCGCCATATTGCCCGGCATTTCTGTGCCTTCGCGCAGACGCGTGACGTATCCACCTTCCTGATCAGTACTGATCAGTAAAGGCAACTGATAACTAGCCTGCTGTAAATCCTGAATCAGCTGATAGCTCTGTGGCGTACTAACAAAGTTTTCCCGAAATAGGATCACGGAACCCAGTCGGTAGTCATTGATGACTTTAGCCAGTTCCGTAGGGAGTACGGTGACGCTTTCCGGTTCCCCGGCAGCGTTTTTGCCCCAATTACGAACATCCAGCATTAGCACCTGGCCGATCTTTTCCCGAGGGCTCATCTGAGCGACTATTTCTTTGGCACTGGTTTGTGATGTTTCCCATAATTTATCTTGCTGGCTGGAAGAGGATTGAGAGTTATCGCACCCCATTATTGTCAAACTGGAAAAAAGCACAGCAACAGTTGTTACTCCTAGTATTTTCATTGCCTTCCCTCATGATGAATAGAAAATCCGTAGTATAGAATAATAAATTCGTGAAATTATAATAGAATAGAATTTAATATTCATAGGTTTCATCACACTTCTCATTGATTCGAGCCACCAGGGAGGCTGATGCCGAGAACCCGTGCGGTATCGCGACATCCAGAACCATTCATCGTCATATTAACAAGGGTTTGGTATGTGTCTGGTTTGGCACCGGATACTGAATGCCCGTTACATCGTACCCCCAGGGTTTCATTGCACTGAGGGCAGACGACATCAACTTTTGCCATGAATTTTATCCAAAGCGCGGAGCATACGCGATCAGCAAGTCTGCGTCACGACCCGCGATACCATCCCCCACGGAGGGGTTCACGGCGTGTCGGCGTTCTTCATCATTCCCACCTGTCAGAAGCGTGATGTGTCGCGGCATTAAGAACACCAATTAGATACAAGGGACACAGCCTAATTGGAGGACATCCCAGCAGTTGTGCTATGGGCACTGGCAGAATAGAGAAGGAATTTTGTTCTGCCATAGTAGAGTAATACCGGATCCAATACGCCCTGGGTGCTCATAACAAGACGCAGCTCACCCAGGGAAACCCTATCACTCCTCTACGTTGCTTATATCAACACTTTTTGTTACTGGTCAGGAGTGGCGTATATTGTATGACTGTCAACCAAGTCCCCATAGAGTGTGCGGGTTTGTATCTCCATTGCATCGCCTTTAATATGTAACGTAGTGAAAACTTGGATATTAGTATCAAACAGCACATCAGCAAAGGGAACAATCCCTGCCAAACCAGCATCGTAGAATTTTGCCGAATCCGATCCGGCAATAAGATAAGTCGCTCCAGCAGGATCAAGTTGCCCCTGTTTTAAAGGAACGCTACGACTATAGATATGATCATGCCCGGACAAGACCAGGTCGACTCCTGTTTCATCTACAACAGGAGGTAGATACTTTTTCACTAATCCGTTACCTGAAACAGGATTTGCCTCATAAGGGGGACGGTGTGATATTAAAATTTTCCACTGCTTGTTACTGGCTTTCATATCCTCACGTAACCAGGCCATCATCTCTTGCCACACCTTGTCAGTGCTTACCTCTGCGGTGATCACTGCAATGTGTGCATTGTTGTAATCAAAGGAGTACACCGCTTTTGAAACAGGAAACGGTAAACTGTGAGCATAGGGGTAGGAAAACATAGAAGCATATTTAGTCGCGCCATCATTGATCACTTCATGGTTGCCTTGGGCAATCACCAGTGGCACTGACGACGCTTTATCTTGTCCTTCTACTTGCTCAAGAAATCTACGTACCAATTGGTATAGGCTTATATCATCTGTAAAATCCCCCACATGCAGGATTAAATCCTGCTTCGGCAGTTGACTTTCCATTTTAGCCAGAAGCTCCCCCACTAACGGAGAACCATTGTTGATATTATCGCTATCTTGAGTTTGGGTATCGCCAAATAAATGGATACGGACTTCATCACTGTTGTCTGCTGTAGTGAATTGATAAATATCGCTTTTATCCGCTCCTTCACCAATTTGATAAAGATACTGGCTACCCGCAGCCAAACCATTAAGGGTAGCATGATGTACGCGTACCAAACCCGCCTCTGGGCCATACAGGAAGGGGATAACCTCACTGCTTCCCTGAGTTTTGTGCACCAGACTCCCTTCACCAAACATGACCGTTGAGTCTGAGTTCGCGGTGTTGGTGTACCAGGTCAGGTTTATGCTATCTGTGCGTTTACCCGGTGTCAGGTAGATGTAACGTGGCTGCGATTTCAGGTTTTCTGGTAGTGCTGAAATGCTAAGGATCAGTGAGCTTCCCTTACTGTCGAAAATACGGAACGTATGGGTGGTGGAACAGTCGCCTGGCTCAGCGTGGTGACAGTCCAAGGGGTATGATAACCGGCCATTGCTGTCGGTCACACCCAACATTTCAATACCAGAAACGGTGTCCGTTGCAGAGTTGTAGTCCACCTTTTCAATTTTTACGCCTGAAACAACCTGCCCATTTCTATCCACCACAATCAGTTCATTGGTGCCTTCTTTCTCAATCCAACGATTGAACAGGCGATACAAACTGGAGATCTCTTTTTTGATCACCGGATAATAGAACGGTTTGCCATCAAGGGTGCCAGAGACAGTCAGTGCGGCATCGCCGCGGCTGATGTAATCATGTAGCGTTATTTCGATAGTGGCGATCGTTTGCGTTTCTTGGGAAAAACCACTGAACTCAGCGGACCAGCTATTCGACGTGAGATTGAGGTTGGAACCTTTCAGGTGGTTATCGACAACCTTGAGCGAATATTTGGTGCTGTCAAAACCCAATGTCAAATTGAGCTTGGTGAAGGTATCGCCACCGATAACCCTGATGGGTAGGCGGAAGGTAGTACCGGGATAAAATGACTCAGCCTGACTGTCATCAACATAAATACGGGGAGCACTGGTCACAATATTAAACAGGTAATCCCCCGTAGTGACGTTACCGTAATTATCCCCAAGACTATAGTCCACTTTGTGCCAGCCGTCTTTTAAGTCGCGGGTCTGGTGGGTAAAGGTATCTATGCCATCAAACTGCGTTGCGGCGGAAACCTCCTTGCCATCCAGTTTTAGTCGCACAGTTTCAGGATTTATCCCCGAAGCGTCAGCGGCTTTCAATGCTAATGCGGGTGAATTTGTCGATAAGGTGTCGCCCTTGGCTGGTGTGATTTCAATATTTGGCCCATGCAGATCGGTACTTTCACTATAAACAGAAATAAAATCATCAAGATAAATGGATGAATCTATACGTTCAGCTGTGCTGGTGACTAAAAAACGGAAAGGCTGATCGAAAAAGAACGGGGGCTCAAAACCTTCAGGGATCTTGGCATCCACATAATGCCAACCGGCTGCCGGCAGTGGATCAGAAGACTGATTGTAATCAATGGTGACGCTTTTACCTTTATTGTCTCTTAGCAAACCACGCATCCACCAGTTCTTTTCCGCCAACTCCTCTGGAATATAGATAGTGACGCCCAAACGTTTAGGGTAGCCTTCTATTTTGGTTAATTTGACAGGGTCGGTTAAATAAGCCCCAAAAGTACCGGGCTGAGCAGGATCGGCTTGCCACTGCAATTTAGCGGATTTTTTACCAGAGTAAAAAGTATCTGTGCTTTCATCCAAAGAAAGCTTAAGAGCTCTTGCACCTTTTGCAGTGTAGTGTTTTATCCCCTCTTCGAAGTCTTCAATCAGCATTGGTGGTACACCCACTTTAATCAAAATCGATGCCGATTGGTCACCGTAGCTCATCGTAACTCTGGTTTCTCCCCCTTGCACCTTTGCTGCGCTAAAAATGCCAGTTTCGTAATCGATGGTGCCGTTTTCCAACGTATCGAGGTGATAGATAAGCTGGGAAGGATTATAAAAAACAGGTTCACCATTTTTACGTAAAATAGGCTGTATGCTTCGTGATTCACCTGCTTCAAGAACCAAAGTGTCAACAGCAAAGCTTAGGCTATCTATCTCTGTCACCACACTGAGCTTAGAACCGGATGTTTGTTCACCTGACTGTATCAAAAGATAACCGTTTGCGGCCTGCAGCCCCGCCGTGAAGGCGAGATCGCTTTTGTGTACCCGCCCAAGCTTGTCATCAGATGTGCCTAATATGAGAGCCTCAGAGAGAGAATCAAATTTGCCATCATAACCAATCGCCAGTAAATCTCGGTATTCTGACCCAGCCAATACGGTCAGTGATTTTGGGAATAGCTGAAGCTGATTAGCATAGTTACCGCTGCCGGTCAGCATTAATGCCCATTTTGTTGCCACTGGGCGCTCACTGCCATCCGATGGGCTATTTAGCAGACTGGCCTCTTGGCTACCTGGCATACGGTAGGCCATGGTTGTAGAACCGCCACCATCAAGCTCAATAGCGGTTTTAGCTCCATAAGCCAACATGATCTGGCCGAGTTTTTTCAACGTAATGCCATCAGAAGGTGACAGCATCGGTTTATCCACCGCAAGAAAGAAAGCGCTACCGTCTTCTCTGACTCCCAAAGCGGTTCTGGAACTGATGGCTGATTCATTCTGAGCCCCTAGGGATAGAGAACCATTTTCCACTAAGAGGCCATTCATAAATCCTCCCCCTAATGCATGCTTAACGTCACGCCAGGCGGGATCATCCGTTTCATAACGAATATCTAGGCTATCACCTATGTTTACGTTAGAAAGTACATTGTTGTCGGCCACAATCAGGGCGTGGCCAGAAGGGATCACCAGAGATCTTTGGGAAACAATTTTGACCACTTTGCTGCTAAATGGCGGGTATTGGACGCGATTGGAACCCTCTTTATTGGCAATAACGGTCACTTCATTTGCTTCCGGTCTTACTAATACGGCACTTTTATTGTCTAAATTAACGATGGAACGGTAGTTATCACCACTGTAAACGCTGATGGACTTATCGCTTTGATCGGCAGAGAATTTAAATTTATTCTCATTTTTCTCTTTATCAAAATGATAAATCGTCCTGGCTCCCCCCATAGCTTGTCCATTGTGATACCAATTCATGGTGAAAAGCGGCAGCCGTTCTTTCCCCCAAATCTCAATGGTGTCATCATTTTTTACAATAACTGCACTCTCAGTAAAGTCTCTGGAAGTATGTGAAGTATTGGCACCTGAATAGTTAACCCCGTTGAGGGTTGTAATACCCACGTTCCAGCCATTAAACATGTTATAAGGGTCCGCATTGATCGCGCCGATAATGTTAACCCCTTTAGCGAGGGCACTTTCCATGCTTTTAGTGGTTGATTCCATACTCCATTGACCCGTTGAACGTTCTAACGGATGTAAAGCAATCCCCGTTCCCGTTTTGAACTCCATCGAGAGAATTTTTTCATTTTTAGTGTGATTCAAGCGCCCCATGGTGATGGCAAAATCATCGTTAACTTGATAACGATTGAAAGCTGTAATTTCTGTCTCTTGTTTTTCATTCTGATGGCTAGTGCCCCCTATCACCTTAGGGGGTATCGCTACAGAGAAACGCGCATCAATATTGTCTGCCGGTTCAATAACCCGAGTTATCCAATCTTCTTGTTTTCGAAAGTTAGCTGTGAGAGACAGATTTTTATCCACATGGATCTGTAGCGGGTTTTTATCACTGGTAATATCCCCAACCCAACCGATGAATTCATAGCCTCCTTCTGCTATTTGTGCGGTTAATGTCACTAAGGAACCTGACGCATATTCGCTTTTCACTGGGCTGATGGTGACCTTTCCCCCCTCTTTTGGAGCTACATCTAGTGATACTTTATAATTAATAGGTACTGGGTTAACCGTTGCACTGAATTGTGCGGTGATATCCATATTATTCTGGACGCGAATAGTGATAGGATTTTCACTGCCGGTTAAGCTATTGTCCCAATGGGTAAAATGATAATTCTCACTGCTAGGTATCGCGGTTAAAGTTACTTCACTCCCTTGTGGATATTCACTTTTTTCCGGTGAAATAGTGATATGTCCCCCCTCTGATGGACTAGCATCCAAGGTTACTTTATAACGAGATACTGGTTCTATGCTTTCTCCTGCAGGGGGTGATGCATTATCACATGCCATCAAGGCCATCCCTGCCAAAATCAGACAAGCCTGCCGAATATACATATCTCTCATCATTAACATCCTATGTGCTTGATTTTAAATTTGATAATAACGAAAATTTGTTACAGATTTATTTGATTGTGGTTGATGAATATTAAACAATTCGAGTTCAGCTTAGGCCATCATCAGCACGGTCATTTCGGAATGGGTTACCTTGATTGATGGCTCATGCTCTTTGAAACCCTTGCCATTCAGTTGTTCACGACCGTCAAACCTCATCAGTATTGACTTGAAAACATTCCAGATATTCAGAAGGATGAAACGCTACGTGAAGGCTAAAGGCTATCCCTCAATTGCCCGAGGTGCCGTGGCAGACCCAAAGCCCATTTTCTGTGTTGTTGAGCTTGAACCAAGGGCCAATCTATCCTTCCTCCGCCTGATGACGCGCTTTTGGGGCGCGACCCTACGGGCTGGGGCCATTTGCGCGCATTGCTGCGTTGTTCGCCGCTTATTTGGCCCACCAAACCTCACGGCTCACGCCTTGCTCTGCGCGTAAATGATCGCCAGCGGCTCTCGCGTACAGTTAAGGGGCATAGCCTACTGGTAAATTGCCGGAGCAAAGTATTAAGCTTGAAAAGCTAACGCTACATAAGCAACGAAAGCGTACGAGACTGAGGTATTCAAAATCGCCAGAAATTATAGATAGGATGTTGAAAATGATAAAAGATAAGAAAAAAAGTATTTTACTGGCGATAGTTCTGCTGATAATCGTTATTTTCATCGTATTCCCACCAGCAGAGTATTTGAATCTGGCGGTACTGAAAAGCAATCTAGAGACACTGAATACTTGGAGAGCTGAGAAACCCTGGCTCGCTGGCAGCATTTTTTTCTTGTTGTATGCCTTGGTCACCGCTTTATCTGTGCCTGGAGCCATACTACTGACGTTGCTTTCCGGTGCCTTGTTTGGCTTGGCACTCGGTTCGGTATTGACTTCATTTGCCTCTACCTTAGGCGCCACATTAGCCATGTTGATCAGCCGCTTTTTGCTTTATGACTGGGTACAACAGCGTTTTCAGCAACAACTGGGAACCATTGATAGAGGAATTAAGCAGGATGGAGCCTTTTATCTATTCGCATTACGACTCATTCCGATATTTCCCTTCTTCCTGATCAACCTGGCAGTGGGGATAACTCGCTTGCCTGTGCGCACTTTCTGGTGGGTTAGCCAACTTGGCATGTTGCCTAGTACGCTGCTGTATGTAAACGCGGGTCGTGAACTGGCACAGATCACGTCTTTGGCTGGAATTTTCACACCAGGTCTGATAGGGGCATTTGCACTACTCGGCCTGTTACCCCTCATCTCCCATAAAGCATTGAGTACTTTTAAACGCCGTAAGTTGTTGGAAGGTTGGCATAAACCGACACACTTTGATCGGAATCTGGTGGTTATCGGTGCTGGTTCTGGCGGCCTGGTCTCTGCTTATGTTGCTGCAGCCGCTAAGGCAAAAGTGACACTGATTGAAAAAGGCGATATGGGCGGTGACTGCTTGAATACTGGGTGTGTCCCTTCAAAAGCATTGATCCGTGCAGCACGTTTGGCAAATGACCTGAAACATGCTGAGCAATTGGGTTTCCGTCATGTCTGCGGACAGGTCGATTTTTCCGCAGTGATGGAAAGGGTCCAGCAGGTTATCCAGCGTATTGAGCCTCATGATTCTGTTGAACGTTATTCTCAGCTTGGCGTAGAGGTGATCCAGGGAAAAGCGACGGTGACATCCCCCTGGAGTGTTGAGGTCAACGGACAGCATCTGAGCACTCGTTCGATGATTATTGCAACCGGTTCAAGACCTGTCATCCCGGATATTCCTGGTCTGGAACAGGTTGATGCATTGACGACAGACACGATTTGGACACTGCGTGAACAACCCCAACGGTTACTGATCCTGGGAGGAGGCCCTATCGGATGCGAACTGGCCCAGGCGTTCCAGCGCCTGGGGTGCGCAGTCACTCTGGTTGAGCGAGGAGCTCAGGTTCTGAAGCGCGAGGACCGCGAGGCCAGCGAAACGGTCATGCATGCACTAAGAGCAGATGGAGTGGATGTGCGTCTACAGCACCGAGCGATTCGTTTTGATACGGACGCAGGTAAACATCAACTCATCTGCCATCACCAGTCTGATAACCAGGAAGTCTCTCTGCCCTTTGATCGCGTTCTGCTGGCATTGGGTCGCGTGGCCAATGTGAGCGGTTTTGGCCTAGAGATGCTCTCTCTAGCCGTCAGGGAGAATGGAACCTTAGAAACCGATGAGTATTTGGCTACCCGATTTCCGCACATTTTTGCCGTAGGGGATGTCACAGGACCCTATCAATTTACACATGCTTCAGCGCATCAGGCCTGGTATGCCGCCATCAATGGCCTGTTTGGACAGATCAAACGTTTTAAAGTGGATTATCGAGTCATGCCGTGGGCGACCTTTACCGATCCCGAAGTCGCTCGGGTTGGATTAAATGAACAGGAGGCCGGACAACAAGGTATCGCTTATGAGATTAGCCGGTTTGAGCTGGGTGAGCTTGATCGAGCGATCACTGAAAACGCTGCACATGGCTATATACAGGTTTTAACCGAGCCCGGCCGTGATCGCATTCTGGGGGTGACTGTGGTGGGAGAACAGGCCAGTGAAGTGATCACGGAATATGTCACCGCCATCAAGCAGGGTTACGGGTTAAACAAGATCTTGGGGACGATCCATATTTACCCTACTTTAAGTGAGGCCAATAAATACGTTGCTGGCGTCTGGAGAAAAGCGCACACGCCGCAGTGGTTAATGCGAGGATTAGCACGTTTCCATCACTGGCGTTTGGGGGGCAAAGCCTGATGACATCAAAGTTCGACATCCTGTTGGTCGGTGCGGGCCATGCACATGTCGTTGTCTTGCGAAAGTGGGCAACGCGTACTATCAAAATGAGGCGTATAGCCTTACTTTCCCCTTCTCCCTATGCGTGGTACTCCGGTATGTTGCCGGGGTTGTTAGCCGGGCACTACCGGCCAGAACAATGCCGTATCCATTTGCCCCCTATCTGCCAAGCCGCAGGCGTTGAATTTATCCAGGGAACACTGGATATGCTGGATGCAGACAGAAAAAAGGTCCGACTGACAGACGATACTTGGCTACAAGGAGAGTGGTTATCACTGAATACCGGTTCGGTTCCCAGATTACCGGAACGTCAGCAATCGTCCATCGACATTTGTCCGGTAAAACCCTTTGCCGACTTTTTGGCGAAAGTGGAACGTTGGCAGCAAGATCCCAAACCCGTAGCAATCGTAGGGGGTGGGGCTGCTGGCTTAGAGTTGGCACTGGCACTGCCTCATCAGGTCCCTTCTCTAGCTCTTTTTTGTGGCGGTAAGCTGCTTCGTGGCCATCCTCCCGCTCTACGAACAAGGGCGTTGCGTCATCTACGCCAAAAGCGCATCCAGGTAGATGAGCACTGTGCTATTGATACTATTGCCGGAGATAGGTTGATGGCGGGGCAACGGGTCGTATGGCAGGGAAATAGAGTGATCATGGCAACCGGGCCGGCACCATTGGACTGGTGGCAGAATTCGGGGCTGCGGTGTGACCAGCTAGGGTTTATTCAGAGTTCTGAAACCTTGCAAAGCCCTTCTCATCCCCATGTTTTTGTCACAGGAGATTGCGCCGCTATCACCAATACACCTAAAAGCGGTGTGTATGCAGTACGCCAAGGGGAAGTCTTAGCCAATAACCTGACACATCTGTTCACTCAACAACCCCTTGGCCATTTTAAACCTGTAGCCTCAGCGCTGGCGCTACTGGCAGACGGACAAGGCGGCGCGCTGATGAGTTGGGGGCGGCTGACCGCCGAAGGGCGTTGGGCTGGGCGGTGGAAAGACTTTCTCGACAGGCGTTTTATCAAGCGTCACAGCTTCGACGAATTGACATGAGGAGACAGCGTAAAATGAGGTTTATAAAATGAGGTTTTTCAGACGACTGCAGAGCGCAATCGTGATGTTGATGTTGTGTCTGACCTATCAGGCCATGGCTGACATCTCCCACTGGGAACGGCTTAAACAGCAGGCACAGGGACAAACGGTCTATTTTAATGCCTGGGGCGGTGATGCTGCTGCCAACGCTTATTTACGCTGGGTAGCGACAGAAATGCAACGGCAGTACGCCATCACCGTCAAGCTGGTTTCTTTATCTGATACCGCGGATGCAGTGCGACGCATACAGGCAGAGGCTGCTGCTGGTCGGCGCGAAAAAGGTTCTGTCGACCTGCTCTGGCTGAATGGCGAGAATTTCAAGACGTTAAAAATGGAGGGATTATTGTCTACCGGCTGGGCGGAGCAATTGCCTAACTGGCAGTATGTCGATACCACTCAACCCGTACGAGAAGATTTTTCCATCCCCACAGAGGGGGCCGAGTCGCCCTGGGGGCGAGCACAACTGATGTTGATTGCCGATCGTGAGCGTGTGCCTAATCCCCCTAGCGATCCTGCAAGTCTGCTGGCTTTTATACAACGGCATCCCGGGCAACTGACGTACCCTCGCCCACCGGATTTTATCGGGACGGCGTTTCTAAAACAGTTGTTGCTGTCTCTGACATCAACACCCGAAGCATTCAGTATACCTCCCCAGCCAGAACAATTTGCTACACTCACTGCCCCTTTGTGGCAGTATCTTGACCAGCTTCATCCGTTACTGTGGCGTCAAGGCAGAGACTTCCCGGCATCCGCTGCGCGTATTGATCGCCTGTTGGGAGATGGTGTAGTCATGTTCTCTCTGACCTTTAATCCAGCACACGTTGCCAACCTGATTGCAGGTGGACAACTTCCCGCTAGCGCTTATGCCTTTGGTTTTCAGCAAGGGATGCTAGGCAACGTCCATTTTGTGGCAATACCTTTTAATTCTGATGCTAAAGCTGGCGCTCAGGTTGTGGCCAACTTTCTTCTCTCCCCACAGGCACAACTCCGCAAAGCCGATCCTAAGGTTTGGGGCGACCCGACGATACTTGATCGCCATAAACTTCCCCAGTACTGGCAAGCCGAACTAGAAAGAAACATTCCCGGCACTCAAGCACCGCTTCCCGTTTTGGCTGAACCCAATTCAGCCTGGATCCCGGCTTTGGAGGCTGAATGGTTGAAACGGTACGGTGTACGTTGAGTATTGGACGTACATTGAGCGGAAAAGTATTGGCCTGGGGTGGGGTAGGATTAGTGTTTTTTCCTGTCTTGCCAGGGCTAGGATTTATGCTGCAGCCCATCCTCAGTGGACAAAATTGGGCATTTTTCTGGCATGATGACCAGTGGTTGCCAGCCATGCTGGCAACTCTGGTCTCTTCTGTTATTGGAAGCCTGGGAGCCCTTCTACTTTGCCTGTTGGTTGTGTTGGGGTTATATCCAGGAACTAAATGGCGGCGATATCAGCGAAAATTGCCAGCGTTACTGGCGCTGCCGCATGTGGCATTCGCTGCGGGAAGCTTGCTGCTTTTCACTTCTACCGGATGGCTAGTTCGACTGATGACAGCAACCGGTTTATTTACGATGGCAAGAGGAGTCGAAGGCACGCACGATCCTTATGGCGTAGGTCTTGGGCTGACTCTGGCTCTTAAGGAGAGCTGGTTTTTGCTGTGGGTGGCCGGTGCTCAGTTGAAACGGACTGACTTACAGCCTCAATTACTGGTTATGCGCAGTCTCGGATATGGCCGCTTGCAAAGTAGTTGGCTAGTGTTGATCCCACAATTATTGCCCTCCTTGGGCTGGGCGATAGTGGCTGTGCTGGCCTACAACATTTCTGTGGTGGATGTGGCAATTATCTTAGGGCCAGGTAATCCCCCAACATTAGCCGTGCTAAGCTGGCAATGGCTCACTGGATCTACGCCGCAGATCCAGGCAAAAGGCATGATTGCTGCATTTCTGCTGATTGTCTTGCTTGCTGTTCTGGCGCTGGCGGGGTATCTCATGTGGCAGGGGTTGTCTCGCTGCCTGTTTCCTCATTCTGGTCGGCGTTATCTTGCTGCTTGCACTAGGCCGCTTTCCTGGCTAGCAGGAATAATGACCGTGATTGGCCTGATGGTATTGTTAATGCTGTTAGTATGGTCACTGGCCGGCATCTGGTTCTACCCTGCGCTGTTGCCACAAGGCTGGTCATTGACTGCCTGGCAGACAGCAGATCTGGCTCCGCTCTCAACAACACTGTTACTGGCGCTTGCAGCCAGTCTCTGTGGAATAGCGATCGTGGTTGTCTGGCTCGAGTGGGGCCCCCCACGCGGCGCTCTCTTTCTGTGGTTACCTCTCTTGCTGCCAGCATTACCTCTGGTAATAGGCCAATACGGTTTGTTATTACGAGCGGGCGTGGATGGTACGTTCAGTGCCGTGGTGTGGAGCCATTTACTCTGGGTGATCCCCTACATGTTATTGATCCTTGCCCCCGCATATCGGCAGGTCGATGGCCGTCTGATATTGTCTGCGCGTTCACTGGGGCTGGCTCGCTGGCAGGTTTTGCTGTATGTAAAATGGCCATCACTATTACGCCCAATTCTGTCTGCATGGGCTATCGGTTTCTCCGTCAGCATTGCTCAATATTTATCCACGCTATACGCTGGCGCGGGTCGTTTTGCCACAGTGACGACCGAATCCGTCGCTTTAAGCAGTGGTGGTGATCCACAAATCCTGGCTGTTCAAGCCTTACTGCAATTCTTCTTACCCGGAATGGTTTTTCTGATTGTTGTCTTATCCGGCTTGTTAGTCGGTCACTATCGACAAGGATTACGCTAATATGCTTTCTGTTCGCGGCGTTACGCTCACCCGCTCAACACATCTTTTGTTGCAAAAGATAACTTTCGATGTTCCCGCTGGTAGTATTGTGATCCTGATGGGGCCTTCTGGAACAGGAAAGTCAACGTTGCTTAACTGGATGATTGGCGAACTCGACCCAACTTTCAAGGGGCAAGGCGAGTTATGGTTGAATGGCGTACGGCGGGATTTGTCCCCTACCGAACAACGTCGTATCGGCATTCTCTTTCAGGACGACTTATTGTTTCCGCATTTAAGTGTTGGGCAAAACCTGGCCCTGGCGCTGCCCGCGACTATGACAGGCAAAGTTCAACGCAGGCAACATATTGAACGTCAACTGGATGAGGCTGAGTTGACAGGATTTTATACCCGAGACCCAGCAACGCTATCTGGCGGGCAACGTGCTCGTGTTAGCCTGTTACGTGCTTTGTTGGCTGAACCGGAGGCATTGTTGCTGGATGAACCGTTCAGCCGCTTGGATATACACCTGCGGGCTCGATTTCGTCAGTTTGTTTTTGATCATATTGCACATAGAGGCATCCCCGCGGTTTTAGTGACCCATGATGCGCAAGATATCCCTCCAGATGGGCGGATCATTATGTTGGGAGAGGATCATCATGCTTGATCGTTACCTGCTGGAAAAGAGTAAAAAGGTACGCGAAGTTGTCGCTGGCAAATTCCAACAGATGGGACTCAAGGCAGACCAGGTCACCTGGTTGGGATTTATGCTTGGCATGTGTGCCCTTCTGTTGATTGTTTCACACGCTTATTATTGGGCGCTGCTCTTTATCATACTGAATCGCCTTGCCGATACGCTTGATGGCGCACTGGCGAGATTAAATGGTCCAACCGATCGTGGCGCATTTCTGGATATTACCCTGGATTTTTTATTTTATTCATCCGTTCCACTGGGTTTTGCCATTGCCGACCCGGTTAATAATGCACTCCCGGCCACCGTGTTGATCTACAGTTTTATTGGCACCGGTTGCAGTTTTCTTGCGTTTGCTGTGATTGCTGAAAAACGCGGTATCGCTAGCAGTACTTATCCCAGTAAAGGGTTTTATTATCTGGGAGGATTGACTGAAAGCAGTGAGACTGTGCTGTTATTCTTACTGATGTGCCTGTTCCCGGAGCAATTTTTCTGGCTAGCCTATGGTTTTGCAGCCTTGTGTGTTATCACCACGATGACGAGGATATCAGCAGGTATCACCCTGTTTTCATCCCAGAGTAAGTAGGGATAAATCAGGTGCCTTAAACGCACACGAGCGCCGCTGGCGTTAATAGCGCAGGGATGCGCGATACCAGCCCTAGAGAGGGTTCACGGCGTGTCGGCGTTCCTCATCATTCCCACCTGCCAGAAGCGTGATGTGTCGCGGTATTAAGAACACCTATACTCAAAATAATTCGAGTTGCTTGTAGGCGGCAACTGAGCGAAGCCCCAAGAGCTTACTCAGGTAAGTGACTGGGGTGAACGAAGGCAGTCAACACCCAAGCAACTTGAAGTATGACGAGTATATTTAGAAAGGGTTCACGAAACGCTTGATATCACTAAGTCCTAAAACCTCCTCAAAAACTGGGCCGGTTCTATATTCCCCCTTTCCGAATTAACGCTAGCGATTAGAGGCTGAAAAACTGCATTTTTAGGTGTCTTGTATCTATATTCAGTAAGACGTAATCTCTTCTGTCCTAACGTCATTTTCAACGCTGCTACATAAGCGTAATAAAAATAGGGTTATTGGTTTATATTTTATGAAAAAGATATTATTTTTTTTATTTATGTCGTTTTTCTTACTAAACGGATGTAATGATTCACAGGTACTGACCACTCCGCAGGAAAGCAAGACGCTCGTCTTGGGTATTGATCAACCCGAGGTTTATGGCCCATTGTTATCGGGTAAACGGATAGGATTGATGGTGAATCAAAGTTCTATTGATTCATCAGGGCAGCATGCGATTGAGAAATTAATCGCGCTACAGGATAAATATAATTTTACCGTCACCACACTTTTCTCGGTGGAACATGGGTTACGAGGTAATGAAGAGGCTGGATTTGGCGATAAAGATTATATCGACCCTTCGACGGGGTTGCAGGTCTGGTCGCTGTATGGCAGCGATACTAATGGTAAACGCTTAGCACACCCTTCCGAAGAAAAATTAGCTAACGTCGATGTGGTTATTTTTGATCTGCAGGATGTTGGGGTACGCTTTTTTACCTACACCATCTCAATGCAATGGATGATGGAAAGTGTCCAAGCTTATGGCAAAGAGTTTATGGTGTTTGATCGCCCAAACCCTAATGGAGATACTATTTATGGCCCATTGCTGGAACAGGATAATGTCTCTGGCATCGGTATCGCACCGGTTCCTATGGCTCATGGGTTAACCTCCGGTGAATTCGCTCGGATGATTGTCGGTGAGGGCTGGCTGAATGGCGTTAACAATGCCGACAACCGTTGGGATTTGTTTGGGCTACCAGAATATCGTCTTCCTGCCGACCAGTTACACGTGATTGCCATGAAGAATTATACCCATGCCACGCCCTACTCGTTGCCTAAACCTCCATCACCTAATTTAAGAACCGACATGGCTATCCGCATGTATCCTTCATTAGCGCTGTTTGAATCCACCAGCGTAAACATGGGACGTGGTTCTGACTATCCGCATGAGCAAACTGGGTATCCCGATAACCAATTTTATATCAATGCCGAGTATCAGATTGATCCAGGGCTGACAGCATTTGGCTGGCCGCAGGGTGGACAATATGCTTGGGGGCAGAGTTATCGCCAAGAAACAACAGGGATTTCTCCTCAACAGAGAAAGCCCTCAATCCAGCCTTTTGTGCAATGGTGGTTCAACATGGAGAAATATGGCTACAAAACCTATGTGAGCTATGAACAAGAGAGCCAATATCTGCAAAATGCGGATCGTTACTATGTAATACGTCCAGCATGGTTAGCAAAATTGGTGGGGAGCAAATCATTCCTAGAGGCGTTAAAAGCCGCCAGTGAGAATAACCTTTCGGAAGAAGAGACTATCCAGCAAATAGAAGCTGGCTGGCAACCCGCTTTACTGACATACAAGGCAATGCGTCAGAAATATACTCTATATCAAGATGAAATTTAATTTTTGATCATTGGCCTGCTGTTTAATGTGCCCACCACTGTTATAGGGGCGGCTTTAGCCCCTTTTCAGTAGCGCAGTTACCCGCCCCTAGTCAATACGGCCTTCGTTGGACGCTTACGATGCATACTTGGCTTAAGGTGGAATGATATTACTTCAGACAATTGTAGGAGGTGCTGGGTTTCCCCAGCTATGCCCCCGTTATTCAGATAATCGCGTCGTTCACGTTCTTAAGGAAATGGCCATGCTGGAGTTCCATTGCTCATATCTAAGCGTTGAACCTTGTTGTAATCGTTGGTGCGGTCGATAGCATAAAAGAATGCGGGTTGTATGGCGAAACCATAGGCGACAACTTGCTCCTTAGCTGCTGCCGATATACGTATACCCCAGAGGTCGAACGTCGGCCGCTGGTCACGCTGAGTCAGCCAAGACAGGGCGATAAGAAGATTATCGTTACCATCGGTGCTATTGGCATCACCACTGGATCCAGGGCGCACAGCGTAGGTGCTGTAACCAAGACGGTCTTTATATGTTGCCCAATCTGATGCATTAACCTGACGTTGGTGCAGATAGAGTAGGGTCCAGATATCCCATCCACGCATAGGGTCGGATTTCAGGTCTGCCCAATAATGAACCCATTGGGTATAAAACGTCATCCGTTCACCGTTTTGTGAGTATGTACCGGAGGCTTCCCATATACGCTTATAGACACCTTCAATAGGATCGACTGCGTTGTGCCCAGCAGCAATGAGATTGTAAGCGTTTCGATAGCTGGCCCAAGAGTTGAAGTCTTGCTTGTGACCATATTCACGAAACAACCGCCATCCTTTATGCAATGGAAAGATTTGGTTAGACACTTCGGAAGAACGCACACCATACACTTTGAGCCGATTAACCTGCAGATTGTGCCCTAATTCGTGGCTCTCCCCCCATCCTCGAGGATTAAGCCCCCAGTTCTGGTCATAAGGATTGCCACTGCAACCCGCTCCACACTGAGCGTAAGCATCCACATTAATATGTTGAGTATCTGGGTTTTTGTGAAGCGTTTTGTCTTCGCAGTCCCAACTGCGAGCCTGACATTCTTTATAAATGGCTTGATGAAGTGGCTGACCGGGAACGTCAAAACCGGCCAGAGTATAAGCATCACCAATGAATAAGTTATCCAGCTCACGGATATAACGCTCAACATCACCGCCGTATATATTTCTGATAATGCTGCTAATTTTATCAGCCTGAGCATGAACTTCGACATTATTGATCCTCATCTCTAGCCAGTCAGCAGTATTATCCTCAAGTGCACTCATGAAGTTTGTAATGGTCAGGCTATTGGCTGTGTCTTCACCAATATCAAGAAAGGGGTGTTTGGCTGCCCCTATCACCTTCACCGTTACCGTCTGCTTAGGTGTAGCTCCGCTATATATGAGTTGCAGGAGGCCGCCATAAGGAGAGACCAAGGTAACCTGCTGGCCAGGTGTCAACGCGATGTCAGGGCTTTTAAGAAAACGCGGTCGATCGTACTGTTGTGGATTCCACAGGCGCGTAGAGCCCTTGTGCTGTGTATTAAACCCCACCGCAATGGTAGCCCCTGCAGAATTATGAACACTGATCGTCACGCGTTTACCAGGAACAGCCATACGTCCTATCGCCGTACTCCCTTTAATTGCAGGCAGAGTTAATGTGATCGTTTCCTCCTCACTTTCTGATACCGGCATCGATAGGTGACGCTCCCCAGCATAGCTGCCTAGATCCCTCTGAGCTGCACGGCTTGTATTTACGTAACCAACAATGGAATCCGCAACGAAGGCCTCCTGGAACCTTGCAGGATCAGCAACTTTATCCATGGGGTAATAAATTGTCTGACGCACAGCATCTGCCCAGAGTAGCCACATGCGTAACGTAGTGGTGTCTGGTATCGCAAATACGTTCAAGCCTTTCTGGTCATATGAGTCTATGATCTTCTTGATTGTATCAACTTCTTGGATAAAACTACTCAGTTCAGGGACCTTGTCACATGTCACGCTCCCGACATATTCGGTACATTTCGACCAGTCGTAATCGGTGCGCCAACTACCATCAGCTATCTGATCCACCAGCTTCCGATGCAAATTTTTTTCGACAACCAGTTCCATCGAATACTCCGGGGTACGATTGGCGGGTACTGAATCATTTTCCCAGTAGTTACCTCCGTAAGGCCCTAACTGTAAGCCAAGTCCATTCAGTATCTGTTCTGAAATGACATTTTTGGTCCAGCTGTTGCTATGTACAAAGATAACCGGCATGCCAGCCCGCATAGATGCCCGTACTTTCTCAGTAAGCTTGTCGCTATCGCTGAAGTTATTTCCTAACGCCAGAAGCTGAGTAGCGCTAGCGCAACTGCTGTCAGTCAGGGCGTTGCATTTCGCGTCAACCGGATTCAGACCAGCACTCTTAATGCTGTTCAGAACGGTCGTGACATTCACTCCTACAATACTGACCCTGAAGTTATTCGGCACAGTACCCTGTGGGTCACCGCTAATCAGCCATTGCACCACTCGCTTGAACAAGGGGGCATGTGCGGTATTTTTTTTGTTCAACTGTTCAAAAATATCCGCCCCATAAGCCACTCCCCGACCACCGTTTTCAAAGCTCAGACTAGCCAATATACGATTCTTATCGCCAATCAGGAAAGGCAGCGTAGAATCAGGATTTACCATTAACGGTAAAACCCACTGGCTGGCTGTACCAGGCGTATACGCCTGACTAACATTGTAGTAAAAACTACTGAGAAGTGACGTACGTGCCTGGCTTACCTTATTAACCTGTCGTTGCAAATTCAGCGCAGCTTCATGGCTGTCGGCTAACTGTGGAGTGGCGTTGTAGTCTATCTGTGGGGCTGCCTGGGCAGTGAGGAAAACCGAAAGACCGAAACCGAGAATGAATACACGATAGGATGAAACTGACGAAAGATTCATGTGGTATCCTTAAACTATCTTTGCAAGGCTTAAAATTAACTTGCAACGGCAGGATCCTGAATTGAGTCTTTCCTTCGACAGCTTGCTCCGAGCCCCCTTCTGAGAATGTCCGAAATAAAGTCATGCTGTCTGGCATTTGCACAATGCCGCATGAATTAAATACCTCAGAGGGTTGTGTAAGCCGTTTTCATCGATTTGAAGCGTTGATTACCCTTTTTCAGTGTAGCGTAATTGCATCATACGCTAAATAATTCGAGTTGCAGGAAGGCGGCAACGCAGTGACAAATCGGTCAAAGACCGATTTGAACAGCGCCTGCGCTGGCCCGTAGGGTGAGTCTCATTAATGAGACTCATAATCCCAAGGAGCTTACTCAAGTAAGTGACTGGGGTGAGTGACAAATCTGCCTGGAGCAGATTTGAAGGTTCTGTCGCATTAGCGTAGTGAAGTTATCAACCGTTGCGCTGCCGGTTATTTAGGCAGCCAACAGATAAAATTGTTCAGCGGGTGACAATCCCTCACTTTGCAGGTGTTGATATTGCCCTTTTCGTATCATGTGGATCAGTTCGATACCGGCCAGGAGCGTCTGTGCCCGTCGAAACGATTTGAATCCCAGTATGGGCCGTATCCGTCGTTTGATATTGCGGTGATCCTGCTCAACCAGGTTGTTCAGATATTTGCTTTGTCTGAGGGGGATCGTTTCCTCCTCACGTTTGTCGGCGTTGAGCGTAGCCAAAGCAGCGGTGTTGGCGCCACTTTTATCGATAGTAACCATCCCGGGTTTGTCGTGATGACGAATAGCCTTGCGGAAAAAACGCAGTGCTGCCGCTGCATCCCGTTTAGCCGTCAGCAAAAAATCAATGGTCTGGCCCGCTGTATCGACTGCCCGGTACAAATATTTCCACTGGCCTTTGATTTTTATGTAGGTTTCATCCATTCGCCATTGATGTCCTACAGAACGTTTATGCCTACGAAAGGCCTTATCCAGTAGCGGCACCAGGCGAATAACCCAACGGTGAAGCGTGGAATGGTCAGCGATAATGCCGCGCTCTGCCATTATTTCTTCGAGATTGCGCAGGCTGAGGGCATAAGCCAGATACCAGCGAACACATTGCGCGATAATGTCGACAGGATAATGTAAACGTTTAAAGGCTTTTCGGATCAGAGGCATCAGCAGGTAACATCGAAAAAAAAGTAGTACGTTACCTGACGCCGCTTTAATGCGACAGAACCCTATTATGCGCAGCTATTTAGTTTTGCTGTTTAGTTGGCGCGATTTTAAGATCTCGAACACATACAGACTGAGGTAGTTCATAAGCGAATATAATACTATCAGCGACATCTTTCGCAGAAATAACACCACCAATACTATTTTTCCAATCAATATAATCGTTTCTTACTAAATCATTACTAATATGGCTGATCAATTCAGTTTCTGCTGCACCTGGGGAAATAGTTATAACTCTAACGTTATCTGGGGCAACTTCCCAACGGACACTATCTGACAAACCATGAACTGCAAATTTTGTTGCACAATATGCAGCATGATATTGATAAGTCTTTTGACCAGCTAAAGATGATATATTAATTATAGTTCCCGTTTTCCTTTTCCTCATCGAGGGCAGTACAGCCTGCATTCCATTTATAACGCCTTTAATATTTGTATCAATCATCCTGTCCCATTCATCAGGATTTTGGCAATCTAACTCCCCCAGCAACATAATACCTGCATTATTGATAATGCAATCCACATCACCAAATTTTTCCTCAGCTTGGCGTATAGCATTAAATACTTGCTCACGGCAAGTTACATCAACTTCAAAAACGAGGGCATTATCAAGATTCATTGCAGTGAGCTTATCTATTCGGCGAGCTAACAGAGCAACGTAATACCCCTTATTACTCAATATTTTCGCTACTTCAGCACCAAATCCGGAACTCGCCCCAGTGATAACAACTAATTTTTTTTTCATACAAGATTGCTCCATTTCCCATAGAACTTTTTGGCAACGTCCGGATGAGAGCGAAGCCTGCCTTTCATATAATTAAGCCCTACCTCTCTAAGCAAGGGGTTATTTGGATCTGTTTTTATAAATGAATTACTTAAAGTTAACTCTGTAGACAAGTCAAAAACAGGCACAACAGAATCAAGGCTTGCACCTAAAAAATAGGCAATAGAAAGCCTATCATTTGGCCCTTCTGGAGGTACAACTCTATGAACAGTTGCCCTGAGATAACCATTAGTTGCCAACTCTAATAATTCACCAAGATTAACGACAAACGAACCATCAACTGGGGCAACATCTACCCATTGGTTATCGCTAACTTCAACCTGTAAGCCTTTATTCTCATCCTGCAAAATTAACGTCAATAGCCCAGAGTCCTTGTGAGCACCAACACCTTGGCTTTCTGCTGTTAAATTACCACAAGGATATTTAATTAATTTAATATGCTCATTTGGCATATCGCCGTATATATTATCAAATGAGTTTTCTGGCAGTTTTAGACCTAAAGCTAAAGCTCTTAATAACTTTAATGAAATATTAGTAAGCACTTCATTATAAGTGAGCATAACATTTTTCAGCTCTGGCAATGATGTAGGCCATTGATTATAACCATGCAATCCTAGCCAAATAGGATCGTTATCCGTTAATTTTCGAGGCTCACGTTCAGCACCTATATCGAATTGCTCTCTCCAATCCGCCTTTCCATTCGTTCTTTCATTACCAGCTTTGTTGTACCCCCTGAAGTGAGGAGAGTTAATCATAGCAATGGCTAGTTTTTCTTTTTCTGGCAAAAGAAAAAAACTCTTCGTTAACTCGTATACTTTTGATAAAAAAGATGGGGATACACCATGGTCAGTGAGATAAAAAAAGCCAACATCGTGTGCTGCTGCTTTTAATAAAGATATAAACTGCTCTTTCTCATCCCCCTCTGCATCTAACATGGATAACTTTAATACAGGTATAGTAGCCATTCCCCCTCCAGCAAACAGTGGGTTTTTATCATATTATTGTTGCCTTTTTTAACGATTGAGGCGTTTGGGAAACCAACCCTCGTAGATACGCTAAAATGTGACGCATAACTAAGACGGATAGAATTCTTATGACCCATAAAGCTACATTGTATCAGCGATTATAACAACATAATCCCTTAACAAATTTCGCGACAAACATCACACAATTTATTAAGCTCATGCTTGCAACCCTTTAAAGAAAATAGAAAAATTTAATTCATTCAATAAGTTAATATCACATCAATCGTAATACTTGCGTTCGATGAAAGTGCCGGTGATCCTGCAGTGCATTTCGGGAGATGTGAATACCCCGGCGTTTTACGATTGAGGCGTTTCAGTCAGTTACGCAACGTCAGATTTTCATGCTCAATACGCTGTGTATGCAGCTTGCCAACAAGATGGCTCCTGGGCATCAATAGCGGCAGCGCTCTGCGGTACAACAGATAAGAGCATATTTGCTGACACTAGCGCGGCGGGCGGCAGTAGTTGTTATTCATCCCTGTAACCTTTAATAATTTTTAACAATCCATATCAATTCTTGAACCCTATTCGAAAAAATGCACATTAGGGTGGCAACGATAAAACAAACCGCCAATAAACTGTAACGATCTGTTATTT
This sequence comes from Serratia sp. UGAL515B_01, assembly GCF_033095805.1. NCBI lineage: Bacteria > Pseudomonadati > Pseudomonadota > Gammaproteobacteria > Enterobacterales > Yersiniaceae > Serratia > Serratia sp. UGAL515B_01. Next base: position 669,123 of record NZ_CP109901.1, on the reverse strand, counting down.
TCAATAAAAAACCAACACTCTGGAGTTATGGGCTGAAAATGTGCGAATAATACCCAAAAAATGGGTGGTGACAAATATTTACAAGTGTAATTATTTAATTAATTTAAACTATTTATACTGAGTCACCTGAATACGATTCAGGTAAATTCGTAGATAACAATAAAGTTTGATAATCCGCGAACCGCTTTTCGGGTACTGGCAGTGCTTAGCGGTGTCCCTTAACTGTACGCGAGCGCCGCTGGCGGTCATTTGCGCGCAGAGCAAGGCGTGAGCCGCGAGGTTGGGTGGACCCAATAAGCGGCGAACAACGCAGCAATGCACGCCAATGGCGTCAGCCCGTAGGGTCACTCCCCAAAAGCCCATTCTCTGTGTTGTCGGGCTTGAACAGAGCGCCACTCTGCCCTTCCCCCTCCGCCTTGATAATGGGCTTTTGGGGCTGCGACGGCACCACGGACAGTTAAGGGACACAGCCTAGGTTGGCGATAACTGACCTGACTGAAACTTACGGGAAACTCTGTTCCGTGTTCTTTAATTGCCGAGGTACTGTTATAGCCCATCAAGTTTTGGCAACGAAGGTTAGAGACTGTGATTTACGGGATTTATTTTTATTGCTGCTGTGTCATAAGCCTTCTCTATAGAAGAGTTTATGTACTTTAACACCCTGTACCCGTGCAGGATAAAGTCAGAACGGCATTAGCGAACGTTTGTCGATAATATTTTTTCAGACTACTGTGGGTAGTATTTGCTGAATTTATGGGATGTCACTTATGAAGAAACTACCAGACTTGGAGGCTTGGGCAATCTTTGCCAAAGTTGCAAAAACAGGGTCGTTTGCCAAAACTGCCGCCGAACTCTCACTATCCCAAGCCTCAGTATCCAAAGCGATCACACGTTTGGAAAAGCGCATGAATACAATGTTGTTTCATCGTACATCTCGTCGAATGTCCCTAACTGAAACTGGATACATTGCTTTAGAACGCGCTTCACTCATACTTGAAGAAAGTGAAGCGCTAGAGGAGGAAGTCACCGAGCAGTCTAGCAAACCCTGTGGTCTTATACGACTCACCGCTCCAATGTCATTTGGTATCAAGCACATGGCACCATTGCTCCCTAAATTTATGCTGGATAATCCAGAAGTAAGCTTGGATATCGAATTTAGTGATGACCTAATTGACGTTGTGGCGAACAGATTCGATATTGCGCTACGTATCTCTAATCTTGTCGACTCCAGCTTGTTAGCCAGGAGGCTTTGTACGGTACGCCTCCTGTTGGTCGGGGCACCAGATTATTTCAAACGCTATGGGCGACCATACCATCCTCGTGATTTGGTTGAACATCGTATGCTGCAATATGCCTATCCCCCACGTCATATGTGGCGTTTTCGCCATGAAGAGCACGGCGAAGTTACTCAATCGATAGAATCAATGTTTAAGGTCAATAATGCAGAGGCACTGAATTTTCCTTTGCATGCAGGGTTGGGGTTGGCGTTACAGCCAGAATTTTTGGTTCAGCAAGAGATTGAAACAGGCGTATTAGAAACAGTGATGAACGATTGGTCCGTTGATCCGATAACCCTGTATATCGTTACACCTCCAGGGCGTCGACGCCCTAAGCGCGTGCAGGTCCTGATTGACTATTTTGTCGAATGCTTTGCAAATTAGGCGGTGTCTTCTAATTGAACAGGAACACAGCAGATCTTAAATGGTCCCAGCCCAGAAAGCCGCGCCCCAAAAGCTGTCTGCCTAACAAAGAGCTAAATGGGTGTTCTTAATACCGCGATACATCACGCTTCTGGCATGTGGGAATGATGAAGAACGCCGACACACCGTGCCCCCCTCCCTGGAGGCTCGTATCGCGCATCCCTGCGCTCAACGGTCGGCTAACCTGCACGACTCATGGCTTGCTCTGCGTGAAAATTATCGCCACCGGGCTTATGTGTCATTGCGGGGCGCAGCCCAGGCTGCTTGGGGGCGGCTCCTGCCCTACAGGCAATGAAAAGACGCAATCAAATTAATAAATTGATATATACCCAAAATAACTCGTGTTGTTTGTAGGAGGCAACTGAGCGAAGCCCCAGTCACTTACTCGAGTAAATGACTGGGGTGAACGAAGGCAGTCAACACCCAAACAACTTGAAGTATGACGAATATATATAAAGCAAAAGACATCTCAGTAATTAATAATAATTATCACAGAGTCATCTCATTCAATAATAATCACCCAACTACCGCCAATACGATATAATCATATTTTCCTTTCGTATTTGATAAAAAATACTTTTTATTATTACATCAGAAATGGAAACGATGACATTCCATTTGGCCTGTTTTCTTGAGCCAGAGCCAAGCTTAAACTGAGTTCAAGTAATAACGCTTTCCCAAGGATAGTACCATGATAGAACATCGCCCTTTCACCAAACTAGGTGGAGCAAACCACGGCTGGTTAGATGCTAAACATCATTTTTCTTTCGCTGAATACTATGATCCAGAACGCATTAATTGGGCCGCCCTTCGGGTATGGAACGATGACACTATTCAGCCCAATACAGGTTTCCCTCCCCACCCTCATGCGGATATGGAGATTATCACTTATGTCCGTGATGGAGCCATCACCCACCAGGACAGCCTAGGAAATAAGGGCCGTACCGTTGCTGGAGATGTCCAAGTAATGAGTGCGGGAACGGGTATACATCACTCTGAATACAATCTGGAGTCTGAGATTACTCGCATTTTCCAGATATGGATCATCCCTAACCAGCATGGACACCCACCTTCATGGGACACTAAATCGTTTCCCAAAGAAGAACGTTCAGGAAAATTCGTTCTGTTGGCCAGCGGCATTGAAGGTGACAAAGATGCCCTACCACTCCACGCTGATGCACGTGTTTTAGGGGCGACACTTAAAACGGGTGAAACGACCGAATATCAGATTGGTAACGGATATTACGCATATTTAGTATTGGCAAAAGGCAAAGTCGAAGTCAACGGGGTTGTATTAAATACCCGCGATGGGGCCGCTATCCACGATGAGGATACTATTCAAATTACAGCTATCGAAGAAGCTGAACTTGTTTTAGTGGAGACTTTCCCCGTTTAACAGAGGGATGAGTACAAGCATGGGAAATAGATCCTGAGTTATTTCGCATGGTTCGGGCCGTTAGTATAACTGCCCATATATTACCGCACTGTATTATTAACGTGATTCATATAAGGAATAACCCGTATGTCTAATAAATATCTTGAACTACTGACCCCCCAAAATAGCCAGGTCATCTTTATCGACCAACAACCCCAAATGGCTTTCGGTGTACAGTCTATCGATCGTCAAACCCTTAAAAACAATGTTGTAGCCCTGGCAAAGGCGGCAAAAATATTCAACATTCCTACGACCATTACCGCTGTAGAAACAGAGAGTTTTTCTGGTCATAGCTACCCAGAGTTGCTGGCGGTATACCCTAATAACAAGCTGTTGGAACGCAGCTCGATGAACTCTTGGGATGACCAGAATGTGCGCGATGCACTGGCTGTCAATGCTGCACAAGGGAGAAAAAAGATCGTCGTTTCTGGCCTGTGGACTGAAGTGTGTAACCTGACTTTCGCCCTGTCGTGCCTGCAGGACACAGACTATGAGATCTATATGGTAGCTGATGCCTCTGGCGGTACTTCGGTAGATGCTCACAAGTACGCAATGGACCGTATGATCCAGGCTGGCGTCATTCCGGTAACTTGGCAACAGGTTATGCTGGAATGGCAGCGAGACTGGGCCAATAAGGCAACCTATGATGATGTAATTTCTCTGGTTCAGGAGCACTCTGGTGCCTATGGTATGGGCGTAGATTACGCTTACACCATGGTTCACAAAGCACCAGAGCGAGTGCAACACGGTCCAAGTATCGGCCCAAACCCTGCTAAGTAAGCTCAGTTGGGTGCCTACAGGGGGAAATTTTCTCCCCCTGTAAGTCTTATATGCATCCATTAAGAGCTGTTCTCAAGAGCATGGATAGTTGACGGCGGTTTGAACTCAGTAAGCCTTATAATATATGGGGATTAAGTAAGCTGCCCTAGGCTGTGTTCTTCAATTACACGCGAGCGCCGCTGGCGGTAATTGTGCGCGGAAGCAAGGCTTGAGCCGCGAGGTTTGGTGGGCCAAATAAGCGGCGAACAACGCAGCAATGCTCGCCAATGGCCCCAATCCAAAGGGGCAGGCCGAGTAACGCTGTCAGCAACTAAGCAACTTGAAGTATCACGTGTATGAATGTGACTTGTCTTTGTTCCACCCATAATGAGGTAAGCCATGAAGCTCTATATTCTTTCTTTGGGGGCTGGGTTACTGGTTGGCATCATCTACAGCTTGTTAAGTGTACGGTCACCTGCCCCCCCTTTGATTGCACTGGTTGGCCTACTTGGCATTCTGCTCGGTGAACAAGTTATCCCCGTCGGCAAACAATTGTTTAATGGCGCTACTTTCAGCACCGCATGCGACAAGGCACAAGCTACCCACCATGTGCTTGGTCAACTACCTGGACGCAATACCGATGATAAAGCATCCAAAGAAAAGCAAACGTGAACGGTTGTTATAAAAACGATAACCCCTCCTCAGAGAGTTCTTAACCTCAAGCTGTCTGCTGAGGGACTATATCTAAAATGAAAGAAGAACCTTATGACATCCCGTAGGAAGTTCCTGAGTGCAGCAACAACGCTAGCATCAACCATGGCGCTTAATGCCATTTTGGGACGTAACGCCTCCGCTGCTAATGGAGTATCTGCAATGACACATTCTGTTCCCGACATTATTTTCCATAATGGTCGTATCACCACGTTAAATAAAAGTAACCCAGAGGCGCGCGCGGTCGCAATCAAAGATGGCGCCTTCATAGCGGTCGGTTCTGATGCTGAAGTATTGACCTTGGCGGGTTTAGGCACACGCGTTGTCAATCTTAATAACCGTAGAGTCCTTCCCGGCTTGTTTGATAACCACACGCATGTGATCCGCGGCGGTCTCAACTACAATCTTGAACTACGCTGGGATGGTGTACGCTCACTCGCTGATGCCTTGGACATGCTAAAACGCCAAGTTGCTATTACTCCAGCGCCACAATGGGTACGCGTCGTCGGTGGTTTTAGCGAACATCAATTCATTGAAAAGCGTTTGCCGACGCTTGCTGAGATCAATGCCATCGCACCGGATACACCCGTATTTTTGCTGCATCTCTATGATCGAGCACTGCTTAATGCAGCAGCATTACGTGTCGTAGGGTACACCAAAGATACCCCCGAACCTGCCGGGGGCCAGATCATCCGCGACAGTAATGGCAATCCTACAGGCCTTTTGTTGGCAAAACCCAATGCTACGATCCTCTACGCGACATTGGCAAAAGGGCCAAAGTTGCCGTTCGAATATCAAGTCAACTCTACCCGACACTTCATGCGGGAGCTAAACCGTCTAGGTGTGACCGGAGTGATTGATGCAGGTGGCGGTTTTCAGAATTATCCTGACGACTACGCAGTGATCCAGAAACTGTCTGATGACAACCAGATCACTGTGCGTATCGCCTACAACCTGTTCACCCAAAAACCTAAGGAAGAAAAAGAAGACTTCTTGAAGTGGACCTCATCAGTCAAATACAAACAAGGTGATGATTACTTCCGTCATAACGGAGCCGGTGAAATGCTGGTTTATTCGGCTGCCGACTTTGAGGACTTCCGCGTCGAACGCCCGGAAATGCCACCTAATATGGAAGGTGAGCTGGAAGAAGTTGTCCGCATCCTAGCTGAAAATAAGTGGCCATGGCGTCTGCATGCAACGTATGACGAAACCATCAGCCGTGCACTCGACGTCTTCGAAAAGGTCAATGAGGATATACCGCTTCAAGGTATCAATTGGTTCTTTGACCATGCGGAAACTATCTCCGAGAAATCCATCGATCGTATTGCTGCGTTAGGCGGTGGTATTGCCGTGCAGCACCGTATGGCCTATCAAGGCGAATTCTTCGTTGAACGCTATGGTGCCCGTGCTGCAGAAGCTACGCCGCCCATCAAGCGTATAATGGAAAAAGGTGTCAAAGTTTCCGCAGGTACTGATGCTACGCGCGTAGCATCCTACAATCCCTGGGTATCATTATCATGGATGATCACTGGCAAAACCGTTGGTGGGCTAGGGCTGTACCCGCGCCACAATCTGCTCGACCGAGAAACAGCGCTGCGGATGTGGACTGAGAATGTTGCCTGGTTCTCTAATGAGGAAGGTAAACGAGGCCGCATTGAAGTTGGCCAGTTCGCCGATCTGATCGTGCCAAGCAAGGACTTCTTCAGTATCCCCGAAGATGAAATCTCCTTCCTGACCTCTGATCTGACTGTCGTCGGAGGCAAGATAGTTTATGGGGCTGGCGAATTCACATCTTTGGACGACAACCCATTACCTCCCGCCATGCCTGATTGGTCGCCAACGCGAACCTTTAAGGGCTACAGCGCTTGGGGAGAACCCGAAGGTGCCGGCAAAAACTCGCTAGCCCCGATGCGAGCGCAAGCGGTGGCTTCGTGCGGTTGTGCCAGTTCTTGTGGGTTGCATGGTCATGACCATGCACGTGCGTGGGCTTCAAATACGCCGGTGTCTGACCTGAAGGGCTTCTTTGGTGCCTTAGGTTGCTCCTGCTGGGCGGTGTAAACAAAGTGGCAAAGACCGCCGCTTGTAAAACAACGGTGGTGAACCAGCCTGTTTCACATGGCAGATAAGGGCAACCTTCGTTGCCCTTTGCCGTTTCTGCCTGGCTGCGTAAAAACAGTGGAGTACTGCTATCCAAATTCACATTTTGTTCGAACGTAAACTGTTCCAGTACAGCTAGTTAGGGATAAAAAACTCTGCGTTTCATAGCAGCAATGTTCGTAGTGGCAACTATTGCATTTCAACTTATAACTAGCGTCACAAGCAGAATAGAGAAATTGCATTGGTTCAATACGGTGAGTTCAACTGTCTGTAAACTAGGTTTAAATGTAAGAGCGGTATTATGAGTCAGCACACATCCAAATCCGTTTCCGCATCTGTCAGTATGTTCGAGTCCTTACGGCAACGCCTTTTTGCTGTCCTGTGGATAGCCACTGTTGTGGGCAACACAGGAAGCTTTATCCGCGATGTTGCCAGCGCTTGGTTGATGACCGATCTGTCATCTTCACCAACAGCAATCGCAATGGTGCAGGCTGCAGCGACTCTGCCAGTGTTTCTATTGTCCATCCCAGCTGGTGTTTTGGCCGATATCCTTGACCGCCGGAGGTTGCTGATCGGCATTCAGTGCTTACTGGGCATAACCGGTTTAGGGTTAATGCTGTTGTCTATGTTAAGCCAGCAGTCGGTAACTTCACTGGTGGCGATGACTTTCCTCGGTGGTATTGGCGCAGCACTAATGGGACCAACCTGGCAAGCCATCGTACCCGAATTAGTCGAGAAGAAAGCCCTCAAGAATGCTATCGCACTGAATTCACTCGGCATCAATATTTCGCGAGCCATCGGACCTGCGTTAGGTGGGATACTCTTAGCCAGCTTTGGTGCGGCATTCAGCTACGGTATAAATGTCATCAGCTGCCTCTTTGTCGTCGCCGCACTATTATGGTGGCGGAGACAGAGAACGGAGCAAGATGTATTAACCGAGCAATTCTCTGGGGCATTCCGCGCCGGTTTACGCTATGTTCGCGTCAACCGCGAACTCCACATAGTATTGCTACGTGCCTTTCTGTTCTTCTCGCTAGCCAGTGCAGTTTGGGCGCTACTGCCGCTGGTTGCCCGACAAATGCTGGATGGTAACGCTAGCTTTTATGGCATTATGCTCGGCGCAGTCGGTCTGGGTGCGATCGGTGGAGCTCTCATTATGCCCCGATTGCGCCAGCATCTGAGTACAGACGGTTTACTGTTGATCGTCTCATTGACGATTGCAGCGGTTATGTCTTTCTTGTCCTTGACGCCGCCACGTTGGCTTGCCGTGGCAGCACTGCTCATTCTTGGGGCTGGCTGGATAACCGCTTTGACCACGTTGAACGGTGTTGCCCAAGCGATCCTACCTAACTGGGTACGAGGCCGCTCGCTGGCAGTCTATCTGACCGTGTTTAACGGTGCCATGACCGTTGGCAGCCTGGGTTGGGGTGCACTTGCCGAAGTGGTCGGCATTCCTCTATCATTGCTGGCGGGGGCTGGCGGACTGGTTGTAGTTGGCCTGATTGCACATTTGCTCAAATTACCCAGTGGTGAAGCAGATTTGGAACCATCCCATCATTGGCCGGAACCCTTGACCACATCCCCTATCGAACACGATCGAGGGCCAGTGCTGCTCCAGGTCGAGTATCGTATCGACATCAAGGATCGTCCAGAGTTTCTGAAAGCGCTAGCTCGATTATCAGCCGAACGGCGCCGAGATGGGGCCTATATGTGGGGGGTAGCGGAAGATTCTGCAAACCCAGAATTGATCCTCGAATGGTTCCATGTCGAATCTTGGGCCGAGCATATGCGTCAACATAGGCGAGTATCCAAAGCTGGGGCTGATGTTCAAGCTGAAGTACTGCGATTCAATCAAAGCGAGCAGCCGCCTATTGTGCGCCATTTCCTCGCTTTCAATCATCCGCACAAAGGCAGTGTATAAGTGACTCTATGTTAGCCATACACCAGCATCGTGTTTCAGCCGAAGCTGTCATGAAGCGAGTTCGAACAATACAGTAAAGCGCTGTCTATTAGGTTCTGTCGAAAATAATCGCTAAAGTCGAGAGGAGACTAATTCATGATGTAATTAGGCTGCTAATGAATAAAACTGTTTCCACGCCGCCGTATTGCCGGCATTTTCCCTCTGTCCTTTTTTCAGCATCCTGTGCAACTCAATTCCGGCAATAGTGGCCTCTGCGGTTGCAAATGATTTAAATCCCAGCGTGGGTTTTGTGATGCGTTTAATCCCCCGATGGTCCTGCTCCACACGATTGTTCAGGTACTTTATCCGCCTGACCTCAATCAACAAGGGCCACAGACCGCAGAGAAATAGCAAGGTATTGATACGCTCCAGTGCTGCTGTATTGGCACCCGATTTATCTATGTTGACCTTCTCGGGAAATCCCCAGGAGCCAATCGCTTTTTTGAAGGATCTCAGTACTGCTGCACGGTCACGGGTTTCTGACAACATAAAATCAATCGTAGCACCGTCATTATCTACGGCCCGATAAAGATAAACCCATTTGCCGTTCACCCTGATATAGGTTTCATCAATCTTTCAGCTGAGCCCTGTGGGCTTCTTCCTTTTTCTGAAAGGTTGCTCAAGTTTCGGCGCATAATGGATGACCCATTTTTGCACGGTTGAACGATCTACATCAGCCCCAGGCTCTTCCTGCAGTTCTTCAATATGGCGATAGCTGAGTGGATAGGCCACCTTCCATCTGACGGCCATTAAAATGAGATCTTTGGGAAAGTGACGACCTTTGAAACTGAGCATAATTCAACCTAAACAGTGCATTACTGGCCGAGAATATCATATAAACTGCATTTTTTTCGAAATAGATAGCCAACATAGATTAATATTACAGAATTTTACCCCGCACAGCCAAAGCAGATCACCGCAGTCAGCGGCTGATGGATTTGAAGGGAGTTGGCCCAACAACGGCCTGTGCGCTGGTCGTCAGTATCGGTAATGCACATGATTTTAAGAATGGGCATCAACTGGCAGCCTGTCTGGGGCTTACGCCATCGCAGTAGGGGGCAGTTTGGATATAGGAAATTATTGTACGGCAAGCCTGTTTTTTGAATAGGCTTGCCGGGGTTCGCTTTGAATTCGGAAATTATCCTACGTTTAGCGTTTTTAGCTCTAACGGTGGATTTCGCTCCGTTGAGAACAACCCCTGATTGTAAGGGTACATGGAATGTTTAGGCTGAGCGTTAATTGCTTTGCTTACTTTAGTACACACGATCAGTGTGGTGTATGTAATTGGTCAGTTTCGGATGCAGAAACGCTACTGCGTCGGCAGTTCAAGTCGTTACCGATACCGTGTTGGATAAGAAATAGCCTTGGCGTAGGATATTATCCTTTATCCAAGCGGACCCCTTTTAGTTGGTATTCGTCGGTGACGTTGAGTAGTTTGGCAAAACGCTAATCGTCTTCTCTGCTTCAGGGATAGAGGATGAGTCTAAATCTCCCCCAGGGTTACGAGGGTCAGTAGAGATAGTCGATGGGATTACTACCAGTTGCTCTGCCAATGGCCAGCCGATGATTGTTTCCAACCGTCCTTCCTCGTCCTCCTGACCTGTAATAGAGTCAAGCTGAAGCGGTAAAGTATGCCCTATCAAACTAGATACAGCATTTACCGCCTCCGGTGAAGATAGTGCGACGTTAGTCTGGTAAAAGTTAGGCAGTGATTCTTGTCTCACGTAGACACGGAGCATAACTCCATTGCGAATACGGCCAGTATTGGGGTCAGGATCTTGATCAAGGGCATAACCATAAGACACTGCAGGATCGCCGGCAATATAGAAGCCGTGCCAAGCGTTATCCAGACTTTGTGATCTAGCTCTAACTCCTTCGAATACGATGCTATGGGCGGCTTCTAAAAAAGTTCCATGGTATCCAACAAAGACATACCCCTGTGAAGTCAGTTGCTGATGGGCTGCAATAAGTCTATCAGTTGTCCAATGCTGCGTGCCCCTGGTAGTAAAACTGATATCATCTCCGTCCCCCAAGAATACAGCCCCCGTTGGGTAGATTCTTTCTTGATGCGCCTCGTTGCCATCTGCGGGTGCCACACAATTCAAACCCGACAGTGGGCAGGTTAGCGTGAGTATATCTGCATTCGCAGCTGAAGCTTCGGTGTTGTTTGAGCTTTGACTGACGAATTCTGCACTAGTTTGAGCTGCCGTAGTCAAAGCTAGTCGCGATTGTTGCGGATTCTTTCGAATAGCACGGTCTAGATCGCTATCGCTTTCTGGGTTATCGAGAGCGTTCTGAATTACTTGATCCACTTGGCTCCAGGAATGGCGAGCCGCTATATAAAAGTCAATGAGATTATTAACTGGATAACCACATCGCTCTAAATCTTCCCATCCTCTGGGCTGCCGATGTCGCATGAAAGTCTCGAGCGGGATTGCACATACTCTCTGGGCAGTAAGCGCGGCCAATGATCCCCCTTCCGAGAAATGAGTCCTGGTGCTGATTGGCGAAGCAGGCATTTCTATATCATGCGCAGCGGGAGAGCCATAAAGTGTGAGATAAACTTTACCTTCCCAAGTGTCATCTAATTGGCATGTATTCCGTGATAAGTAGTTATATATAGCGTTTAGCGGGTCAATGAAGCAAAGAGTTTTTCCACTGTCCCAGTTTGTCCAGCGTCTGTTTCGTGTAGGTCCACTTTGGGTGCTCGCAATGCTTACGCCGGCATTCTTTACTATAAGCTCATACGATAGGCTGTTGCTGTTAGTCCCTAGAATGTCTAGAGTCGAGTTTTTTTCAAGTCTACTGAGTACTTCATTTGAGACGGGGATTGTATATATGGGGGACATTGAGGTGATTTGGTTAGCTGAGTTAACCTCATGAATGAAAACTTTTATCTCTGAGGGAGTATCTCCTCCTATGGGTACTAGCCAGTTTACTGAGATATTGCCCTTGTTTTGTCTGGTGTAGTTAAACTTTACAGGTTTATTTGTATGAGAGACACCTTTGAACTGAATGCTGTTTTCGTTTATCAGAAGAGAAAATGCATTGTCTATTCCTATCTTCACAGAGTCATTGTTCCCACCAAGCACCATGGAGAAATGAAGTACACCTTGTTCGGACGTCTGGCCAAATGATGATAAGTCCATCGGGCTTGACCAGATTTTTTGGTTACTTAGATCAAGTAAGCAAGAATCTGTACACTGGGTCCACAAATCAAACTTGTCGTTGGCAAAAGCAGGGAGGGATAAGTCTGATGCGAGAATAATCGCTATCGCAGCAGTCCTTAATTTGGCTTTATTTAACATAATAACCTCCTGTTACTGTCATTAACTTTCTCAACTCAAGAGAGTCAGCATTTAAATCGTTTATAAGAGATGATTCAGGCTTTATAACAGATACATCTAAATTTAAAACATCTGACAAAACTCTACGAACTAATTCATTTAAGTCTATAAGAGCATATGGAGTTTTCATAAATTACTCTCCTCTTTAATAAAAAGGTTCATGTGAACTTACTGTATTGGCTCTAACTTTATGAAAAACATTGGCTTAATACTTTTTTAAAATAAAAAAATAAGTTTAGCCTACTCATTACATTCACCAATAATATTTCAAATCGCATAAACATTGGCTACGTCCGTTCGCATCAATTACATAGTTAACTATGCTCCTGATAGCTCTCAGACTTGCTGCCTCATGCAACTCGAATTACTTAGGGTGTAAAAATGGTCCTTTGCAGATACATTAAAAGAGAAAAATAAAGCTTTGCATTCCTATGGCAATGTTATCAAAACTGCAGATTATTATTAAAATAACATAGATTTGTGAGGTTAACTTTATAGCAATATACGAAAGAGACCGGAAAGATTTTATACATCAAATCAAGTTTTAGAATTTATCAGCAAACAAAGGTGTTTCACTTTTTTAAAACATAAAATTTTCTACACTGCCTCTGAATAGATCATTTTTTGAGCGTAGAGTAAAACATAAGTGAAAGTCAACACATTTAAAACTCATGATATTAAAAAACAAATATAATACTTATTAAATAATAAAAACACGCTTATTGTATATAAAAAATATTATTTAAGTATAAAACACCAAAATGGTCAAAATAAATAGATATATATCTTTTACGGTTGTGTTACACTAAGAATTTTCCAGATAACATGCTGTTTTTATTAATTAAATTTTCTTATCATGTTTCTGGGGTGGCGTGGCTCTGTCGCATTAGCGTAGAAAAGTTAGCAAAAGTGGCGGTTCTGTCGAAAATAATCGCTAAAGTCGAGAGGAGACTAATTCATGATGTAATTAGGCTGCTAATGAATAAAACTGTTTCCACGCCGCAGTATTACCGGCATTTTCCCTCTGTCCTTTTTTCAGCATCCTGTGCAACTCAATTCCGGCAATAGTGGCCTCTGCGGTTGCAAATGATTTAAATCCCAGTGTGGGTTTTGTGATGCGTTTAATCCCCCGATGGCCCTGCTCTACCCGATTGTTCAGGTACTTTATCCGCCTGACCTCAATCAACAAGGGCCACAGACCGCAGAGAAATAGCAGGGTATTGATACGCTCCAGTGCTGCTGTATTGGCACCCGATTTATCTATGTTGACCTTCTCGGGAAATCCCCAGGAGCCAATCGCTTTTTTGAAGGATCTCAGTACTGCTGCACGGTCACGGGTTTCTGACAACATAAAATCAATCGTAGCACCATCATTATCTACGGCCCGATAAAGATAAACCCATTTGCCGTTCACCCTGATATAGGTTTCATCCATCTTTCAGCTGAGCCCTGTGGGCTTCTTCCTTTTTCTGAAAGATTGCTCAAGTTTCGGCGCATAATGGATGACCCATTTTTGCACGGTTGAACGATCTACATCAGCCCCAGGCTCTTCCAGCAGTTCTTCAATATGGCGATAGCTGAGTGGATAGGCCACCTTCCATCTGACGGCCATTAACATGAGATCTTTGGGAAAATGACGACCTTTGAAACTGAGCATAATTCAACCTAAACAGTGCATTATTGGCCGAGAATATCATCTCACCTGCATTTTTTCGACAGAACCGAAACGCTGAACTTCGGTTTTTGTTTTTAACATTGGTATAATCCAGTTTTTCCTATGTACCCAAATTATACCAAAAGTCTGTTGGAATTGTTAGAGTTCTAATGAGACGAATTGATGTGGTATATATCTATTTTTTATGTTGATTTTATTGGTATTTGAGACGTCTTGATGTTTCATGAGATAACACCAAATAACTTGAAATAAATAATTCCTCGTATATATAAAGAGGGAGTAACTCTTACCAACAAGCATAGGAATATGATGAAGAAGAAACTAGGTGCATTTTTTATCTTGATTATTATGACAATCTGCCATGTAGAGGCTGCCGTGGATAAAAACAAGATCGCGTATGGTGAAGACCCTAATCAATATGGCGAGCTGTATTTGCCAAAAGAGCAAGCAAAAGGCTTGGTTGTGATGATCCATGGTGGATATTATCAACCGCAATACACTTTAAGCTACTTAGAGCCTGCAACCCTAGATTTAGTCGCCCGTGGCTATGCCGTATGGTCCATTGAGTATCGCCGTATGACTCAGGGTGGAGGATGGAAAACAACGTCACAAGATATTTTAGCGGCTATTAATCACATTGATGATATTTCCGCACAATATCGTCTGCCGAAGAATATTGTCTTGGTCGGTCACTCTGTTGGTGGGCAATTCGCGCTGTGGGCGGCTTCCCGTGCCAAGCAGCCATCAGATACCTTCGGTATGTTAAAACCGAAAATTTCGGGTGTTGTCAGTATAGCGGGAGTCAGTGACCTGCTGTTGTTAGACAAAGGGCATCGCAGCGCACAAAGAGATACGCCGATTACCCAGTTTATCGGGGCTGACCCAACTGAGGCTTCTGACATCCTGAAGAAAATCTCCCCCATTGAGTTACTGCCTTTAGGTATAAAGCAGATCCTGATACACGGAGATATGGATATCAGCGTGCCGGTTGGCGTCAGTTATCTTTATCGAGACAAAGCTGTCGCAGCAGGAGATGATGTGACACTGGTCGTATTGCCACTGGCAGATCACTTTACTCTGCTCGATCCTGCACTGCCATTTTGGCAAGAAACCGTCTCTGCCATTGATACTCTGGCTAAATGAGTATGCGTTTTTTCGCGGCCAATTACCGAGGAAATCGGCCGCGTTAAAGTGTATTCCTCTTCCTTATTGAATCAAGCTCCGACAGAGCTTGATTCTCGAACTAAAAACTTTCCAAGAACCCCTGGTAAATTCATGACGTAGGATGCCCCCTTTTCCAAAGGAACAGCTATATGCTCATCGCTGATGTTATGTTATGATATAACATAACAGTAATAATTTTTCGGTGATGCCAGGATGAAAAATGCTGATCATATTCTCTGTCTCGACAGTGTTTCTCTGCTTTCTCAACGTAACGAATTGATACTTGAAAATATCAGTTTCAAAGTAAACTCGGGTGAAAGGCTCGCTATCATTGGCCCCAACGGTTGTGGGAAATCTAGCCTGTTACGTACAATTATCCGCGAGAAAGTGCATAGTAAAGGTGAAATCAGTCTGAATGGACAGCCGCTTGAGTTCATTCCTGTTCGAGAACGTGCTCAGCAGATTGCCTTTCTTTCACAGACAGATATACCTGACTTACGTTTGACGCTTGAGGAGTATGTAACGCTAGGACGTTTACCTCATGCGGGAGCCTTTCCGCATGCTAAAGAGCAAAAAATTGTTAGCGAGGCACTAAGCAATACTGGCTTGCAAACACTTAAGCACCGTCCCCTAGGTCAACTTTCCGGTGGTCAACGACAACGGGCTGCATTCGCCCGCACATTAGTACAAAATCCCTCGCTTTTATTGCTGGATGAACCCACTAACCATCTCGACCCACTTGGACGTTCGGAACTATTGTCACTGGTGAAAGAACTAGGCATTGCCGTTGTCGTTGTATTGCACGATCTGCAGCTAACAGCGGCCTTTGCAGACAAGGTGCTTGTGCTATGCAAAGGTAAACAGGTTATCTGTGATACACCGGACATTGCATTACAAAGTAGGATAACGCTCCCTGTTTTTGGTATGAAAAGCCTCAACGTTTCCCATCCAGAGAGCGGCGAGCCGCTAAAAATATTTGAAGTTCCACTTTGTGCATAATTCAAGGCTGATATCTTAATGAACAAGCTATTTCTGTTGTTGTTCCTCACCTTGGGCTGCTTCACTGCGAATTCTGCTGGCTTTCCAGTCACCATTAACAGTTGTGGTAAACCAGTGACCTTTGAGCGCCCACCTCAGCGTGCCATTATTCACGATATCAATATGGCTGAAATGGCTTTTGCCTTAAAACTTCAAAATCGGATTATCGGTCTCACTGGCATTACAGGCTGGTATAAAATGACTCCGGAATTTACCCAAGAAATGGATAACATCCCAGAGCTGGCCCCAAAATATCCGTCACTGGAAACCATTCTCTCTGCAAATCCAGACTTTTTCTTTGCAGGCTGGAATTATGGCATGCAAGTAGGTGGCGATGTCACACCTGAAAAACTTGAACAATATGGTATTCCTACCTTTGTTCTGAGCGAAAGCTGCCTGTTTGCAAGTACACAGCCCGGCAAAGCCAGCATGGATTTACTCTATAACGACCAAATAACGTTGGGAAAAATCTTTGGTAAAGAAAAGGAAGCAAAGAGACTTGTTGAGGAATGGAAATACAAGCTCCTGACCTTACCCAAACCACCGGAAGGTTCACGTCCGGCAAAGGTATTTGTCTATGACTCAGGTAAAGACAAGCCGTTTACCAGTGGTAAATACGCGATGCCAACCGCCATTATAGAAGCAGCAGGTGGAAAGAATATTATGGACTCACTGGAGGCAAGTTGGACCAGCAGTACCTGGGAGACGGTTTCAGTGGCAGAACCCGATTTTATTATTTTATTAGATTATCAAACAGGGTCTGGGGCCGAAAGTTTACAGCATTTCCTTGAATCACATCCTCTTATGAAATTAACCCCCGCAGTTAAACAAGGTAAATACCTTAAACTGCAATACGCTGAATTGACGCCAGGCCCCGCGAACATAAAAGCGATTGAAAAGCTGGCTAATGCTTTGTACGCAGGAGAGAAATCATGAGCCTCTCAAAGGGTAACTACATCCTGTTGATAGGTTGTATTACAATCCTGCTTGCCGCGTTTATGTTTTGGAGCCTGATACTGGGTACTGTTCCAATAACATCGGCACAGGTCTTATCAGCGCTGAAGATTACCGACACTGCTGTGTCTGAGCAAGTGGATACCATCATCACACAATTGCGTTTACCCAGAGTATTGCTCACCATGCTAACGGGCGCAGGGCTGGCAATAGTAGGAACACTGCTCCAAACTACCACCCGAAACGAGTTGGCTGATCCTTTTCTTTTTGGACTCTCCTCTGGTGCCTCTGCGGGAGTGGTCTTTGTGATCACTCGCTTTGGCGAGCAGTTTGGTGAATTAACACTTCCGCTGTCTGCTTTTGTCGGTGGTAGTGTATCGGCATTTGCTGTTCTGATACTTTTTCATATCAGTGACTCCCGGCGTCCTGAACACCTTATTGTCTGTGGCCTTTCCATCTCTTTTCTTTTTAGTGCACTTACCAGCTACCTTGTTTTTTCAGGCGACCAACGGGCCGCCAGTTCAGTCATATTTTGGTCGCTGGGCGGGCTAGGCCTCGCCCGTTGGGACAACTTATTTCTCCCTTTGATGAGCCTTATCCTATTGAGCTGCTTTGTCGCCTGGCGATGGAAATGGCTCGATGGATTATTGTCAGGAGAACAAACGGCAATATCGCTAGGTGTTAATGTCGCAAGACTGAGAACTGAAGCTTTTATTTGCAGTGCATTAGCAACATCTTTCCTGGTTTCACTCACCGGGGTTATCGGCTTTGTGGGCCTCATGGTGCCACATGTGGCAAGACGTATTGCAGGCGTCAAACATCTCTTAATGATCCCTCTGGCGGCACTATTAGGCGCAGTACTTCTCTGTAGCGGCGATATGATCAGCCGAACCCTTATTGAGGATCAGGAGTTACCTATTGGAATTATCACTGCTGGGCTCGGTGGCTTTTTTATCATTATTCTGCAAGTTAGACGATCTTCGTGTTAGAAAATGGTTTCTTTGCATTGTTCTCAAATAAAAGGGGAACAGCTCAGTCGCGTTAATGTTGGGCGGTTGTTGGCAAGAGGCCAATACGGCCAGATCGTTGTTTTTCATGCAACCAGAAGATAAAAGGGTTCTGCAGGGGACACGCTAAGCAATAATATCAACAGAGTAATGGAGTCGAACGAAGATTTTTCGGTTCCGAGTCATAGTCAGATAACATCATAATAAAAACAGCACGTTACCTGACTAAGACTTAATACGACAGAACCCATCAGCGGAGTAATGCAAGCGCTTTAAGGCTTTTCTGCTCAGAGAAGTAGTCAGGCGGCAGCATATTACCTCACCACTCCTTAATGCGACACGGCCTAACTGGATGCGTCAACCGTTATTTCAAGAGAGCGTGACTGTGATATAGTACGTGCTCCTTTATCACTGCTGGCCACTACTTTAAGTGTATATAACCCCGTTCCCAAGCCAGAATTAATTACGCCATCCTCACTGACGCCACCGTTGACAACTTCATTGCCTTTTAATAGCGTCCATTGATAACGAGCTTGGTCAAAATTTGCCTGCGCTTCAAACTGAACAGTTTCTTGAGATATTATGCTAGAGGGCCCCGTTACTTTCACTACAGGAGACAAGACCTGAACTTCAAGTATTTTCCTGTCTACTCCCATTTTACTTTCAGCTGTCACTTCAAAACGCGCACTAACACCTTCTACATTTTTTGGAATAATGACGTCTACTGAGGCTCCTTCCTGATTTTTAATGTATATACGGCGATCGCCAGCAATATGTTTCCACTGGTAGTTTACATTTTCCTGATTGCTGCTCGCCGTTACATTATACGCAAAACCGTAGTTATAGGTCGCAACAGCCTCTATTTTATCCCGACTCAAGTTTACCCGCAGAGCTTGCTCCTCTCCTGGCTGAGGCAATTTCATATCAGCCACTTTTTGCCCAGCGATTGTACTGAAATGCAATCCCCATTTCGTAAAGTATTCGCGCAGGTCATACCCCGCTACCTGACTGTAAGCCACCACGAGAAAATCGATTACCTGTTGTTTCGATCCCAATACATAATTAGTCTTATCTGCTCGGCTTTTACCTGGTGCAGCCTGAATGGCTTTCAAACGCAACTGGTTAACTTTAGGGAAAAAATTCTCCCCATAAGAAAAACGCAGGCGAGAGAAAAAACTCAACTTCTTGAATCCATCATTTATCGTGCTGAAATCTTGGTACTGGGTGCCTGATGCCACAAAACTTTCAACTGCCTGCTTATCCCAATTTCCGTCTTCGGCACTAATTCTTGGATGACACTGGTTAAGTGATACTTCATGCCCTTTAAACAGCTGACAAGCCTCTATCGAATAACGGTTCACCTGTATCTCAGGGAAGAGATTTAGATACTCTCTCATTGGCTCATACTGATGCCCTAGTTCGTGCCAAATACCCCAGTCATCATGCATCGAGTAAGGATGAAATCCTATACCCACATAACCATTTCTATAACCTGCATAGCAGCACTCATTATAGTTTGCGAACATTGAACCCATAGAAGAAATAAAGAGGGGGTCAGACCCATCCATACCATTTACTTTCTCATACAAGGCAATGGTACGAAGGTTAACTCCCAGTTGTTCACCAATAACTTCATTGGTACGTTGGACTATCTTATTAGGCACGACAGTATTGATACGTCCATCATAAAGAAAAGCGAAACCAGTACGGCTGGCTGTCGTCTTAGCTGCCTGCCAGTCATCTTGGGTACTTTGACCTAAGATAAAGAGATTACTTTTCTCTGCGCCACTGACTTCAAACGGAACAAATTTTCCGTTCTGTTGCTTATCGGGATCGCCGCAACCCAATAGTAAAATACCTGATTGCTTAAAGGAATAGTAGTTGTCACTATTAGCCGTGAGAGGTTGTTGATCCAAGTACATTTTGTCTGTGTTGGTAAAATCGCGCCCAGTTGCTGCATAACAGTTTGCACCATTTGGGATATTACCAACATTGATGGAAATTGTTTGTCCAACCTCACCATAGGTTCGGGTAAAAAAGAATATACCCCGCCCCATCGTTGCGTAAAGCCCGTTTACCCAGTCTTTGGTCTCATGGTGTGCTACAGGCATATTGTAGTTATCGGGCGACGCAGGAGGATACATTTCCATCGTACGTTTTAGCCAGAATAAAGGGGTGCGGCTATCCGCTGATTCTTGCAATCCCTTATTAGTATCTTGACGTAATTCTTCTAAGCTATAGCCGATATGTGGCAAGGCTTCGACAAAACCAGGATTAGCGCTAAATTCCTCCCACCATGGTGAGCTATTTGCACTTGCCACACCTGTGAATAATATGGATAAAAATACAAGTATTATTTTCACTCTTGAAATTAGTTGATTTACTTTCATAACATTCCTTTAAAATAATTGATTATTAATCTGAATATCGTTATTGAGCGATTATTCTAGTCAGGGATACTGATTTCCATCCAAGATGGAATAATAATATGGTTCTCTCACGTTATTATCTTTAATGATAATTAATGTATATAAACTGTAGAGCATCTAAAACATATTTCCTTTTTCTCATTGATTGAATCTGATGTGTAATGCGGGCTTTTAAGGTTCTCTCATGGCCAGAGTTATCATTCATGTATGCCTACAATACCAAAACAGGCGGTATACTGGCCCACACTTTAGGTCCACGAACCGATGAAACCTTCCGGGAGGTGCCGAAAGACAGGCATCTGACCGGTAAAATCTTTACTCAGCGCATTGGGTGTAACAACCTGTCGCTGAGAACCAGAATCAAAAGACTGGTCCGTAAAACCCTCTGCTTTTCACGCTCTATAGAACATCATGAAAAGGTTATCGGTGCCTTTATCAAAAAATACCTATTCTACTAATTGGATGCATTATCCTTTTTCACGTATCATTATTTTAATGATGTTTGGGATGAGCTTCTTTGCAATTATGGTGACCCATTGGGATATCCCCATTTCTGGCTGAATTATGCCAGACTTTGAATCTTGAGTGCCATTCAGTGAAAAATCACTCTTTTTATTTCTCAAATGTTTATCCAGTTTTTGTTAGCTATTGCTCTTTTTCCATAAAAAGTAAAATCAGTTTCATTTCCTATTGATATACCCAAAATAATTCGAGTTGCTTCTAGGCGGCAAGACCGCGAGTCGCTAAGAGCACAGCCTACTATGTGACTGGTGCGAACAGACGTAGCCAACACCCAAGCAACTTGAAGAATGAGGGGTATAGATTTATTTTTGATACTCCCCCTCTTTTCTTGTCTATATGCTTGGCAAGAGAATCGTACAAAAGGCGATAAATATGCCGTTTTTACGAGTTCATCCTTCATGGAAACCTCTTACTTTTTAAGTTGACTATTACTTCTGTGACATTAACCAATAGAAAACGAAAATATATAAGACACCTACTTTTAATAAGACCAATAGATAAACTTATTCCGAGGAAGACTCCATCAGGATGTGAATATTGATATTACCCTTTGCGTATACCCTATATCAATCAGATTCTAGTTAGGACTGTGTATCAGCCGAAACGATTGGAGTCTCTGCACTGAGTATATCTGCCGCCCAATATTCCGGTAATATTTCTCAACCAAACTATTCAGACAGTTACTATTCCTGATGATAGTTATCTCTTCAAAACTATAAGTTCGTGGTAAGCCTAATATATACTCCCCATAAATCCACTTTATTGGTACGTTAAAGTAAATATGTGTGATCTGGATGGCACTGTTTTAAAGATCGTAGCGCTGATAAACTTTACGCCTGTATTAGAGAGTACCCAAAATTAATGGTCGAGTATTCAATCCGGAGATTATCAGATAAACTCAGCATTTTTATCGAAGGGATGCTGATGGCTAAATAGGTGTTCTTAATACCGCTACACATCATGCTTCTGGCAGGTGGCAATGATGAGGAACGCCGACACGCCGTTAGTTCCTCCTTTTCAGCTCAATTGGGAAGTTGATGAAATGTGGTCATTTGTCGACAATAAAAAGAAGCAACGCTGGCTGTAGTACGCATTGAAGCCTCGTCTCAAACGTATTATTGCCCATGCTTTTGGTCGCAGGAGCAAGAAAACGCTTTGTAAATTACTGGGGTTGCTGTCAGGTTTTAATGTGGACTTCTGGTGCACAGATAATTTCAGTGCTTATGACGTGTTACCGAATGAAAAACACATTACGGGTAAGCTTTACACGCAACGTATTGAACATGAAAACCTGACCCTTCGCAACAGATTGAAACGACTGAACCACAAGACACTGGGATACTCAATTTAGTGGTGATCGGTGTTGTCTCCGCCACCCATACCTGGAATTCTGCGACCTTAGCAACTCATCGCGGTAAAATCTGTTTGTCTCCGACCATCCAGTTTCTTCGTGGCAGTAGCTTGGGTTAACAGCAAAGGCGGCTTGCTAGGAATGGGGGGTTGCGGAACCTTTAAGACAGCAGCGCACCAGCGTGGGCGGGCTTCGGCGAATGAGCGCCGTTGTTCTATTCTGTTTAATGTGGGTCGCCTTCCATGCCTTACAGGCATCAGAAGATATATAGTGAGCCCTTATATTTTCGCAGTTGTTAAGATATATTTTTGCTTATGAAAACTATTCATTTACAGCATAAAAATTTAAATCAATACGGGGCATCATAGGGGTTGAGTCGTTGTAAAAAAAGGCTGAATTTGAGAACGAATAAACCTTTCCCGTTAGTTTGACCATTACATGCTGACCTATAGCAGATACAGTTGCTTCACTAGTGTCTGCCGTCAAAAACGGTGCTGTTTCTTGCAGAGCCGCTAACGGACTATCCAATTTTTTGTTCAGGTAGTATCTGTAAACGTCTGTATCAGTAGCACTAGGATTATTGTGCTTGGTAATATATAACCAAAGGCCATTCGATAGTTCTTTTTTACTGTATAGGCTGTCGTTATACGGCGCCGTATCAGAGCGCCATATCAAACATCCAATAATGACAATAATTAATAGAAAAACCGTTAGGATGCGGTGAACCCACTTAATGGCCATTTTTCTCCTAATAATCAATACCTTGATGTGTCAAAAACTGGTCTCTTGGATCATCTCCGTAAGGGAATTTCTCATACCAACGCCCCCATTTTGGGTTTGATGTTCCATCCCTTGACTGTGCGAAACCTGCACCCATGAGTAGAATTTCTGAAAGGATCCCAGCAGCAGTACCTACCTCTACTCATCCCATCTGATCGGCTAAGAATTGCTGATCTGCTACTACAGCCCCACAAGATGGAACAATGTGTTCCGCAAAAAATGAATAAAGACCGACGTCTGGACATACCCACAGCGCCAGCAGCTTTTCTTTGCCTGCAACACGATACTTTAGCCGCCAGTATCTTGAGCCATTGGGGTTAACCAAAAGGTATAACCCACCACCGTCAGCGAGTTTATAGGGTTTATCCTTTGGCTTAGCAGTATCAACCTGGCGAGCGTTGAGCTTCATTGGGGTGCCACAATTAAACACAACAGAACATACCCCCACTTACCTGTAGATTTTGGGGTATATCAGTAGACGTAGGGATAGTATGCGTTGCGCTAAGACAGGCAGTATAAGGGGTTTTGGTAGACTTTAGTAGACGTTGGTGAATGAGATAATAGGAATCGAACCTACGACCTTCGCGTTACGAGTGCGCTGCTCTACCTACTGAGCTATATCGGCAATTAACATTGATGTGGATAAAGATACGGTACGCTGCACAAATTAGGCAAAAGTAAATTGTGAGTCAATAGGTAGCGTGCCACCTGCTGAATCTTTCATCATCTTTATACAATACGAATGGTTCCCTCGAAGATAGAGCGCCCTACTCTATCTTCGGTAACCAGGGTTTTAGCTGCGGACCAGATCGTCGCCGTAACCAATCCATTTATAGGTGGTCAAGGCATCTAAGCCCATCGGGCCACGCGCATGAAGTTTCTGGGTACTAACAGCAACTTCGGCACCCAGACCAAACTGCCCACCGTCGGTAAAGCGAGTGCTCGCGTTGACATACACCGCTGCAGAATCCACCGCGCGGACAAAATACTCAGCTTGGCTCAAGGAGCGCGTTAGAATCGCATCAGAATGGCTGGTGCCATGTTCACGAATATGTTCAATAGCCTGATCGATGCCATCCACCAGCGTGACGTTCAGATCCCTTGAAAGCCACTCGTCTTCATAATCCTCTGCTTCAACTGCGACTACTTTTGCAGGCCCTTGCTGCAACAACGGCATCGCGTTATCACTAGCGTGTAATGTAACACCTGCATCAGCCATACGCACACTCAGCACAGGCAGGAAGCTATTGGCGATTGCGCGGTTGACCAACAGAGTCTCTACTGAGTTACAGGCACTTGGGCGCTGGATCTTGGCGTTCTCGATAATGGCCAATGCTTTGTCGTAATCCGCACTTTCATCCACATAGATATGACAAACGCCGATCCCACCAGTGATAACCGGAATAGTCGATTGTTCCCGGCACAGCTTATGCAAACCAGCACCACCACGAGGGATAAGCATGTCAACGTAGCGATCCATACGTAATAATTCATTCACCAAAGCACGATCCGGGCTTTCAATCGCCTGTACCGCAGCAGCAGGTAAGCCACATTGTTCCAACGCTTGCTGGATCACTTTTACCGTGGCCTGGTTGGTATGGTGCGTCTCTTTTCCCCCACGCAAGATCACCGCATTACCGGTTTTCAGGCACAAGCTCGCGACGTCGATAGTCACATTGGGGCGGGCTTCATAGATCACTCCGATCACGCCGAGCGGCACACGACGGCGCTCTAACTTAAGACCACTATCCAGGAAATCACCGTCCAATACACGGCCTACCGGGTCACTCAAACTACACACCTGGCGCACGTCGTTAGCAATCGCGGCCAAGCGTGCGGGGGTTAACAGCAGACGATCCAGCAAGGCTTCACTCATCCCCAGTGCACGTGCCTGCACCATATCCTGCTCATTCGCCAGCAGAATCTCTTCACTGTTGGCCTCCAGTTTGTCGGCTATCATTGCCAACACTTGGTTTTTTTTCGCTGTGTTCAGTACCGCCAATTGCCAAGAGGCGTGTTTGGCTGCCTTCCCCATCTGCTCAAGCATGTTCAGTTCACTCCTTAACTGACGATCATATCGTCACGGTGCACGGCTACCGGGCCGTATTCATAACCCAGAATTTCGCTGATTTCCTGCGAGTGGTGGCCGGCAATCATACGCATTGCATCACTATTGTAGCGGCTAACACCATGTGCTAAATCACGGCCCGCCAGGTTGCAGATGCGAATAACTTCGCCGCGAGAGAAATCACCTCTGACCTCATGTATCCCCTTCGGCAGTAGTGAGCTGCCACGGGACATCATTGCTTCCACTGCGCCATCATCAATGGTGACTTCTCCTGCAGGTGGGGCTCCAAAAATCCAGCGCTTGCGGTTCTCCAGCGGGGTTTCCTCCGCGTGAAAACGGGTCCCCACCGGATTACCTTTAATGACTTCAGCAACTACACCAGGCTGGTTGCCAGCAGCGATAATCACGTCAATCCCTGCGCGGCGGGCTACGTCCGCTGCCTGCAATTTGGTGCCCATACCACCGGTGCCAAGGCCAGATACGCTATCGCCTGCAATCGCACGCAATGCATCGTCAATACTGTGAACTTCACGGATCAATTCTGCTGCAGGATTACTTCGTGGATCGGCGGTGTATAGCCCTTGCTGATCGGTCAACAACAGCAGTTTATCTGCTCCCGCCAGAATAGCAGCCAGTGCCGATAGATTATCGTTATCGCCAACCTTGATTTCTGCCGTAGCTACGGCGTCGTTTTCATTGATCACCGGTACTATGCGGTTATCAAGTAATGCACTCATCGTGTCACGCGCATTGAGAAATCTTTCACGATCCTCCAAATCTGCGCGAGTGAGCAGCATCTGCCCAATATGGATGCCGTAGATAGAAAAAAACTGCTCCCAGAGTTGGATCAGACGGCTCTGCCCAACAGCCGCCAGCAACTGCTTAGAGGCTATTGTGGCAGGTAATTCTGGATAACCCAAATGTTCGCGCCCAGCGGCAATCGCCCCAGAAGTCACAATAACAATGCGGTGACCCGCAGCATGTTGCTGTGCACATTGGCGTACTAATTCAACTATATGGGCACGGTTCAGACGCAGCGATCCACCGGTCAACACACTCGTGCCCAATTTCACAACCAATGTCTGGCTGCCTTTCATATCTGTCTCTTCCATTGGAATAAGAAATAATTGCAAAGAACTTTGTAACAGGAGAGTCGCGTTATGCCAACAGGCACAACGCGATTTAAACGGAATTTCTGAAGTGAAAATGATTTAAGCGAAGAGTTTTATCGGTTGATCATCAAAATCGTCCGCTGGATCCAATTGCAACTCCATAGTAGCCAGCAGTTCGCCCAAACGGCGATGGAAATCACGTAGCGTAGTTTCCAGTTTTTCCTTTACTTCTTCACTTTTGATCTTTTCCGATTTCCAACGCCCTTCCTTATCGAAAATGCCAAAATGATAAGAATAAATAAAGCGAGAACCATCAGCTTGTAATTCGAGCCACCATCCCCAGAATTCACGTTTTTCCGGCGTTGGTTTTACATTGACGCAAACCGCTAAACAATCAAAGAAAAAGCGGTCATTCTCACATTGTCCTTCTCGCAGATAAGGCCCTAGGCTAGCAAAACACTTCATTAGACGGCTTTTTGGGTGGCCACTCGGTAACGCCATTCTTCAACCTCCTGATTGTATACCTGCCTCCCTTCAAGCTGCGGGAGACATCAGGTATAATTTATTCTTTTTAGCAAACTACTGAAAATTAGCAACTGATTACCGCATTTTATCTCTAAGCCAATCACAGATTTGCAGTAAGGATTGGTGAAAACTCTGATAAACAGGTGTACGCGGGATAGAAATCAACTTACCGTTTGATGAAGAATAAACGATCAACTGCGACTCTTCCTTCGGACTCAACGGATCCCCTTCCCAGTACGCTGATAACATTGGAGTTGAACAGCGGCGACCCAATAACCCCTGATTTTTTAGAGAGTAGCTGTTCAACTCAGTTTTCAAAACGTTATCAGAGGCATTGGCCATGCCCATGCGGCTAGCCAACACATCCATATACATATCGGGAACAAGGCGGCCTTGACGTTTAGTATCACACAACAAGCTGTGTATCACGGGGCCAACACAAGCGACCCCACGCAGGCGATTCGGCTCCAAATAAGCTAACCTGACGGCAACATTGGCACCAAAACGGAAACCAAATGCGCAGACTCGCGTATGGTCAATCCAGGGTACAGAAGGGAGTTGTGCCAGCACCTGTTGGTGCAGGAAACTGGTGTCTTGCGTCAATTTCCATTTGGAAGATGAACCAATAGAGGGCATATCCATTGTCAGCATCGCTATGCCATGCGGGGCAAGATAATCCCGGAATAGGCGGTGATAATCAGTCTGTAGTGTATCAAGGCTGCCGCACATCAATACCGTTGGATAGGGTGCCTGAGTGCTATAGGGCATGTGCAGGAAACCGGCGATCGGGCTACCACCTTCGATCGGAAATTCCAGCTCTTTTAGCTGATATGGCAACAAAAGCGCCGCTTCTTCATAGGCACGATTGGAGAGCATTTCAGCCTGTTCGGCCAGTTCGTCCCCTCTCAGGTGAGGATAACCGGCAATGCTATATAAATTGGCAGCATTCAGCCAATACTGCCCCCCCAATAGAGGATCTTCCTGCCCTTGAGCTCGTTGCTGCCACTCCACTCCCTGCCGCACCCATTCGTAAATCCAGTTGCCATTGCGGTAACCCACCACGGTGTCCAACAAATGATCATCACTGTGTTCAGCATTAGAGGCTGCGATACGTGCCAACACCTCGCTTATTTCCAGTGGATCAACACCCCGCCATGTCCACAACAAATGGTTGAGCATGCGGTACCAATGACTATCGCTGGTCCCCTCCAACGCAGAATGCATGTCTGAACCAACCGCGTGGTGTACACGCGACACCAGCGTTGAAGTTTCAACATGCTTGAATGAGGGCTTAAATAGTGTTTCGGAAAGGTTGGCTTGTGCCATGGTAACAACAGCCTCCAAGGATCTTGCAGAAAGGCCTGAAACAGCCTGAAGATAGTGTAACCCAACTCAGGTACAAGACACCAAAATTACCCTCGAAGAATGCGGACAATTTACAGAATATGACGAAATCAGGTTCATTTTTGCAGCCCATCAGCATCTTGACGTAACGTGGGGATAACCTCATTTATCAAGAAGCGATTCTGCATGAGGTCTGAGAGTGCTTATGACAAAACGCCCACTGCCATCAAGGCAGGGGCGGTTAAAACACGACATTAACAGGCCATGATTAGCATCTGTTATTTACTGCCAAAAACACGATTTTCCTGCTCTGCCACTCGGATGAACGTAGTCCGCTTAGTTAACTCTTTCAGACGCTCTGCACCCACATAGGTACAGGCAGAACGCAGGCCACCAAGAATATCACGCACGGTAAATTCAACTTCACCACGCAGTGGCAGCTTAACGGTTTTACCTTCTGCTGCACGATAACCTGCAACGCCGCCTACGTGACGCTTCATAGCAGATTCTGAACTCATGCCGTAGAACAGCATAAACTTCTCGCCGTTCTCTTCAACTATCGTGCCTTCACATTCATCGTGTCCTGCCAGCATCCCTCCCAACATGACAAAATCCGCACCGCCACCGAATGCTTTGGCAACATCCCCCGGTACTGAGCAGCCACCATCGCTGACAATCTGCCCACCGAGGCCATGTGCGGCATCAGCGCATTCGATTACCGCAGAAAGCTGCGGGTAACCCACCCCGGTTTTTACTCGCGTAGTGCACACCGAACCAGGACCGATACCCACTTTGACAATATCTGCACCCGACAGTACCAATTCTTCGACCATTTCACCGGTCACCACGTTACCCGCGCAAATCACGTGATGTGGGCAAGCTTCTCGGGCTTTTTTCAGGAAGGCGACAAAGTGTTCTGAGTAACCGTTCGCAACGTCAATGCAGATGAATTTCAGTGACGTGGAAAGTGCCAGGATTTGCTGCATCTTGACAAAGTCCACATCAGAAGTACCCGTAGAAACCATCACGTTACGCAAGGTGGATTCGGGCGCACGCTGGACAAACTCAGCCCACTGCTCAACGGTATAGTGTTTGTGGACAGCAGTGAGAACATCGAAAGAGGCCAGTGCCTCAGCCATGCGGAAGGTGCCCACAGTGTCCATGTTAGCAGCAATAACAGGCACTCCGGACCAGTTCCATCCAGAGTGTTTAAAGGTAAACTGGCGGGCCAATTCAACTTCTGAACGGCTTTTCAACGTGGAGCGTTTCGGGCGGATCAACACATCTTTAAAGCCCAACTTCAAATCTTCTTCAATACGCATGACTCATGATTTCCTGGTTTTTGGCGACGGATCGCAGGGGAGTAATTCGAACCTATACACCTTCTATTGCTCAAGCTACAGCCAAACAGTCACCCATCTTCTAGCGTTTTCCCCGTTAACGCGCTGAGGAAACAATCTATCGAAAACTGATTTGAAAACGGCTTGTGATAGTCCCAAGGAGGAGGCCCGATAGCCTATACTTCAGCTCGAAGGCAATGGGTAGATAGATGCCAGTTCCAGTGACGTTATCATACGCACTAATAATTACTCGGCAAGACTGCGATTTCGCGATTATTTAGGCTACAATCCCACAAATTTACTTACGTTAATAAAGTGTGATTTCTGCCTCATTTTCTTTGTACCCTCATTCAGAGAAGCCTAGGCCGTATCTCTTGACTACACTTGCATGCAAGCGCTTTGTGACTTGGTTATTTTGTGATATCAGGACCCATACACCATGGCCTATATTGTTGCATTAACAGGCGGTATCGGCAGCGGCAAGTCAACGGTGGCGGATGCCTTTTCTCGCTTAGGTACGACCATCGTGGATGCCGATGTGATCGCTCGCCAGGTCGTAGAACCAGGTACCTCGGCGTTATTGGCCATTGTGCAACATTTTGGGAATGGCGTGTTGCTGCCAGAGGGTTCACTCAACCGTTCAGCCTTGCGTCAACGGATCTTCAGTCATCCCGACGAAAAAACATGGCTAAACCGATTGTTGCATCCATTGATTCAACAGGAAACACAGAATCAACTGGCCAAAGCCAAGAGTCCTTACGTGCTATGGGTTATCCCATTATTAGTAGAAAATGGACTACAGGATCGTGCAGACCGTGTTTTAGTGATCGACGTCGACTGCGAAACGCAATTGACCAGAACAATAGCCCGCGACAATATCAGTCGTCAGCAGGCACTGAATATTTTGTCTGCGCAGGTCTCACGTGAACAACGCTTGGCCATTGCAGACGACGTAATTGACAATAGCGGCACAGCACAAGAGATTGGACCTTCTGTTGCCGCGTTGCATCAACGTTACCTTGAGCTGGCAAAATCAGCAACCCGACAGGATTAATACCGAATGAGTGACGCTTCACCAACTGTTCTCTTTGAACATCCTTTGAATGAGAAAATGCGCACCTGGCTGCGAATTGAGTTTTTACTTCAACAGCTTCATGGCCAAAGGGCACTGAACGAAACAGCTATCGCACTCACCTTTTTTCGTACCGTTGCAGACCTGTTGGATGTACTTGAGCGTGGCGAAGTCCGCACAGAATTATTAAAAGAGCTAGAGCGCCAACAACAGAAATTATTGCAATGGGCGGAAATGCCTGGTGTTGATATGGCGTTGATCGAACAACTGCGCAGCCAGTTGAAAGCGTGTACAACCTCTCTGATGTCTGCACCACGCATGGGACAGGCACTGCGCGAGGATCGTTTGATCGGTCTGGTACGCCAGCGCCTGAGTATTCCGGGTGGTTGCTGCAGCTTTGACTTGCCCACTCTGCATATGTGGATGCACGTTTCACAGCATGAACGCGATACCGACGTTGCAGCATGGCTGAAAACGCTCGAGCCGTTGAATCAAGCACTCACCATGGTACTCGCCTTGGTAAGACAGGCTGGACAGTTCCGTAATCAGATCAGCCTAAACGGATTTTTTCAGGATAATGCTGAAGGTGCAGATTTACTTCGTTTGAATATTAATCTTGATTATCAGGTTTACCCGCAAATTTCAGGCCATAAAACGCGTTATGCGATCCGTTTTATGCCAATAGACAGTGAAAATAGCAAGGTGCCAGAACGTTTAACATTTGAGCTAGCCTGCTGTTAATACAACAAACCCCTTTATCTATACTCTAAATAATTCGAGTGGTATGAAAAGATGCAATGCGTTTTTGAACAGTTACTCACCTGCCCCAGAAGAATGAGATACAGACTTGGGCCGAGTAACTGAACACAGCCAACACACAGGCAACTTGACGTATGACGAGTATATTGGGGAGAAGAAGGAATCCAACATGATTACCGTAGTAAAGTGCCCAACCTGTAGCAAAGACGTAGTTTGGGGAGAAATAAGCCCTTACCGACCCTTTTGCTGCAAACGCTGCCAGTTGATCGACCTTGGCGAGTGGGCCGATGAAGAGAAACGTATTCCAAGCAATAACGATCTTTCAGAATCAGAGGACTGGAGTGAGGAAGACGATCGTTGATCTCTGAGTAATAGCCTGGTATTTCCAGGCCTAAAGTTATTGCGCAACGCCAGCCTGCGCGACCAGCAACTCAATTATTCTGGCATTAGCTTCAGGAAACTCCTCAGCACGCAGATCAATCTGTTTAACCCAACGTATTGGTTGGCCTTCACGACCGTAAGGTTCTCCATCCCAATCTTCTGCAAGATAGAAATGCAACGTCACGACGCGATCGCTAAATCGGTGCTCAAGTATTTCAAGCAACTGCACATGGTGAGCAACGATCCCTGTCTCTTCTGTTAATTCACGACGTAATGCCTGTTCTGGTGTTTCACCTAGTTCAATCTTGCCGCCGGGAAACTCCCAAAAACCGGCCATGTGAGAATCTACAGCTCGGCGAGTAATAAAAATTTCCTGTTGAGAATTACGGATAATACCAACAGCGATGTTTAAATGTTTCATCGCATTCTCCAGACTTTTACGTTAAAAAGGCTCAGCAAGCTGAGCCTTTATATTTAATGAGTCACTGTAATCCAACTTAGTCTTGTAAACGACCGTGGCACTGCTTGTATTTTTTGCCAGAACCGCATGGGCAAGGGTCATTACGACCGACTTTACGTTCGGCTACTATTGGTACGTTTGGATCCGTGATTGCCAATGCGTTTTCTTCCTCATGGGTCAGTTGTTGATAGCGAGCCAAACGTTCAGCTTCTTCACGGCGCTGTTGCTCCAAAGCCTCAACTTCTTCAGGCATCCGCACCTGCACCTTACTGAGCACGCTGATCACTTCATATTTCAATGATTCCAACATGTTGGCAAACATGTTAAAGGACTCACGCTTGTACTCTTGTTTCGGATCTTTCTGCGCGTAGCCGCGTAGATGGATACCTTGACGCAGGTAATCCATCGCCGCTAAGTGCTCTTTCCACAAGGAATCCAGTGTTTGCAGCATCACGCCTTTCTCGAAGTTGCGCATCATATCTGCACCGACAACTTCTTCCTTACGCAGGTATTCTGTATTCGCTGTTTCCAAAATACGCTCACGCAGCGTTTCTTCATGAAGCTCAGGTTCTTTATCTAGCCATTGGGCGATCGGCATATCCAAATCAAAATCATTCTTCAGACGTTCTTCCAGCCCTTGGACATCCCACATCTCTTCAAGCGACTGTGGCGGAATATAGCTATCAATAGTGGATTTGAACACGTCTTCACGAATGCTGGCTATCGTTTCGCTCACGTCAGAAACATCAAGCAGTTCATTACGCTGGCTATAGATCGCACGACGCTGGTCATTGGCGACGTCATCATATTCCAGCAGTTGCTTACGAATATCGAAGTTACGGCTCTCGACCTTACGCTGCGCATTGGCGATAGCCTTGGTCACCCACGGGTGTTCGATGGCTTCCCCTTCTTTCATGCCCAGCTTACGCATCATGCCAGATACACGATCCGAAGCGAAAATACGCATCAACGCATCTTCCATAGACAGATAGAATCGTGAGGAACCCGCATCCCCCTGACGGCCCGAACGGCCACGCAACTGGTTATCGATACGGCGTGACTCATGGCGCTCAGTACCGATAATGTGCAAACCACCCGCAGCTAATACGGCATCATGACGGATTTGCCAAGCCTCCTTAATCGCCGCAATCTGCTCTTCTGTTGGATTTTCCAGATTGGCAATTTCAGCCTGCCAACTGCCACCCAACATGATATCAGTACCGCGGCCAGCCATGTTCGTCGCAATAGTTACCGCACCTGTCTGACCGGCTTGCGCTACGATATCTGCTTCCATAGCGTGGAATTTAGCATTCAGAACCTTGTGCTCGATGCCGGCTTTCTTAAGCTCACGGGAAACCACTTCTGATTTCTCGATTGAGATCGTCCCTACCAGTACCGGCTGACCATTAGCCGTCCGCTCGCGGATATCTTCTATGATCGCGGCAATCTTCTCTCTTTCAGTCATATAGACCAGATCCGGCATATCTTTACGGATCATAGGGCGGTTGGTCGGTACAACAATGGTATCCAGCTTATAAATCGAGCTGAATTCGAATGCTTCCGTATCCGCTGTTCCGGTCATACCAGCCAGTTTCTCGTACAAACGGAAATAGTTCTGGAAGGTTATCGAAGCTAGAGTCTGGTTCTCATTTTGGATCTTAACGCCTTCTTTCGCTTCTACGGCCTGGTGCAAACCATCAGACCAACGACGCCCCTGCATTGTACGCCCTGTGTGTTCATCCACAATGATGACTTCGCCATCTTTTACAATGTAGTCAACGTCACGGGTAAACAGAACATGGGCACGCAGCGCAGCAGTAACATGGTGCATCAGCATGATGTTGCTCGGTGAATAGAGAGATTCCTCTTCATTCATAATACCGGCTTCCATCAGCATCTCCTCAATCAGGACAAGACCACGCTCAGTCAAATGAACCTGACGCGCTTTTTCATCAACCGAGAAGTGCCCCTCTCCTTGGAAGGTTTCCGAGTCTTCCTTTTCCTGACGGATCAAATTAGGGATCAGCTTGTTAACACGAATATACATCTCTGAACTGTCTTCAGCAGGGCCAGAGATAATCAGTGGTGTACGCGCCTCGTCGATCAGAATAGAGTCAACTTCGTCCACCAACGCATAATGCAGTTTGCGCTGTACCCGATCTTCAGGGCTGAACGCCATATTGTCTCGTAAGTAGTCAAAACCGTATTCGTTGTTAGTACCGTAAGTAATATCGGCAGCATAAGCTGCACGCTTAGCAGGTGCGGGCATGCCAGGAAGGTTAATGCCAACCGTCAGACCAAGAAACTCGAACAAGGGGCGGTTATTTTCAGCGTCACGCTGCGCCAGATAATCGTTGACGGTAACAACATGCACACCACGGCCACTCAAAGCATTCAGATAAGCAGGCAAGGTTGCTGTCAGCGTTTTACCTTCACCGGTACGCATTTCCGCGATGCAACGGTTATTCAACACCATACCACCCAGCAGTTGCACGTCGAAATGACGCATGCCAAATACTCGCTTGCTGGCCTCACGTACCACTGCAAACGCTTCTGGGATAAGTTTTTCCAATGCTTCACCGTTTTTCAGGCGTTCGCGGAATTCGTTGGTTTTGGCCTGCAATTCGGTATCAGACAGTTTTACCATGTCTGATTCCATACTGTTAATCTGTTCAACCACTTTGCGCATGCGACGCAGGGTACGATCGTTACTGCTACCAAAAACTTTGGTCAATAATTTAGTTAACATGATTCTCAATATCTCTTACGCTGCAGCAGAATATCTGCCATCAACAGACTGTTATTTTAAGGTTTTTTCCCCAAGGGCGAATATCAGTTGAGAAGGCCTGGTCCAGCACGAATTCCCTGCACTTGAGCGAGCCAAAGCCCTGCATGATGCTGCGCCAAAGAAGGAACTATAGAACGATGCGTACTACGAATTATAGCTGGCGGTTTTGACTCATGAGTTAATAATGCGTTGAGTGTAGAAAGCAGTGCCAGTTGAACCACCTGCAACGGAGATTCAACCGTGTCATTATCTGCTTCTTGTACACGTGCATAAACAGCCTGCGGTGCAAGAGCAAAAGAGAGGTGACGAATAACAGTTCTAAGTGCATGCTGTTGCCAGTAATCAACGCTAATCGTTGTTCGACGATGCACTTCTTGCAGCAAAGCCAGGCTGCTAAAAGCATGGCTAGGCGAATTTTGTCGGTTAAGGCTGGATGACGAGCTTGGTAATGCAGTTTGATCAGCTGTGCCAGCAAGATTTTGCGGTACGCCAAGCGTAGCCGCAACCATTCCTAACAGGAGATGGGGCCAGAAATAACGTCTGCCAAATTGTCGCCAACGATTTAGAATACCGATCACAAGTTTATTATCCGCCGGAGCCTGTTATGCGCGATAGCCGTCCACAATTATTAGATGTCCTTTTCGACGACGCGTCTGCAGCAGATAAAGGACCGCTGCATAACGTTCAGCAACGCGCCGTTGCGCTCCTGAAGCTCAATCGTGCAGTGAAAGGTTTATTACCTGCTCAGCTGCATCCCTGGTGCCGTGTCGCCAATTTCCGACAGGGTATTTTAGTGCTGGAAACCGCAAATGCCAGTTGGATGATGCGCTTACGCTATGAACAACCTAGCCTGTTATCCGCACTACGCGCACAAATTCTACCATCATTGTCGTCAATCGACATCAGGATTAATCCAGCCTTAATGGCAAAAGGAAACAGCCAGGTGCAAAGTACTACAAAAATGGCAGAAAATGAGCAAAAAAGTGTACCTTTGAGCCAGCAAAGTGCGGATTCACTAAGGGGATTGGCTGCACGCAGCCCAGAGAAATTACGTATGATATTAGAACGACTGGCAGCGTTGGCAGGAGAGAGAGCCAACGCTACCAGTCATGATAAATAATAATAGCGGTGTCGGTTTACGCCAACACGGTCGATGGAGCCTTGAATGCCAGAGGCATTTCTGCTTCATCCTGGAATGTCACATATTCCCAAGCTTCCTGTTTCGCAAGAACAGCTTGCAGCAATTTGTTATTCAATGCATGACCAGATTTGTACGCAGTAAACGCGCCAATAATGTTATGACCACACATGAACAAATCACCGATAGCATCCAACATTTTATGGCGAACGAACTCGTCCTCGAAGCGCAGGCCGTCTTCATTTAGGACACGATAATCGTCAACCACAATGGCGCAATCGAAACTGCCCCCCAGGGCAAGACCACGAGATTGCAGATATTCAATATCACGCATGAAACCAAAAGTGCGCGCGCGACTGATTTGACTCACAAATGAATCTGCCGAAAAATCAAGACGATAGCGCTGGGTGCTAGCATCAATCGCAGGATGATTAAAATCTATAGTGAAATCTAAGCTGAATCCATTGTGCGGAGACAACTCGGCCCACTTATCACCATCTTCAACACGCACGGTATCTTTCAGTCGCAGGAACTTCTTCGCCGAATTCAACTCTTCAATGCCTGCATCCAACAGCAGAAAAACGAACGGGCTGGCGCTACCATCCATAATCGGAATTTCAGCAGCGTCAACTTCAATAATGATATTGTCGATGCCCAAGCCTGCCAGGGCAGCATTAAGATGTTCAACGGTAGAAATACGCACGTCATGCTCATTGACCAGGCAAGTACAGAGCATGGTATCACGCACGGATTTTGCATCAGCCGGAAAATCAACCGGTGGATTCAAGTCAGTGCGACGATAGATGACCCCGGTATTAGCCGACGCTGGGCGCATTGTCAAAGTAGCCTTTTTGCCGGTATGCAAACCGACACCAGTCGCCTGAACAATACGTTTTAAAGTCCTTTGTTTGATCATCGTGTTATCTCGCAGTGTTATCAATCCTACCAGCCCAGCATATAGCAAGGCTAGCGGAAAAGTGTAGCACAAAAAACGGAGATTCCAAATTATCGGGATATTCCTAGTCAGCCTGTTTGCGCAGGAAGGCTGGGATGTCCAGATAGTCAGGCTCTTTATTTGGCTGCGCGTTCTGATCGTTCACCACCTTAGCTACAGATTTAACTTCCTGTTGCAAGGGTGACATTCCGTGCTGTTGGTAACGATGCTCCATCACTGACTGGCTGGACTGTTTGTTAGTTACCAGAGTGATTTCTGGACGCTTATCCATACCGATACCAGTCGCAACAACGGTGACACGCAGCTCATCGTTCATTTCCGGATCCAACGAAGTACCGATAACCACCGTCGCATTATCAGAGGCGAATGCACGAATGGTATTACCTACAGTCTCAAACTCATCAAGACGCAGGTCAAAACCGGCTGTTATGTTAACCAACACACCACGGGCACCAGAAAGGTCGATATCTTCCAGCAGCGGGCTGGAAATTGCCATTTCTGCGGCCTCTTCAGCACGATCTTCACCACTTGCCACACCGGACCCCATCATCGCATAGCCCATTTCGGACATGACAGTACGCACGTCGGCAAAGTCGACGTTCATCAATCCTGGACGGGTGATCAGTTCAGCAATACCTTGCACAGCACCTTTTAGCACGTCGTTAGCTGCGCCAAACGCATCCAGCAGTGAAATGCCACGACCCAGAACTTTCAGCAACTTGTCATTCGGAATAGTGATCAGTGAGTCGACGTGTTTGGACAACTCTGCGATACCCTGCTCGGCAAATGCCATGCGCTTCTTGCCTTCAAAGTTGAAAGGCTTGGTCACCACGGCCACGGTCAGGATACCCAGATCTTTTGCCACTTCGGCAACAACGGGGGCTGCACCTGTGCCTGTACCACCTCCCATGCCAGCCGCGATGAAGACCATGTCTGCACCTTCCAGAGCGGTGCGCAGGGCTTCACGATCCTCTTCGGCCGAATTTCTGCCCACCTCCGGGTTAGCACCAGCCCCTAGCCCCTTGGTAATACCACTACCGATCTGGATCGTTTGGCCAACTGCCGTTTTGCGTAATGCCTGGGCGTCTGTATTAACGGCAAAGAATTCAACACCTTCGATACGCTCACGCACCATGTGTTCAACGGCGTTGCCACCGCCACCGCCGACGCCGATGACTTTAATCACCGCGTCATTGGTTAGTTCCATTGGTTCAAACATAGTTTCTCTCCGTTTTGTGCCTGTCGCTGCAAGATCAAAAAAAGACTTATGTATGATCTTTTTGTCTAAACGTTAAAACTCTTTTCTCAGCCAGCTATTGATACGCTTAAACCAATTGCCCACCGAGGCGCGTTTTTCTACTTCTGCCTCACTGTTCATGTGAGATTCTTTTCCGTAATGCAATAGCCCGACAGCTGTCGAATAGTAAGGTTCTTGTGCATAATCAGTCAGCCCCGTAATATTAAGGGGTTGACCAATGCGAACCTGAGTATGGAATACCCGTTGCGCGCAGGCAGCCAAGCCATCAATCTGAGCAGCCCCACCAGTCAGTACAATACCTGCGGCCAGATGATGTTTCACCCCTTGGCCCCGAAGTTGCTCTTGCAATTGCAAAATTTCATCGTTGACCAGATTCAATAACTCGGTGTAGCGCGGCTCAATAACTTCAGCCAGTGTCTGTCTTTGCAGACTACGCGGAGGACGCCCTCCGACGCTAGGAACCTCTACATTCTCATCCTTGCTGACAATTGCTCCAAGTGCACAGCCGTGTCGAACTTTTATCGCTTCTGCATCTGTTGGTGGCGTACCGAAGGCGTAGGCAATATCGCTGGTGACCACGTTCCCGGCATAGGGGATAACTTTAGTATGGCGCAGTGCACCACCAGTATAAACCGCTATATCCATGGTGCCACCGCCAATATCAACGACACAGACACCAAGTTCACGTTCATCTTCGGTCAACACTGCATAACTGGCAGCCAAACCGGCGAAAATAAGCTGGTCCACTTTCAGGCCACAACGTTCAACAGCTTTGACAATATTCTTCGCCATATCATTATGGCAGGTAATCAAGTGTACTTTAGCATGCATGCGTACGCCTGATAGACCAACCGGGTTCTTGATCCCTTCCTGATAGTCAATAGCGTATTCCTGGGGAATAACATGCAGGATACGGTGTTCATCACGTACACGCACAGATTTGGCAGTGTGTACCACGTTCTCTACGTCTTCCTGAGTCACTTCCTCTTCTGAAATAGGTACCATCCCAATTTCATTCTGACAACTGATATGTTTGCCAGATAATGCCAGATAAACCGAAGAAATCTGACAATCAGCCATCAGTTCAGCCTGATCGATAGCACGCTGTACGCATTTGACTACCGACTCCAGATCGTTAACGCCACCCTTATCCATTCCGCGAGACGGACAGCTACCCACCCCGATAATGTTGATCATGCCATCGGGTAGAACTTCCCCTACC
Organism: Serratia sp. UGAL515B_01; assembly: GCF_033095805.1. Classification (NCBI taxonomy): domain Bacteria; kingdom Pseudomonadati; phylum Pseudomonadota; class Gammaproteobacteria; order Enterobacterales; family Yersiniaceae; genus Serratia; species Serratia sp. UGAL515B_01. The sequence continues at coordinate 629,772 of NZ_CP109901.1, read as the reverse complement.
AATGCGGAGACCTTTGCAGTACCTATCTCCAGTCCAACTACCAGTTTTCTGTCCGTCGACTTGATCATTGTTGTTTTGCCTGTGCCTGATTCTGTTGCTGATTGCTGTTTGTCCGATCGCCTGCCACCTGCCCGCTAACTGACGGATCGAAGAACGCCGGAGCCCAACCGACCGAAGCACCCGAGTCATAACGCAAGTCGACATAGCTGATACGTTTATTTTCCGCTTGCGCCTGTTGTAATAACACCGGATAAAGCCCAATAAAGCGTTGTAGACGCCCTACAGGGTCATCACGCCCCAGCTCCAACCGAACATCGTTATCCAAAACTAACTGCCATGAGTGCCGAGCAGTCATAGCCACCATTTTCAACGTATACTTGCTGGCTGCCAACACGCTGTTCATGGTGCGATAACCTTCCAGAACATCCTCTTCACTGCCTTCTGGGCCGTAAAGCAACGGTAATTTCTGTTTGCCTAAACGACCTGCCGGAACACTAAACGATTTACCGTCAACATCAATCATGTGCAAATCGTTCCAATATGCTACTGGAACGTATTCCACCAGATGGATCCTCAACTCATCAGGCCATTGCTTACGCACGCTGGCCTGCTTGATCCACGTCATACGTTCAATCTGCTGCTGAATAATGTCCACACCCTGTGTCATAAACGTTCCCGGCGCTCCCAGCGCCAGAATAGCCTGGCGAATATCATCGTTGGTGGTGTAATGGCGTTCACCTGTTACTACCAGCTTTGAAAGCGGTAAACGACTGGCATCTTTCATCCAACCAACAACTACCCATCCGCCCCACACAAGCGTTCCCAACACCAGCAGCAGAAAAATCATTCCTGCCAATTGGGTGCCGTTGCTACGACGCGTACCGTTATCCGTCTCGCGTTCGCGCGTATTTAGAGCAGCTTGCGGCATCTCAGTCGGCCAGCGCCAAAATTCTTGCGACCAACTGCGAGAAAGTTAAACCAAACTGACGCGCAGCCATCGGAACCAGACTGTGGCTGGTCATGCCAGGAGAAGTATTCACTTCCAAAAGATAGAAACCACTATCGCTATCCTGCATAACATCAACACGTCCCCAACCACTACAACCCAGCCCACGGTAAGCACGCAATGCCAGTTCAGCTATTTCGGCTTCCTGCTGTGCATCCAGGCCACTGGGGCAAAAATACTGCGTATCGTCCGAAAGATATTTGGCCTGATAATCGTAAAACACACCAGCCGGTTGGATACGTATAGAAGGTAGTACTTGATCACCCAGGATCGCCAGGGTGTATTCAGGGCCGCTCAACCACTTTTCTACCAGTACGTCATCATCATGGCGGAAAGCCTCTTCCAATGCGTTTTCAAGAGCGCTAAGTTCGATCACTTTGCTCATGCCAACGCTAGAACCTTCGCGACTTGGCTTAACGATCAATGGCAGGCCAAGACCGTCAATCGCTGCAAGCAAACTCCCTCGTTCACTGCCAAAATAGTGCTGACGACTCAGCGCAACGTAAGGTGCTACGGGTAGCCCCATAGATTGCCACACCATTTTGGTGCGCCACTTGTCCATGGTCAGTGCCGATGCCATCACGCCACTGCCGGTATAGGGTAGCTGTAAATAATCCAACAGGCCCTGTAACGTACCATCTTCACCACCACGGCCATGCAAGGCAATAAACACCTTGTTGAAGCCATGCTCTTTCAACTGTGTGACTGGAAAATCATGCGGATCGATAGCGTACGCATCAATCCCTGCTTCTCTCAACCCTGCAAGTACGGCAGCACCAGATTGCAAAGAAACTTCACGTTCTGCAGAGGCCCCACCCAGCAACACTGCAACTTTATCTGCCATGGTGCTCCTCCAATTTATTCAGTGCTTTCAGCTTCTGTTCTGCAAGTTTGCGCGCAATCTTACCAACATTACCCGCCCCTTGTACCAGCACCAGGTCATCACCTTGTATAAAGTGCGCTAAAGTCGCAGGTACAGTTTCCACGTCGGAAACCAAAATAGGATCAAGCTTGCCTCGATTACGAATAGTTCGGCATAAGCTACGGCTGTCGGCACCTGGAATAGGAGCCTCGCCTGCCGGGTAAACATCCAGCATCAGCAATACATCAACCTGTGACAAAACGTTCGCAAAATCATCGTACAAATCGCGAGTACGCGTATAACGGTGTGGCTGGAAAATCATCACCAACCGTTTACTTGGCCAACCCGCACGTGCTGCCTTGATAGTCGCATCAACTTCCGTTGGATGGTGGCCATAATCATCCACCAGCATCGCATTGCCCGACTTGCCGTTAACCCCTAACAGAGGGAACTCGCCCAGAAAATCGAAACGCCGTCCCGTCCCCTGAAAACCTTCCAAGGCAATTAGGATGGCCTCATCGGCGATACCTTCTTCCGTAGCGACTGCGACCGCTGCAGCCGCATTCAAGGCGTTATGCCTTCCTGGCGCATTCAAGGTGACTGTAAGCAGGGGTTTATCTTGGCGGCTCAGGGTAAAATGCCCTTGATGACCCACCTGGCGGTAGCTCTCTATGCGAACATCCGCATCTTCATTAAAGCCGTAGGTCGTGATATGGCGCCCAACACGCGGTAATAGCTCACGAACAACAGGGTCATCAACACACATTACTGCACGCCCATAAAACGGCAGGTTATGCAGAAAGTTAATGAAGGTCTGTTTCAAATTCTCGAAGTCACCATGGTAGGTATCCATATGGTCGGCTTCGATGTTGGTAACAATCGCCACCATCGGCTGCAAGTGCAAAAAAGACGCATCGCTTTCATCCGCTTCTGCAATCAGATAACGGCTGGAGCCCAAGCGTGCATGGGTGCCAGCTGCTTTGACCAATCCACCGTTAACAAACGTTGGGTCAAGGCCAGCCTCTGCATAAATGCTGGAAACCATCGCCGTTGTGGTTGTTTTGCCATGGGTACCAGCAATAGCGATACCATGGCGATAACGCATCAACTCCGCCAGCATCTCGGCCCGCTGGATCACCGGAATACGCGCCTCACGGGCTGCGACAATCTCCGGGTTATCCGCGGGGATAGCGGTGGAGACCACAACAACGCTGGCATCCAACACATTCTCTGGGCGATGATGAAAATAAATTGTTGCACCAAGTTCACTCAACTGTTGAGTTACCGCGTTCGGTGCCAGGTCGGAACCACTGATCTGATAACCTTCATTGGCCAACACCTCGGCGATACCACCCATGCCAGCGCCACCAATGCCAACAAAGTGTATGTGCCGGACGCGTCGCATCTCAGGCACGAAAGTACGTAATTTCGCCAATTGTTGTGTATTCATCACTCTCTCTATCCGGGTTCAATCTGCGAACCCCATCTGACCTATTCTTCATCAGGCCCGGCACACCAAGCCCTGTATTATTTGGCTACGCGAATAATTTCCGCTGCCACACGTTCCGTTGCATCAAGGATCGCAACCGTACGTGCTTTTTCAGCCATTGCCAGTAACGTTTGGCGATCCCAACTCGCTAGCAGATCAGCCACCACACTGGCAGTAAACTGAGGTTGTTCGATAATTTTTGCCGCACCAGCCTCTTCCAGCGGGCGTGCATTCCAGTATTGCTGGCGATCTTTGTGCTGAAATGGGACAAAAATGGCCGGTAATCCTGCCGCTGCCACTTCACTGACAGTCAGCGCACCAGAGCGGCACACCACCACATCCGCCCAAGCATAAGCCGCTGCCATATCATCAATGAACTCGGTCACTTTGTGTTGACTCTGCCCTAACCTTTCGTAGTCTTGCAAAACGGTTGTCAACGCGCCTTTACCAACCTGGTGCCAAAGCGTAATTCTATCGCCTAAAAGCGCGGCGACTTCAGGAACTGTCTGATTCAGTACACGAGCCCCCTGGCTTCCGCCAAACACCAATACGCGAACAGGCCCTAAACGACCACTCAAGCGTTCAGATGGTAGGGGAAGTGCCAGAACATCGGTACGAACAGGATTACCAACCACTGCTGCATTCGGAAAAGCTCCCGGAAAAGCCTGTAAAACCGTCCTGGCGATCCGGGCCAACCAACGATTGGTAAGGCCAGCAATGCCGTTTTGTTCATGCAGCACCACTGGAATACCGCATAACCAAGCCGCTAAGCCGCCAGGACCAGAAACGTAGCCCCCCATTCCCAGCACCACATCAGGCTGGTAGTTGTGCATAATCGTTTTTGCCTGACGTACCGCACGCCAGATCCTGACAGGAGCGGTAAGCAGAGCCTTCAGCCCTTTGCCGCGCAGGCCAGAAATACGAATAAAATCGATCTCTATCCCATGTTTAGGTACCAGATCGGCTTCCATCCTATCTGCAGTTCCAAGCCAGCGAACCTGCCAGCCCTGCGCCATCAGATGATGCGCGACAGCCAAACCAGGGAACACGTGCCCGCCGGTACCGCCTGCCATCACCATTAAACGCTTAGCTTTACCGCTCATCCGCTACCTCTTCACAAACGCCTGAGCTTTAGTCAGGCGTGTTTCATAATCAATGCGCAACAACAGTACAATCGCCGTCGACATAATAATTAGGCTTGAACCACCATAACTGATCAGCGGCAACGTCAACCCTTTGGTTGGCAGCATACCTGCGGCAGCACCAACGTTCACCAACGCCTGGAAGCTGAACCAGACGCCTATCGAACACGCCAGAAAACCGGAAAACCGTTGATCAATCTCCAACGCCCGGCGCCCAATCGACATAGCGCGAAAAGCGACGAAGAATATCATTAACAAGACCAAAACCACACCGATATAGCCCAATTCCTCACCTAAAATGGAGAAAATGAAGTCAGTGTGTGCCTCAGGTAAATATTCCAGTTTCTGCACTGAGTTCCCAAGTCCTTGCCCCCATAACTCTCCGCGCCCAAAAGCCATCAGCGATTGGGTCAGTTGATAGCCACTACCAAACGGATCGGCCCACGGATTCCAGAAAGAAGTGACACGGCGCATGCGGTAAGGCTCTGCAATGATCAACAGCACCACAGCAAACACACCGGAACCGATAATTGCCAGAAACTGCCACATTTTCGCCCCAGCAAGAAACAGCATCGCCAGAGTGGTAATAAACAAAACAACCACGGTTCCCAAATCAGGCTGCGCCAGCAGCAATACCGCCAATACTACCATCACCCCCATCGGCTTACAGAAGCCCCAAAAGTTGCTGCGAACTTCTTCAACCTTGCGTACCAGATAGCTCGACAGGTAGCAAAATAGCGCCAGCTTGGACAATTCGGCAGGCTGAATGCGCAATGGCCCCAGGGAGATCCAGCGTGATGCGCCATTAACGGAACTACCCACAACCAGAACGATTAATAGCATAACCATAGAAAGCAGTAGCATAACGTTGCTGTAACGCTGCCACACTTGCATGGGAATACGCAGCGTTACCAGTGCCAAAGCAAATGCTAAGGCAAGGTAGATCGCATCACGTTTGGCAAAAAGGAAAGGGTCCTCGGCCAAACGCTGGCCAATAGGCATTGATGCCGAAGTCACCATAACGAAACCAACAGTTGCCAGACCAAATGTCAGCCAAAGCAGGGTACGGTCATACAACACCATATTGACCTGATCGCTTTCACGCGACCCCATAACCCAATCTCTCAGTTTGTTAGCAAGACCAAACGTCGGCATCCGAAGTCTCATCCACCAAGCTCCTTCGCCAAACGGCAAAACTCATCGCCACGCTCTTCAAAATTACGGAACTGATCCAAGCTGGCGCAGGCTGGGGACAGTAGCACCATATCGCCCGACTTCACGCGGGAAGCAATGATTTGCATAGCTTGTTCCATCGTTTCAGTTCGCACAGACACTTCCGGGCGCAACCGTGCAAGCTGTTCTCCATCACGGCCAAAACAGTACAAGTGGATATTGCCACCCTGTAAATAACGCGCCAGCGATGAAAAATCAGCAGACTTGCCATCCCCCCCCAATAGCAGATGTAGAACCCCGTCGATATGCAACCCATTTAAGGCAGCTTCAGTGCTGCCAACGTTAGTCGCCTTAGAATCATTAATCCAGCGCACACCTTCATGCTCCCATACCAGTTGAAAGCGGTGCGCCAAGCCGGTAAAAATTGTCAAGGCTTTCAGGCTGGAAGCTCGTGGCACTTTGACGGCATCAGCCAACGCCAGAGCAGCAAGCGCATTGGTGTAGTTATGACGTCCAGTAAGTTTCATCTCGCGAGTATTGAGGATCTTCTCACCATTTACCCGCAGCCAGGTTTCCCCCTGCTGCCGATTAAGGTGGTAGTCACCGACGTCAACACCAAAGCTGATACAGCGTTTATCAGCACCATGCTCTGGCATAGTTAGCGCATCATCCGCGTTTACCACACAGACATCTGCATTTTCATAGATCCGCAGTTTGGCGGCACGATACTGTGGTAAACCCAATGGATAACGATCCATATGATCTTCGGTCACGTTCAGGATCGTGGCAGCAGCCGCACGCAGGCTGTGGGTGGTTTCCAGTTGGAAACTCGACAACTCCAACACGTAGAGTTCGTACTCGTTATTCAATAGGCTCAACGCTGGCAGACCGATGTTGCCACCAACACCTACCGCCCAACCTGCTGTTTTGGCCATTTCTCCGACCAGCGTAGTCACCGTACTCTTTCCGTTGGACCCGGTGATCGCCACGATAGGTGCCTTAGCTTCACGGCAGAATAATTCCACATCACCAACAATCTCTACCCCGGCATCTGCCGCTGCGTTCAAGAACGGGTTTGCCAACGCGACCCCTGGGCTGGCGACAATCAAATCTGCAGCCAGCAGCCACGCCTGATCCAGCCCCCCCAGATGCCGTTCAACGCTCTCTGGCAATTTATCCAACCCTGGCGGCGAAATACGGGTATCCATAACACGCGGCGTAACGCCTCTCGTCATAAAGAAATCAACACAAGACAGACCGGTGAGGCCCAACCCGATGATGACGATTTTTTTACCCTGATAATCCACCATAATTACCGTACCTTCAGGGTTGCCAGGCCAATTAGCACCAGCATCAATGAAATAATCCAGAAGCGTACGATGACGCGTGGTTCGGGCCAGCCTTTCAGTTCATAGTGATGATGAATCGGCGCCATGCGGAAAATACGTTGTCCACGTAATTTGAAAGACCCTACCTGCAAGATCACAGACAAAGTCTCTACCACAAACACACCGCCCATAATGACCAATAAGAACTCTTGGCGCAGTAGCACGGCGATGGTGCCTAACGCCCCTCCCAATGCCAAAGAACCAACGTCACCCATAAAGACCTGCGCCGGATAAGTGTTGAACCACAAGAAACCCAAGCCAGCACCGACTATTGCTGTACAAACAACCACCAATTCACCCGCATGACGCAGATAAGGGATATGCAGATAATTGGCGAAGTTCGTATTACCCGTCGCCCAAGCCACCAACGCGAACCCAGCAGCGACAAACACGGTTGGCATAATCGCCAATCCATCCAGCCCATCAGTCAAGTTGACCGCATTACTGGTGCCAACTATCACAAAATACGCCAGCAGCACATACAACAAACCAAGCTGTGGCATGATGTCTTTAAAAAATGGCACAACCAGCTCAGTGGCTGGCGTATCCTTTCCTACTGCGTACATGGTAAATGCGACCGTCAGTGCGATCACCGATTGCCAGAAATACTTCCAGCGGGCAATTAGCCCCCTGGTATCCTTGCGCACGACCTTGCGGTAATCATCAACAAAACCCACGATTCCATAACCCACCAGCACGAACAGTACGCACCAAACATAAGGATTCGACGGATATGCCCACATCAAAACCGAAATAGTAATTGAGGTCAGGATCAAGATACCGCCCATAGTCGGCGTACCACGTTTACTAAAGTGTGACTCTGGGCCGTCGTTGCGTACCACCTGACCAAATGACATTTCCTGCAGGCGCTTGATTACCCTTGGCCCCATCCACAGAGAGATAAACAGCGCAGTCAACAGGCTGACAATGGCTCTGAACGTCAGGTAAGAAAAGACGTTGAAACCCGAGTAATATTTAACTAAATGCTCGGACAGCCAAACTAACATGGTGCTTTCTCCTGTAAAGCGCGTACTACCTGCTCCATTGCGGCACTACGTGAGCCTTTAATTAACACGGTAATTACCGCATATGCTGACAGTAATTCCGCAACGCGCGCGGTCACTATTGTCTTGTCCTGACAATGTTCGCCGTTACTGGCAGCAGAACACAGTATTTTACTAAATGGCCCAACGCCGATGACTTTATCAATACCGGCTACTCGAGCAGCTTCACCCAACTGACGGTGATACTCTTCAGCTTCCTCCCCCAACTCAGCCATATCGCCGACGACCATCACGCGATAGCCGGGCATCTCAGCCAACGTCTGTACAGCGGCCTTCATTGACCCCACATTGGCGTTGTAACTGTCGTCCAGCAATAACTTGTCTTCTGCCAACACAATGGGGAATAATCGCCCCGGTACGGCTTGAAGTTGTTTTAATCCAGCGCTTACCGCTTCAAGTGATGCACCAACCGACATCGCCAGCGCTGCAGCTGCCAACGCATTAGCAACGTTATGGCGTCCCGGTAGCGGCAATACGATCGCCATCATTCCGAACGGGCTATGCAGAGTAAAATGAGTTTGTCCCCCTTTCACTTGTACATCGCTGGCATAGAAATCGACTGCTTCATTTGCCTGCAGCGAGAAGCGCCAGGCTTTTTTACCCTCTAATTGCACCCTCCAGCCTGGCTGGTCATTACTATCGGCATTGATAATTGCAATACCGTTCGCAGGCAAACCAGAATAAATCTCTCCTTTAGCCTGAGCGACACCAGCCAGTGAGCCGAAACCCTCTAGATGTGCGGCTGCCAGATTATTTACTAGCGCACTCTGCGGTTGCGTCAACGAGGTGGTATAGGCAATTTCACCAATATGATTCGCCCCCAACTCAATGACGGCAAAATCGTGCTGCGGCTCTAGACGAAGCAACGTCAGCGGTACGCCAATGTCGTTATTGAAATTACCGGCGGTGTGCAGAACATTGCCGCACTCGCGCAAAATTGAGGCTGTCATTTCCTTCACCGAGGTTTTGCCCGATGAACCGGTCAGCGCCACAACTTTAGCGGGTACCTGCTGGCGTACCCATGCACCAAGCAGACCCAAGGCAAGGCGAGTGTCTTTTACAATCAGTTGTGGCACATCCACCAATAAGCGCTTACTTACCAGGAGTGCACCGGCACCTGAGTCAACAGCATCAGCGGCAAAATCATGCGCATCAAAACGTTCGCCTTTAAGCGCAACAAACAGACAACCCGTAGTGATCTGCCGCGTATCCGTTGTCACTTCAGTAAGTTGGCAATCAGCGCCGAGCAATTCAGCGCCCAATATATCGGCCAACGCCTTAATTGAGACAGAGATCATGCCACACCTCCCAACAACCGTGCGACAGTAGTCCGATCAGAGTAATCTAATCGGCGGTTACCCACTAATTGGTAATCCTCGTGACCTTTTCCCGCCACCAAAACCACATCTTGTTCTTTTGCCTGCATAATAGCACTGGTAACGGCCTCTGCACGTCCATGGATCACCTGCACACGCCCCGAATCCAGCAACCCGGTCAGAATATCTTTGATGATCGACTGTGGATCTTCAGTACGGGGGTTATCGTCTGTCACGACTACACGGTCAGCAAACTGCTCGGCAATCCCTCCCATAAGTGGGCGCTTACCTTTGTCACGATCGCCTCCACAGCCAAACACACACCAAAGCTCTCCCTGACAATGCAGGCGAGCCGCTTCGAGGGCTTTTTCTAGCGCATCGGGGGTATGGGCATAATCTACTACAACGGTCGGTTTACCAGGGGCATTGAATACTTCCATACGGCCACAAACGGGCTGTAATTGATTGGCGGTTTTAACCAGTTCATCCAACGAATAACCGAGTGATAACAGTGTTGCCAGGGCAAGAAGCAGGTTACTGACGTTGAACGCCCCCATCAGACGACTTTCAATTTCACCCTCACCCCAACTTGAGCTAAAGTGAACGGTTGCGCCGTTATCGTGATAGTTCACCGCAATTGTTTTCAACCAACGCCCGCTGCAATCAGGCAACGAATTATCTTGCATAGTGACAGCAACTGCATCCGGTAATTTTGCCAACCAGCGCCGTCCGACTTCATCATCAGCATTGATGATTGCGTGCCCGACGTCATGATTAGCAAACAATGACCATTTCGCTGCTTCGTAGCTGGCCATATCACCATGGTAATCCAGATGATCACGGCTCAAATTGGTAAATACAGCAGCAACAAACGGTAAAGCAGCTACTCTGTGCTGCACCAGACCATGTGAAGAGACTTCCATTGCGGCAAAGGTTGCCCCAAGCTCCGTAAGGTCATGCAGGATATGCTGAATATCTACCGCTGAACCGGTAGTATTTTCTGTTGGGCAAATTTGATCCAGCAGCCCGTTGCCGACTGTTCCCATTACAGCCGCTTTCTCACCCAGCAGTTCACTCCATTGCGCCAGCAATTGTGTCGTAGTGGTTTTACCATTGGTACCCGTAACGCCAATCAAACTAAGGCGTTCTGCAGGCTGATGATAAAAACGCCCAGCCAAAGCAGAAAGACGCTGATTGAGCTGGTTCAAGTAGATCACTGGCACGCCATGCAGTTCACAGACTTTACCGTCTTCTGCCAGCCCTTCAGCCTCAGCGATAACAGCAGCAACACCTTGTGCGATGGCTTGCGGAATATACTGGCGTCCGTCCGTCTGATGCCCAACAACGGCTAAAAACAGATCCCCGGCAGCCGCGATACGGCTGTCTAATATCATTTCCCTAAGCCTGCGCTCGGGTGCTGATGGCACCCACGGAGCGAGTAAATCGCGCAAATTACGATCTGCCACCTGAACCCTCTTTACTGTTTATGACTAATTCGCTTTTGTCACCGGCAGGCAGCGCATCTGGCTCAATATTCATGATCCGTAGCACGCCTCCCATAATGGCACCGAACACCGGTGCAGAGATCGCACCGCCGTAATAGCTTTCACCTTGTGGGTCATTAATGACCACTACCAAAGCAAAACGCGGTTGGCTGGCAGGCGCTACGCCAGCAGTATAAGCGATATATCTGTTGACGTATTTACCATCCGGTCCGACTTTCTTTGCTGTACCAGTCTTAATCGCAATGCGGTAACCCTTAATGGCAGCTTTCACACCCCCACCGCCAGGTAAGGCGACGCTCTCCATCATATGCACCACCGTGCGTACTATTGGCTCAGGGAAGATTCGCTCCCCGGCAACCGGAGGATCGACTTTAGTGATCGATAGTGGGCGATATATGCCCAAACTGCCGATCGTTGCGTAGACTCGCGCTAACTGTAACGGTGTTACCATTAGCCCATAGCCGAAAGAGAAGGTGGCCCTCTCTATGTCAGACCACCGTTGTTTTTTTGGGTATAAGCCACTGCTTTCTCCGACCAGCCCCAAATTGGTCGCTTTTCCCAGCCCAAAACGTGAGTAAGTATCTACTAACGCTGAGGATGGCATCGCTAACGCCAGCTTTGAAACGCCGACGTTACTCGACTTCTGCAAGATCCCAGTAATGGTCAGTTCCGAATAACGTGCCACGTCTTTAATCTCATGGCCGTTAATGCGGTAAGGGATGGTATTGAGCACGCTGTTTTCTTTCACCACGCCATGCTGCAATGCCGTCATTACCACCATCGGCTTCACTGTGGAACCAGGTTCAAAAATATCGGTTATGGCACGGTTACGCATGGTGTCTTTTGGCGTATCCATCATATTGTTTGGGTTGTACGAGGGGCTATTGGCCATCGCTAATACTTCGCCGGTATTGACATCCACCAGCACGGCAGTACCGGACTCCGCCTTGTTGAAAGCCACTGCATTGCTCAGCTCCCGGTAAACCAAGGCTTGCAAACGTTCATCAATGCTCAATGCCAGATTATGCGCCGCCTGGCTGTCCACGGAAGAAATATCCTCGATGACACGACCGTAACGGTCTTTACGTACAATGCGTTCACCGGGTTGACCTGTCAGCCAGCGATCAAAGCTCTTTTCAACCCCTTCAATTCCTTCACCATCGATATTAGTCACACCAATAATATGAGAGGTTACTTGCCCTGCGGGGTAATAACGCCGAGATTCCTGACTTAGGTAGATCCCTGGCAGCTTCAGCTTATGGACGTAGTCACCTATTGCCGGGTTAACCTGGCGTGCAAGGTAAATAAACCGCCCTTTCGGATTGGCATTAATTCGATTCGAGAGCTGATCAAACGGAATTTCCAACGCTTCAGAAAGCGCCTTCCAACGCGAATCCAGCGTGATCCCACCATGCTCGTTTAGTTCTTTCGGATCTGCCCAAACGGCATTCACCGGGACACTCACGGCCAGTGGGCGCCCTGCTCGGTCACTGATCATGCCGCGTGCAGTAGGGACCTCCTGTACGCGTAATGAACGCATATCACCTTCTTTTACCAGTCGTTCAGGATTGATTACCTGCAGATAAGCCATACGCACGATGAGTCCCCCCAACGCCAGTAAAATACAGCCACACAACAGCGCAAAACGCCAGCTGACAAAGCTGGCTTGATCTTCCTGACGTTTGAGCTTACCTGGCCGTACTGCTTTCATGCGTTTCTCTTTTTGCTCCGTGTCGTTATTTCGGCTAAATCATTTATGGTTTGACGATGATATTTTCCTGTGAGGCATCAACGTGCTGCATGTGTAACTTCTCGATGGCGACTTGTTCTACACGACTATGATCGCCAAGCGCGTTCTCTTCCAAAATCAGGTTTCGCCATTCGATATCCAGCGCATCCCTCTCTAAAACAAGCTGCTCACGTTCAGCTGTCAACAAGCGCGTTCGATGCGCCGTCGTCACCACAAAAACAGCGGAAACCAGCGCGGCCAGCAAAAGAATCAGCGGGATCTTGCCATTACGCAGCAAATCACCGCCAATAACGCCGACTAAGCTGTGACGCTCGCCAATCACACTGGCATCCTCTCTGCTATACGTAGCACTGAGCTGCGAGCACGTGGGTTTTCCGCAACCTCAGTTTCAGAAGGCATCATTTTGCCCAATGCTTTTAGTGTGCGCCCCCCCATCTCACGAAGCTGTGCCTCTGTTAGCGGAATACCCGCTGGAACCTGTGCGCCACGGCTGTGATGACGCATAAAACGTTTGACGATGCGATCTTCAAGCGAATGGAAACTGATAATCGATAGGCGCCCCTGTGGGGCCAGTATCGCCAGTGCGCCATCAAGGGCACGTTCGATCTCTTCGAGTTCGCTGTTGATATAGATACGGATCGCCTGGAAACTGCGCGTTGCTGGATGCTTATGTTTTTCACGGACCGGGCTGGCATTAGCGATTAAATCAGCCAGTTCCTTGGTACGCGTCATCGGTTGCGCAAGGTTCCTTTCTACAATGGCGCGAGCAATACGTTTGGCAAAACGCTCTTCACCGAAAGTTTTCAGAACCCAAGCAATGTCATCCGCCTCAGCTTTCATCAGCCATTGAGAGGCTGATTGGCCACTAGAAGGATCCATGCGCATATCCAGCGGGCCATCACGCATGAAGGAAAACCCCCGCTCAGCGTCATCCAACTGAGGGGACGAAACACCAAGATCGAGCAGAACACCGTCGATTTTACCAACCAAACCACGCTCCTGTGCGTAGTGTGATAGCTCAGAAAACGGACCGTGTATGATAGTAAAACGCGGATCTTCAATAGACTGAGCCGCAGCAATTGCCTGCGGATCACGATCAATTGCCAACAGGCGCCCTTCTGGCCCCAGTTGAGACAGAATCAAACGAGAATGGCCACCGCGACCAAAAGTACCGTCGATGTATATTCCATTACTGCGAATGTTAAGGCCATTGACGGCCTCATCCAACAGGACGGTTGTATGCTTATAGTTTTGCTGCATGCTTATAATGACAAATCCTGTAGCCGCTCAGACAATGGTTGCTGAGTGGACTGTTCAGCGTCGATATCATCCTTGACTTGTTGATACCAGGTCTGTTCATCCCACAGTTCAAACTTGTTGAACTGCCCAACCAGCATCACTTCTTTGGTAAGCCCGGCATGTTGGCGCAGCGTACTGGCTAACAGCAACCGACCGGCACTATCCATCTGACACTCGCTGGCATGCCCTAAAAGTAAGCGTTGAACACGGCGCTCAGCGGGATTCATGCTCGACAGACGAGATAATTTTTGCTCAATGATTTCCCATTGGGGTAACGGGTAAAGCAGTAGGCAGGGCTGATGGAGATCAATGGTGCAAACCATTTGACCTTGCGATTCCTCATTCAGTAAATCCCGGTAGCGGGTAGGTACAGCAAGCCGACCTTTACTGTCGAGGTTAACCATCGTTGCTCCACGGAACATGCCTGAGCTACTCCCTGGTGACTTTTTTCACCACTTTACACCACAATTTCCCACACACATGGAGTTTACGGAGGGTATGAAAACCTTGTCAAGCCAGAGAAAGATCGGTTAGGCAATATTTCTCTAGTCATTTTGCGAACGAACTCACGAAAGGAACTTTATTTATTTAATAAATAAAAAATAACACCATGATTAAAGAGGATTATTTTACAATCGAGAAAAATGAGAACAAAACCATCAAAATTGACGATTAAATAACTCAATGACTTCCTTCTGCCACACAAGTCTCACTTTTCAACATAGCAATCACAGATGACCACCTGTTTAAATCCGCATTGGAAAAAGGCTTAACCTTGGTTAGTTCATTTGAGCTTGAATGTCATAACCCATTGACTTAATGAGCATAATGAGGACTTGGCGACTTACTACGCACTATTTTACTTCAATTATCTCTTTAAAAAACACGCGTAAAATTACACCATTTGGAGATGGCTTACCATGCAATACAATTTAAATCTAGCTGGCAAGATTTTTTCCAAAACACCCGTTTACAATTAATCTCAGGAACTCAGCAAATTTAAGAGTATTCCCATTAACGGTGTCATAAGAATCATAAAACAAAGAAAACACCATAACACATTGTTTTAAATGAGTTAAATAAAAAGATCATTCTTAATTTATTGGTTTTCTCCTTCATCAAGCAGGATGAAACTCAAGCAAACGGTAAAAAATAAGGTGACTCCTTGATTAAAAGTAAAATATAAAAATGGCAAAGTGCTTATAGCAGAGTATTTAACTACTTTTATACATAAAAGAACATTAACGCTATAGAGTTTAAGAAAAACGCTTCTCTGATTTTTGCCTTGATGACAAGCTGTTAGCGCTTACAGTTTGTGAGTTGAACGCGACTTTCGCCACACTCAGAGACGTGCTTCAGAATGAGGGGCATACATACAAAACACCCCCCTTTTGATTTATTTTCGACTCAAACTTCCGCGGCGGAATAAATTGCGACGAATACGCGTCAGACCTGCTTTAGGCTTATGCGGTTCGTCAAGACTGGCAAGCACGAGTTCAAGCACCCTTTCAGCAACATCACGATGGCGCTGCGCCACAGCGAGCACCGGACACTCAAGGAAATCAAGTAACTCATGATCACCAAAAGTAGCAATGGCTAAATCTGCCGGCAAACGTCCATATTGTTTAAGCGTCACATCCATTACCCCCTGTAACAGAGAAAAAGACGTGGTAAATAGCGCCTGCGGCATAGGATGTGTTTTTAGCCATTCGGCAAACAGAATACCCGCAGCATCACGCTCGTAGCTGTTAGCATAGAGATAATCCACCTGGCGTTCATCATCCTGCCAAGCCTGACGAAAACCCTGTTCACGAAGGAAGCTGACTGAAAGTTCAGGCAGAGCACCAAGATACAGCACCGATTTAGCCGGGAAGCCGCGAAGTTCCTGTGCAAGAGCAAATGAGTCCTCCTGATCGGAACCAACGACGCTGATAAAATGCTCACGATCTAGGGCACGATCCAATGCAATAATCGGGAACGGATCGTTGGCCCAGCGTTGATAGAAAGGATGTTCAGGCGGTAGTGCTGTTGAAACAATGATCGCATCAACCTGGCGCTGCAGTAGATGTTCAACGCAACGCATCTCATTGTCCGATTGATCTTCAGAACAGGCAATAAGCAGTTGATAACCTCGTTGACGTGCCTGACGTTCGAGATAATTGGCAATACGCGTGTAACTGGTATTTTCAAGATCAGGTATCACCAAACCGATTGATCTTGTGCGGCCTGCACGCAACCCAGCAGCGACAGCATTTGGGTGATAGTTGTGTTCCCTGACTACGGCCATCACTTTCTCGACGGTTTTATCACTGACACGATATTGCTTCGCTTTGCCATTGATGACATAACTGGCCGTAGTGCGCGAAACGCCTGCGAGACGCGCGATTTCATCCAGTTTCACGTTAACCCCTTTAATGACGCTGAAAATAGAATAGAAACAAAATTGCGGTTATACCTTAATCGCTTTCAACTTGCGCGCAAATGCAGCTGATTGAAAGGATAAAGATAAAAGTAACCCTGCCTCACAGGCACTATGATTATTCACCCCTGTATTTGGATCTAACAGCAGAACTCATTGATGAGCAATCGCTTTTGCAGATAAGGTGCCAGTAAAAGGGCAAAAAGTAAAAAGAAAGGGCGTGGTCTGCAAGCCACGCCCTCTATCCAGAACCAGACTGTTGACGTATGTTAAAAAGGTTTTAACCTATATTCTTCCGTTGCACTAGGCTGTGTATCTAAGACGAAAAAATACCTTGTCATCAACCTCAACAGTAAAGCAACTTTAACGCATGATCTTGTCACCGCGCGATACACCTACAATTCCCGAACGCGCCACTTCAACGATTTCAGCCACTTCACGTACAGTATTGAGGAAAGCATCGAGTTTATCACTGGTGCCCGCTAGCTGGACGGTGTAAAGGGAAGCGGTCACATCAACAATCTGCCCACGGAAAATATCTGTACTACGTTTTACTTCTTCACGCCCATAGCCACTAGCCTGGAGCTTCACCAGCATAATTTCGCGTTCAACGTGCGCCCCCTGGATCAATTCAGTAACACGCAGCACATCGACCAGTTTATGCAGCTGTTTTTCAATTTGTTCCAGGATCTTCTCATCTCCCACCGTCTGGATCGTCATACGTGACAGAGTAGGATCGTCCGTTGGTGCCACCGTCAAACTTTCTATGTTATAGCCGCGTTGAGAGAACAGTCCGACAACGCGCGACAACGCACCGGATTCATTTTCCAGTAAGACAGATAAGATACGGCGCTTCATCAAGTTCTCTCCGTTTTGCTTAACCACATTTCGTCCATGCTTCCACCGCGGATCTGCATCGGATAAACATGTTCGGTTTCATCGACGGTCACATCAACAAACACCAGACGTTCTTTTTCTGCCAACGCCTGTACCAACTTGCTTTCCAGCTCATCGGGTGTGCGAATTGCTATCCCTACGTGACCATAGGCTTCTGCCAGTTTGACAAAGTCTGGTAGGGAATCCATGTAGGACTGTGAATGACGGCCAGAATAGATCATATCCTGCCATTGCTTCACCATTCCGAGATAACGGTTGTTCAAGTTAACCACAACAACGGGCAAGTTGTACTGCAACGCGGTAGATAACTCCTGGATGTTCATCTGAATACTACCGTCACCAGTGACACACACTACCGTTTCTTCCGGCAGAGCCAGTTTTACCCCCAGTGCTGCAGGTAATCCGAACCCCATCGTTCCCAGCCCCCCGGAATTGATCCAACGACGCGGCTTATCAAACGGATAGTAAAGTGCAGCAAACATTTGGTGTTGACCTACATCAGACGTAACATAAGCATCACCTTTGGTCAGGCGGTGCAGAGTCTCAATTACAGCCTGGGGCTTAATCGTTCCGCTGTCTTTGTTGTAGCTTAGGCAATTACGCGCGCGCCATTGTTCAATGGATTGCCACCAATCACGCAGCGCATCAAAATCTTGTATTTGCCCATCCTGCTTCAGCAATTCCAACATCTCCATCAGTACCAGTTTGGCATCACCAACAATCGGGATGTCGGCATCAACCGTTTTTGAAATGGAGGTTGGATCAATATCAATATGTAATACTGTCGCATCCGGACAATATTTGAGCAGATTATTAGTAGTACGATCATCGAAACGCACACCGACAGCAAAAATAACGTCAGCATGGTGCATGGTGTTATTGGCTTCATAAGTGCCATGCATTCCCAGCATACCAACGCTTTGCCGATGAGTGCCTGGAAACGCACCAAGCCCCATCAGTGTGCAAGTAACCGGAAAATTGAGTTTTTCTGCCAACTGCAACAGCTCCTGGTGACAACCTGCATTGATCGCCCCGCCCCCTACATACATCACCGGTTTTTTGGCCGATAGCATGGTCTTCAGTGCACGTTTTATTTGCCCACGGTGCCCTTGAACCGTGGGATTGTAGGAGCGCATGCTGACTTCTTTTGGGTAGGAATATGGCATTTTCACTGCTGGACCAACGATATCTTTAGGCAGATCGATAACCACCGGCCCTGGACGGCCAGTAGAAGCTAGGTAGAATGCTTTCTTCAATACGGAAGGAATATCTTCTGTGCGTTTAACCAAAAAACTATGTTTAACTACAGGGCGGGAGATCCCGACCATATCGCATTCCTGAAAGGCGTCATAGCCAATCAGCGAGCTGGGAACCTGACCAGAAAGTATCACCATCGGGATAGAGTCCATGTAGGCAGTGGCAATGCCAGTTATAGCATTGGTTGCTCCTGGGCCTGACGTGACCAGCACAACCCCTACCTCTCCCGTAGCACGCGTATAGCCGTCGGCCATATGCACTGCACCCTGCTCATGCCTTACCAGTATATGATCTATTCCCCCAACCGTGTGGAGGGCATCATAAATATCAAGTACTGCACCGCCGGGATAGCCGAATACGTGCTTAACACCCTGGTCAATCAATGATCGGACGACCATCTCGGCCCCTGACAACATTTCCATGAGTTCGCCTCCAGGCTTACATATCTTCTATAACGCCAAAACACGGCGTCTGTAATGGGGATGACCCCCAAAAATTAATGAACTATCTAGGCTGTGTCCCTTAATTGTCCGTGGTGCCGTCGCAGACCCAAAAGCCCATTATCAAGGCGGAGGGTGAGGGGCAGAGTGCGGTCCTCTGTTCAAGCCCGACAACACAAAGAATGGGCTTTTGGGGCGCGCCCCTAAGGGCTGGGGCCATTTGCGCGTATTGCTGCGTTGTTCGCCGTTTATTTGGCCCACCAAACCTCACGGCTCACGCCTTGCTCTGCGCGTAAATGATCGCCAGCGGCTGTCGCGTACAGTTATGGGACACAGCCTAGGCTTTATCTCTTAACATAACGTTTGACTCAGGGTCAGGCAAACGACATAAAAATTAACAAAAGTAAGGGTATTGCTATCTTGCTGAGGATCGCCGGTCTAAAGTGACAATCCACTAGCTGGACGGAATTTCAGCTAGACATTGTTTTGCACAGTGAAACAATTACAGAAGTATTACTATCTACCCAACGCTCGTGGCATGAGTACCATCACTTTTCCTGATACATTGACTCAATCTCATTGTGATAATGCTGCAAGATGATCTTACGTCGTAGTTTTAGCGTTGGGGTCAGTTCCCCCAACTCCATTGAAAAAGCCCTCGGCAATAGAGTAAATTTTTTCACCTGCTCAAAGAGAGCCAGCTCCCTTTGCAACTCACACAACCGATTTTCGAACATTTCAATAATCTGACCGTTACGCAGCAACTCAAGTCGATCATGATACTTTAGGTTTATCGATTTGGCATATTCTTCCAGCGACTCAAAACTTGGCACAATCAACGCCGAAACAAACTTGCGTGCATCAGCAATGATAGCCACTTGTTCAATAAATCGATCTTGTACCAAGGTTCCTTCTAGCATTTGCGGGGCTATGTATTTACCGCCAGAAGTTTTCATCAGATCCTTTAACCGTTCGGTAATAAACAAGTTACCGTTATCATCGATCGCACCAGCATCACCAGTCTTGAGCCAACCGTCGACGGTAAACGCGCTTGCTGTTTCCAACGGCTTATTGAAATAACCACGCATAACGATTGGGCCGCGAACCTGTATTTCACTCTCGTCACCAATCCGCACGTCTATTCCCGGCAGCGGTTTACCAATAGAGCCAAAGCGAAAATTATTTTCTTCCCAGCAAGATACCGTGGCACAGGTCTCTGTCATACCGTAACCGTATTTTATGTTCACTCCCATCGCCTGGAAGAAAAGGATGACATTGTCATCCAGCCTGGCACCAGCAGCAGGCAAAAATCGAACACGACCACCTAAGAGTGAGCGTAATTTGCTCAACACCAGCTTATCTGCCCAACGATGCGAAAGATCAAACAGCTTGCCAAGCGGTTTTCCTGCTCGTTCCTGCAAGAATTTTCGCTCACCGCAAACAATAGCCCAATGAAATAAAGCTCGACGCAACCATGGAGCACGCGCAACTTTCTCATGCACTGCACTGAAAACCTTCTCATAAAAACGCGGTACTGCACACATTAGTGTTGGCTGTACGGCAACCATCGCTTCACGCACCCACTCGGTGTTTGGTAAATAAACATTCTGCGCACCGGTATGCATAATGAAGAAGCTCCAGGCACGCTCAAAAACATGCGACATCGGCAAGAAACAGAGGGAGACATCATCCTCAGTTACCGTCAGACGATCGTCATGCAATTGCAATTGTGCTGCCATATTTTGGTAATCGAGCATTACGCCTTTCGGCTCTCCAGTTGTACCCGAGGTGTAGATCAGCGTAAACAAGTCCTGCAAGTTACTCTCGGCAATCCGTTGCTGAAACAACTTATTAAAACTTTTAATTTCAACCGCTTGCTCAAAATGACTCAGGTACTCAGCAATATCGCAACCACGCAAATCGGCAGTATCATCGAACACAATAATATGTTTGAGTTGTGGGCACAGGCCACGAAGTGCAATTGCTGCATCTAGTTGCTCCTGTTCGCCGACAAAAACAACACGAATATCAGCATCATTGATTATAAATGCCGCCTGGGTAGGCGTATTGGTGGCATAAAGCGGTACACTGACAGCTCGCAACTGCAGGATCGCCAGATCAGCTAACGACCAAGCCATGCAGTTATTGGCAAAAATAGCGATGCGTTCCTGAACCTCCACACCGAGAGCAAGCAAAGCACAAGCAATATGATGGGTGTGTTGCCCGACCTGCAACCAACTCAGCCGTGTTTCTCCCTGAGGGGACCACTGGCGGAAAGCCGTACGCTCAGCGCGGTAGGAAATCTGATGTTGTATACGATGAACAAGATGGTATTGCGATAAAGTGTTGGTCATAAGCGCCCTGAGCCTGAAATGAATCAAACAGTAGACCGTGATCGAAATTTAAGCTTTCACATATCAGCTTACACGTGTTTACTTTTTTTGCGCAGTCTACCTACTCTATCTAAGCCAGAAAAGGAATTTCAGCGTAGTTGTGTGAGCTTAAATTCAGATTACTTTCACTACTTCGCTGCTGGATTTCGACAAATTGAGAGTCCTTCAGTATTACTGTAAGTACAGGTCGCTATCGAGTAACCCCCGATGACTTCACTCAGATAAGCGCTTCAGATGAGTAATAATTATACCTAAACAAATCGTTCGGAATCGATTTGCATGCCATAGAGGAAGCAACAAAAATGTAATTTCTGAATAGATGTGCTGAATACCGCGACATTTTAAGCTTCAGACGAGTTGGACATGGAACACAGACTCGCAGCGAGTCTTTATTTAGCGACTTGTGTCACATATCAACACCGCGTGAAAAAATTTATAAAATTTTCATTCAACGTGTGAGATAAAGATAAATACTGCAGTGATTCATTTAGTTTAAAACACCAATTATAACTTTTTTTTCAGAATTTCATTTCAAATAATTAAGAAATTTAAAAGTCACCGCTTAAAAAAGAGAACTTTCTTGATTGCTAGCAAACATGTTATTACCTCTTCCCCAATATCTACCAGCATTAACCCTACGCACACGCAAGTACGCAGGGTTAATAAATCACTGACTTAACGCAATAATTCAGATTGACTCAGCACGGACTTCATCCATTGATGTCCCTTATCACGTTCAGCGGACTCATGCCAAGAAAGATAACAAGCCACACTTTTCTTTTTCCATGGCAATTGAATTAATTTTAAACCGAGCATTTCCGCATGTTGCTGAGCAAACCATCGCGGGGTAATTGCCACCATTTCAGTCATTGAAACAATATTCAATACGCTGAAAAGATCGGTACATTGTTGCGTGATAACCCGCTGTATCACTTCTTCTCGGTAGTAGGGTTTACTAAAAGAGCAGAAACGTTCTAACGAAATGACTGCATGCTGCTCAGCCAACAGTTGTTCTTGGGTAAGACTATTCAACAACCGTGGATGTGAGTGTGCCGCAACCAGGATTAACTCATCATCAAATAATGTAATATTTTGAAAGTCAGGCTGTTCAAAGCGGGTATAACCAATAACGAAATCCATTTCTTGGTAACGTAACTGGTGCTCAATGTTCTTACTTAAATCGGATTTTGTCTGCAACCGCACATTAGGTGCCATTTTTTTGACGTTGTTGATTATTTTGGCTGTCAGACGTATGTCTAGCGGGCTACAAATAGAGAGCACAAAAGTACGCTCGCTGCTCAGGGCATCAAAACCTGCTCCAGGCAGCTCATTTTGGACCAATTGCAATGCCTGCCGTACGGGACCAAAAAGCTGGCGCGCACGCATAGTGGGTTGGATCCCACGGCCAAAACGAACAAAAAGCTCATCGTTGAACATAACTTTCAAACGCGCTACCGCATTACTTACCGCAGGCTGTGACATACCCAACGAATTTGCCGCACGAGTAATATTCTGCATCTGCATGACGGCATCAAAAACAGTAAGCAAATTAAGGTCCACGCTACGCAGGTGAATATCACTGTTTTCTTTTTCCAAGACAGTTCCTGAATTATATTCAGACATCTCACGCTCCACTAAGTCCTATGTAGATAATTCCGCCAACATGCAAGGCAATGTCACAGAAAGTGTGGTGTCATTGTTCCTGCATAGCAGAATTAGTTATCCCTATTGACTATCTACTGTAGATAACAATCGAGCATCATCCTATAAAAATGGTACAACACATTATATTAAGGTTTGGTTTGCAAACATATCACATCTGAAAAACCCATCTGAAACGTGCCAAAATTGTGTCCCTTAATTACACGTTATCGCCACTGGCAGTTATTTGAGTGCAGGGCAAAACTCGAGCCTTGAGTTAAGACATGAAAAAATAAGCAAAAAATAACGTCACAATGCAATCAAATGGGGCCACCCAAAAATCCCGTTCGTTCTTTGCGTTGTCAGGTTTGGATTAGCCTATCGATACCTTTAACATTGGCGACGTGCTTTTAGGGCTGCAACAACACCATAGACAATTAAAGGGGTACAACCTAATGACTCTCAAAATTTGGCAGGTAAACACCTGAGTAGCGAGCTCTTGAATAGCACTCATCAACTATCTGAACAGACCATAAAATCAGATGATGGACAATTATACACGATTCGAATAAGGAGATTTAGTCCCACTTCATTGACTCTCATGTATCATTCAATCCAATTAATATGTATAAACAATATAAAAAGACCATAAATTCACATAGTGAATACAATGGTGACTTTAGATTGTTTGCATCATCCTGTACCTACTCACCTTTTTGCAATTGGAGAGTTTAACCGAGCAGTTATTAGAATCAATGCCACAGCACAATATCGATGCAATTTATGCTAAAAAAATCGCAAAACAACTCCTTTTCTTCATCTAATCACCTTTTTTCTGCCTGTTGACCGGTAACGCCAGTTACTATGCTGTGTTTTAATTGCTTGCTAACACCACTGGCGATCTTTGGAGCACAGTGCTAAACGTGAACTGCATTGTAAGGTATGCCAAATAGACGACGAAAAATGTACCAATGCACTCAATGAGCACCAACCAGGAGGGCACTTCGGCAATTAAAAAACAGCCTACAGCACGCCTTCTTTTCCAGAAGGTATTGACATAACAAAGCCAATAAAGTATCAATCATGTAACGAAATAATTTTTGAGAAACCGATTGTGATGAACCGCACTAACCGCCTACTAAGCCTACTACTAAACGCATCTCTATTGCGCGGTATGCTGGTGGCCAGAGTTCAGTACTGATTCAGCCAATCATCTATAAGAACCCGCGCTACTGCGCGGGTTTTTTTTTGCCCGCTTAGCGTGAAACACATACGACAAGGAAAGACACGATGAGCCAACAAGTCATTATTTTCGATACCACATTACGTGATGGAGAGCAGGCATTACAGGCAAGCCTGAGCGTAAAGGAAAAGATTCAGATCGCCATGGCGCTGGAAAGGATGGGGGTCGATGTAATGGAGGTCGGTTTCCCGGTTTCTTCCCCTGGTGATTTTGAGTCCGTACAGACCATCGCACGCCAGATCAAAAATAGCCGAGTTTGCGGCCTGGCTCGCTGTGTTGATAAAGACATCGACGTCGCTGCCGAAGCGTTGCGCGTTGCCGAAGCTTTCCGTATCCACGTGTTCCTGGCCACCTCTACCTTACATATCGAATCAAAATTAAAACGTTCTTTCGACGAAGTTCTGGAGATGGCAGTACGTTCCGTGAAACGTGCCCGCAATTATACCGATGACGTTGAGTTCTCTTGTGAAGATGCAGGCCGCACGCCGATTGATAACCTGTGCCGAGTAGTCGAGGCCGCAATCAATGCTGGTGCTACCACCATCAATATTCCAGATACTGTCGGTTACACCACACCGAATCAGTTTGGCGGCATCATCACTACACTGTATAACCGCGTACCTAACATTGATAAAGCCATTATTTCCGTTCACTGTCACGACGATTTAGGTATGGCAGTGGGTAACTCTATAGCCGCAGTGCAGGCGGGGGCACGGCAGGTGGAAGGAACATTGAACGGTATTGGCGAACGTGCCGGTAACTGTTCACTGGAAGAAGTGATCATGGCGATCAAGGTCCGTCAGGACATTATGAATGTGCACACTAATATCAATCATCAGGAAATTTACCGTACCAGCCAGTTAGTCAGTCAACTGTGCAATATGCCAATCCCGGCCAATAAGGCTATCGTAGGCTCCAATGCCTTCGCGCACTCATCAGGCATCCATCAGGATGGCGTGTTGAAAAATCGTGAGAACTACGAAATCATGACACCGCAGACCATTGGTCTGAAAGATGTGCAGTTAAATTTGACCTCGCGTTCCGGCCGTGCTGCGGTAAAACACCGTATGGAAGAGATGGGCTACAAGGAACAGGATTACGATCTGGACGTTCTGTACACCGCTTTCCTGAAATTAGCCGACAAGAAAGGCCAAGTTTTTGATTACGATCTGGAAGCATTGGCTTTCATCAATAAGCAGCAGGAAGAGCCAGAGCAGTTCAGCCTGGAATACTTCAGCGTACAGTCCGGTAGCAGCATTATGGCAACCGCTTCGGTCAAGCTGATCTGCGGTAATGAAGAGAAATCAGAAGCCGCTACCGGAAATGGCCCGGTAGATGCCGTTTACCAAGCCATCAACCGCATTACCGAATACCCTATTGAACTGGTAAAATACCAACTGACCGCTAAAGGTCAGGGACGCGACGCGTTAGGTCAGGTTGATATCGTGGTTTCTTATAACGGCCGCCGTTTTCACGGCGTTGGTCTGGCAACCGACATTGTTGAATCTTCTGCCAAGGCAATGATTCACGTGCTGAATAATATTTGGCGCTCACAGCAGGTAGAAAAAGAAAAACAGCGTCTGCAGCAAAATAAACATCAAAATAATCAGGAAACGGTGTGAACATGACGAAGACTTACCATATTGCCGTCTTACCCGGAGACGGAATCGGCCCGGAAGTAATGTCCCAAGCACATAAAGTTTTGGATGCTGTCCGCCAGCGTTTTGGTATCCGCATCACCACCAGCGAGTACGACGTTGGAGGTATCGCCATCGATCGTCATGGCACACCGTTACCAGCAGCAACCATCGCTGGTTGTGAACAAGCCGATGCCATTTTATTCGGCTCAGTTGGTGGCCCAAAATGGGAACATCTGCCACCGGCAGAGCAACCTGAGCGCGGCGCACTGTTACCTCTGCGTAAACATTTTAAACTGTTTAGTAACCTGCGCCCCGCACGTCTATACCAGGGGCTAGAGGACTTTTGCCCACTGCGTGCCGACATAGCAGCAAGGGGTTTCGATATTCTGTGCGTTCGTGAGCTGACCGGCGGGATCTATTTTGGTCAGCCAAAGGGGCGTGAAGGCCAAGGTATGCATGAGCATGCTTTCGACACCGAAGTCTATTACCGCTTTGAGATCGAACGTATTGCGCGAATCGCCTTTGAATCTGCGCGTAAACGTCACCATAAAGTCACGTCTATTGATAAAGCTAACGTCTTGCAAAGTTCGGTTTTGTGGCGTGAAGTGGTTTCTCAAGTGGCGAAAGAATATCCTAATGTGTCGCTGTCACATATGTATATCGACAATGCCACCATGCAGTTAATCAAAGATCCATCCCAGTTCGATGTCATGCTGTGCTCTAACCTGTTCGGCGATATTCTGTCTGACGAATGCGCCATGATCACCGGTTCAATGGGTATGTTGCCGTCTGCCAGCCTGGATGAACAAGGCTTTGGCCTCTACGAACCCGCTGGGGGTTCTGCACCAGATATTGCGGGCAAAAATATCGCCAATCCGATAGCACAAATTCTGTCGGCCACTCTGTTGCTGCGTTACAGCCTAGGGGCAGATGAAGCTGCAGATGCAATTGAACGCGCTATCAATCAGGCATTGGAACAAGGTTATCGTACTGCCGATCTGGCAGGTGGTGGCAAAGCAATAGGTACGAATGAAATGGGTGATATTATTGCCCGCTTTGTGGCTCAGGGAGCATAAATCATGGCTAAGACGTTATATCAGAAATTATACGATGCCCACGTGGTTCATGAAGCGCCTAATGAAACACCACTGTTGTATATCGATCGCCATCTGGTACATGAAGTAACCTCTCCACAGGCTTTTGATGGTCTACGAGCAATGGGCCGTAAAGTACGCCAACCTAGCAAAACGTTTGCCACCATGGATCACAACGTTTCAACCCAGACGAAAGACATCAATGCCAGTGGTGAAATGGCACGTATTCAAATGCAGGAGCTGATCAAGAACTGCGCGGAATTCGGTGTCTCACTGTACGACCTGAATCACCCTTTCCAAGGGATTGTCCATGTTATCGGCCCTGAGCAAGGCATGACGCTGCCGGGCATGACTATTGTGTGCGGCGATTCCCATACAGCAACACACGGTGCTTTCGGTTCGTTAGCCTTTGGTATTGGCACCTCAGAAGTTGAACACGTATTGGCAACCCAGACCCTGAAACAGGGACGTGCCAAGACGATGAAAATTGAAGTAACGGGTGATGCCGCTGAAGGCATTACAGCAAAAGACATTGTGTTGGCGGTGATAG